>NZ_JBHXTE010000006.1:0-246315 GCF_042677545.1 Streptomyces sp. NPDC127108 | reverse complement strand
AAGTACGTCCAGTACGAGGGCGATCCGGGCGCACGCCGAGAGCACGCACCAGACGCCGCGGGCTGTTCCGCGAAGATCCGCCGGACAGGCCCTAGGGCCGGCCGACCGAACGGGACCGGGCCGACCCACCGGACGCGGGGTCCCGGGCCCGGGACCCCGCGCTCAAGGCATACGCGCCGGTACGGGACAATGGAGCCGAGCGTCCGACTCACGGTGGCGCGGGACCGGCGATCCGCCCGGACCGGCGCCCACCCCACACGCATAGCTACGAGGAGCAAGTCATGGCGGGCAGCAGCCACGGACACGGTCACACCCCGGCCGCCTGGACCGGCGTCATCATCGCCTTCATCGGTTTCTGTGTCGCGGGCGCCTTCATGGTGATGGACAACCCGCTGGGCTTCTGGGCCGGTATGGCCCTCACCCTCGTGGGCGGCATCGTGGGCGGCGCCATGCGTCTCGCGGGCCTCGGCCAGAAGCCGCAGCGGGCGCCGCGGGTGGCGAGCTCCGAGAGCTGACCGCGACAGCGGGCACACGTACGCCTCAGGGGGGTCGGAACATGTTCCGACCCCCCTGAGGCGTACCCGGCCCCCCGGACCGGACCACTTCACCCCTCCGACGGCGTACCACCCGGGCGCACGGGCCCCGCGCGGGAGACAATGCCCGGGTGACCCCAGAACCGCAGACCACCGCGCCCCCGGGCCCGGCCGGGGCGCTCAGGCGCCTGGCCGTGCCGCTCGGACTGCTCGGCTCGGTCACCGCGGCCTTCGCGTACGTCGCCACGGTCGACCCGAACGAACCGGGCCACTACCCGCCCTGCCCGCTCCTGCACTACACGGGCGTCTTCTGCCCCGGCTGCGGCGGCCTGCGCAGCGCCCACGCCTTCGCCCACGGCGACCTGCCGACGGCCCTCGGCGCCAACGCGCTGGCCGTCGTGGGCTTCGGCCTGTTCGCGGTCGTGTGGGCCCTGTGGGCGCTCCGGACGGCGCGCGGCAGGCCGCTGCGGCTCGGACTGGGCCGCGCACAGCTGTGGGGCGTCGGCATCGTCGTCGCCCTGTTCACCCTCGTACGGAACCTGCCGTTCGGCGGGGCGCTGCACCCCTAGAGCCCGCCCTGGCACTCCGCCGCACGCCTGACAAATGTCCAGGTCGTGGGACCCGCGTCAACCGGATGCGGGTCCTTCGCCCTCCTGCGGATACCATCGCAGTGACCATGGGAAAGCCCGTCGAGGGCGGACCGAGTGGCGGTGTCCCGCTGGAACACCGCTCTGAAACTGCTTGAACGTAGATTCAACCGTCCTGGAAGGGGGCCGCTCGCGTGAGTGTGCTCGACGAGATCATCGACGGAGTCCGTGCCGACCTCGCAGAGCGGCAGGCGCGCGTCAGCCTCGACGAGCTCAAGGAGCGCGCGGCGAAGGCCCCCGCGGCCAAGGACGGGGTCGCCGCGCTGCGCGGCGACGGCGTCAAGGTCATCTGCGAGGTCAAGCGCTCCAGCCCGTCCAAGGGCGCGCTCGCCGCGATCGCCGACCCCGCGGGGCTCGCCGCCGACTACGAGGCCGGTGGCGCCGCCGCCATCTCCGTGCTCACCGAGGAGCGCCGCTTCGGCGGCTCGCTCGCCGACCTGGAGGCCGTGCGCGCCAAGGTCGACGTCCCGGTGCTCCGCAAGGACTTCATCGTCACGTCGTACCAGCTGTGGGAGGCCAGGGCGTACGGCGCCGACCTCGCCCTGCTGATCGTCGCCGCCCTCGACCAGCCCGCCCTCGAATCGCTGATCGAGCGCGCCGAGTCCATCGGCCTCACCCCGATCGTGGAGGTCCACGACGAGGACGAGGCCGAGCGGGCCGTCGACGCGGGCGCGAAGGTCATCGGCGTCAACGCGCGCGACCTGAAGACCCTCAAGGTCGACCGCGACACCTTCGAGCGGGTCGCGCCCGAGCTGCCCGACTCCGTCGTGAAGATCGCCGAGTCCGGGGTGCGCGGGCCGCACGACCTCATCGCCTACGCCAACGCGGGCGCCGACGCGGTGCTCGTCGGCGAGTCCCTCGTCACCGGCCGGGACCCGCGGGGCGCGGTGTCCGACCTCGTCGCCGCCGGGGCCCACCCGGCCCTCCGGCACGGCAGGAGCTGACCCGCACCGATGCCCGCCGACCTCTTCGCCGCCGCCGACCGCCCGGGCACGCGCCCGGACGGCGGCCGGGCGTGCGTGCGGTCGGCCGCGCCCCTCGGCCCCCCGCTCCCCGCGGGCCTCTCGGGCACCTGTGACCCGTACGCCCGCCTTGCCCGTGGCTGCCGGCCGCGGGGGTGCAGGGCGCCTGCGCGGCGGGTGCACGGGCGGCGGGTGCGGTACGTCATCGGGGACGAGCCCGGGCAGGTGAACGGCATGCGATGGCGCCCGCGCGACGCGCGCCTGCGCCTTTGCCTGCGGCATCGCTAGCGGGGAGTTCGGCACCGCCGGGACTCGCCGGTGGGGGTTGCTCGCCGTGGCGGCGGATTCTTTCCTTCCCCAACCCCGCCCCTTCCCGAACCCGGGGGCTCCGCCCCCGGACCCCCGGGTGGGTGGGAGAACCTGCACGCTTGGGTGGTTGGGAGAGCCCGCGCCCTCGGGTGGGTGGGAGAGCCCGCACCTTCGGATGGGTGGGAGAGCCCGCACCTTCGGGTGGTTGGGAGAGCCTGGCCCCCGGGTGGGTAGGAGAACCTGCACGCTTGGGTGGGTGGGAGGTCCCGCGCCCTCGGGTGGGTGGGAGAACCTGCACCTGCGGGGTGGGCCCGTTCCCGCACCCGGGTCCCACAGTTACGGGTGGGCGGGTGGGGCGATCCGCCGCGCAGCGGCGGGACGGCTTCCGCACCCGCACCCGGGGTCGAGGGCTCCCGCCGCACGGCGGTCCGCAGGGCCACCCGGGCCCCAGGGTCACGGGCGGGCGGGTGGGGCAATCCGCCGCGCAGCGGCGGGAACAGCTGCCGCCCCCCACCCCCGCCGGCCAGAGGCGCTCGCGCAATACGGTGACCGACAGTCCACCCCACATCACGCGAGGTTCCACATGCCCAGCGAGTACTTCATCCCCGACCCGGAGGGTCGGATCCCGAGCGCCGAAGGGTACTTCGGCGCGTTCGGCGGCAAGTTCATCCCGGAGGCGCTCGTCGCCGCCGTCGACGAGGTGGCCGTCGAGTTCGACAAGGCGAAGGCGGACCCTGAGTTCGCCCGCGAGCTGGACGACCTGCTCGTGAACTACACGGGCCGCCCGAGCGCCCTCACGGAGGTGCCGAGGTTCGCCGAACACGCCGGTGGCGCCCGGGTGTTCCTCAAGCGGGAGGACCTGAACCACACCGGGTCCCACAAGATCAACAACGTGCTCGGGCAGGCGCTCCTGACGAAGCGCATGGGGAAGACCCGGGTGATCGCCGAGACCGGTGCCGGTCAGCACGGCGTGGCCACCGCCACCGCCTGCGCGCTGTTCGGGCTCGAGTGCACCATCTACATGGGGGAGATCGACACCCAGCGGCAGGCACTCAACGTCGCGCGGATGCGGATGCTCGGCGCCGAGGTCATCGCCGTGAAGTCCGGCAGCCGTACGCTCAAGGACGCGATCAACGAGGCGTTCCGCGACTGGGTGGCCAACGTCGACCACACCCACTACCTGTTCGGGACCGTGGCGGGCCCGCACCCCTTCCCCGCCATGGTCCGCGACTTCCACCGCGTCATCGGCGTCGAGGCCAGGCGGCAGATCCTGGAGCGCGCCGGGCGCCTGCCCGACGCGGCCGTCGCCTGCGTCGGCGGCGGTTCCAACGCGATCGGCCTGTTCCACGCGTTCATCCCGGACGCGGACGTACGCCTGATCGGCTGCGAGCCCGCGGGGCACGGCGTGGAGACCGGCGAGCACGCCGCCACGCTGACGGCGGGCGAGCCGGGCATCCTGCACGGCTCGCGCAGCTACGTGCTCCAGGACGAGGAGGGCCAGATCACCGAGCCGTACTCGATCTCGGCCGGACTCGACTATCCGGGCATCGGCCCCGAGCACGCCTTCCTGAAGGACAGCGGCCGCGGCGAGTACCGCGCGGTCACCGACGGCGCCGCGATGGAGGCCCTGCGCCTGCTCTCGCGCACCGAGGGCATCATCCCGGCGATCGAGAGCGCGCACGCCCTCGCGGGCGCCCTGGAGGTCGGCAAGGAGCTGGGCAAGGACGGGCTGATCGTCGTCAACCTGTCGGGCCGCGGCGACAAGGACATGGACACCGCCGCCCGCTACTTCAACCTGTACGACACGGACGCCGCCGCCGTCGCGGCGGACGCGGCCGGCGAGCACGCCGAGATCGAGGGGGACGTCAAGTGAGCGGCAACATCCAGCTGTTGAACGACACCCTCGCCGCCGCCAAGGCCGAGGGCAGGTCGGCCCTGATCGCCTACCTCCCGGCGGGCTTCCCCACCGTGGACGGCGGCATCGAGGCCATCAAGGCGGCCTTCGACGGCGGCGCCGACGTCGTCGAGGTCGGCCTGCCGCACAGCGACCCCGTCCTGGACGGGCCGGTCATCCAGACCGCCGACGACATCGCCCTGCGCGGCGGCGTGAAGATCGCCGACGTGTTCCGAACGGTGCGCGAGGCACACGCGGCCACGGGCAAGCCGGTGCTCGTCATGACGTACTGGAACCCCATCGACCGCTACGGCGTGGAGCGCTTCACCGCCGAGCTCGCGCAGGCGGGCGGCGCGGGCTGCATCCTGCCCGACCTGCCGGTGCAGGAGTCGGCGCTGTGGCGCGAGCACGCGGCCAAGCACGGCCTCGCCACCGTCTTCGTCGTCGCGCCGAGCAGCAAGGACGCCCGGCTCGCGACGATCACGGCGGCCGGTTCGGGCTTCGTGTACGCGGCCTCCCTGATGGGTGTCACCGGCACCCGCGTGTCCGTGGGAGCCCAGGCGCAGAACCTGGTGGAGCGCACCCGCGCGACCACCGAACTGCCGGTCTGCGTCGGCCTCGGCGTCTCGAACGCCGCGCAGGCCGCCGAGGTCGCGGGCTTCGCCGACGGAGTCATCGTCGGCTCGGCGTTCGTCCAGCGGATGCTGGACGCCGACGACGAGGCGGCCGGTGTCGCCGCGGTCCGCGAGCTCGCCGGCGAACTGGCGAAGGGCGTACGCGAACACGCGTAATCCTTAAGGGTGGACCTGGGACCGGGGAGGCCGCACGGGCCTCCCCGGTTCGTTTGCCCCGATGTGAGCGAGAAGAACCGAGAAGGTAAGCAATCGGCCCGTGAACGCCTCGCGGTGGAGCGGGAGCGGCAGAAGGCGCGCGACAAGCGGCGCCGCACGCTCCTGGTCAGCGCCGCCGTCGTCGGCGTGCTCGGCCTGGCCGCGGTCGTCGGCGTGCTCGCGGCCAACGCGGGCGACGACAAGAAGGAGAAGGACACCGCGGGTCCCGTCGTCGTGCCCAAGGGAGCGAGCGGCGAGGACGAGCTGTCCATTCCGCTCGGCAAGGACAGCGCGAAGTCCACGCTCACGGTCTGGGAGGACTTCCGCTGCCCGGCCTGCAAGCAGTTCGAGGACATGTACCGCTCGACGATCAACGACCTCGCGGCCCGGGGCATGCTGAAGGTGGACTACCACCTCGCGACCCTCATCGACGGCAACATGGGCGGCAGCGGCTCCCTGCACGCCGCCAACGCCGCCGCCTGCGCCCAGGACGCGGGCAAGTTCGCGCCGTACCACGACGAGCTGTTCAAGAACCAGCCGCCCGAGCCCGACGACGCCTTCGCCGACAACGCCAAGCTGATCGAGCTGGCGGGCAAGGTCGAAGGGCTTGTCACCGCCCCGTTCAAGAAGTGCGTGAACGACGGCACCCACAACAGCTGGGTCGGCAAGTCCCACGAGGCCTTCCAGAAGGCCAAGCTCCGCGGCACGCCCACGGTCCTGCTCGACGGCAAGGACATCTTCGGCGACCAGCAGAACCCGCTGACCCCCCAGAAGCTCAAGGCCATGGTGGAGAAGGCGAACCAGTAGCCGGGCGGCGGTCCGGCGGTTTCGTGCGGCCCGGGGACGGGGGCGTCGGCCCCGCCCCGGGCCCGTCTGTTCCCGGCCCCGTTATGGACCCGTTGCGGGGCTGGCTGCCGTCGTCGCCGCCCGGCACGGTAGCGTCGACCCTGCCATGGAATTTGCCTACATCCCCAGCCCGTCGCGCGGAGTGGTCGATCTCGGCCCGATTCCGCTGCGCGGCTACGCGTTCTGCATCATCATCGGCGTCTTCGTTGCCGTGTGGCTCGGCAACAAGCGGTGGATCGCCCGCGGTGGCCGACCCGGCACCGTGGCCGACATCTCCGTGTGGGCGGTGCCCTTCGGACTCGTCGGCGGCCGCCTCTACCACGTCATCACGGACTACCAGCTGTACTTCAGCGACGGCCGTGACTGGGTGGACGCCTTCAAGATCTGGGAGGGCGGGCTCGGCATCTGGGGCGCCATCGCCTTCGGCGCCGTCGGCGCCTGGATCGGCTGTCGCCGCCGGGGCATCCCGCTGCCCGCGTGGGCCGACGCGCTGGCGCCCGGCATCGCCATCGCCCAGGCCATCGGCCGCTGGGGGAACTGGTTCAACCAGGAGCTGTACGGCAAGAAGACCGACGTGCCGTGGGCGCTGAAGATCACCTCCGCGGAGGACGGCCGGGTCCCCGGGACCTACCACCCGACGTTCCTGTACGAGTCGCTGTGGTGCATCGGCGTCGCCGTCCTGGTCATCTGGGCCGACCGCCGCTTCAAGCTCGGCCACGGCCGCGCCTTCGCGCTGTACGTCGCGTCGTACTGCGTCGGCCGCTTCTGGACCGAGTACCTGCGCGTCGACGACGCGCACGAGGTCCTCGGCCTGCGCCTGAACAACTGGACGGCGCTCCTCGTCTTCGTCCTGGCCGTCGTCTACTTCGTGGTGTCGGCGCGGACGCGGCCCGGCCGCGAGGAGGTCGTCGAACCCGGCGCGGCGGCGGAGAGGCAGCTCTCGGGGGCCGACGACGGCGACGCGGCATCCGACGACACCGCCGAGGCCGGTGACGGCGTCGGCGACGGCGGCGACAAGGAGCCCGCCGACGCCACGTCCGGCGGCGACACCAGGACCACGTCCCTGACCAAGCCGAAGACCACGGACGCGGCCGACAAGGGTTGACGGGGCTAGGGCGCGCTCCCGGCCAGGGCCAGCGTCCTGCGGGCCTGCTCCACCACCGCCCGGTCCACGAAGCGGCCGTCGGGGAGGGCGAGCGCGCCCTCCTCGGACGCCGCCGCCTTGAGGACCGACTCGGCCTCCTCGACCTCCCGGGCGGTGGGCAGATAGGCGCGCTCGATCACCGGGAGCTGACGCGGGTGGATCGCGGCGCGGCCCAGGAAGCCCAGGGTGCGCCCGTGCGCGCAGGACGCCGCGAGGCCGTCCGTGTCCCGGATGTCGGGGTGCACGGACTGCGGCGGCGCCGGGAGCGCCGCCGCCCGCGCGGCCACGATCACCCGCGAGCGTGCCCAGTCGAGCCCCGCGTCCTCGCGTACGCCCAGGTCGGCGCGGAGGTCGGCCTCCCCGATGGACACCCCGCGCAGGGCCGGGTGCGCGGTGGCGATGGCGTGGGCCCGCTCGATGCCGAGGGCGGATTCCAGGAGGGCGTGCAGGGCGGGCGCCCCGCCGTCGTGCGGCGCCGCCCGCTCCGCCGCGCGGATCACGTCGGCCGGTGAGGTGACCTTGGGCAGCCGCAGTCCGGCGAGGCCGGGCAGCGGGGCGACGGCTTCGAGGTCCGCGTCGGACAGCGGGGTGCCGAGCGCGTTCACACGGACCTGCACGGCCGGGCGGGCGGTGCCGGGCGACGGCGGGTGCGGCGGCTCGGCGAGGAGTTCCGCGGTGGCCGCGCGGGCGTACTCCTTGCGGGCCGGGGCCACCGCGTCCTCCAGGTCGACCACCACCACGTCCGCGCCCGCCACGAGCGCCTTCGCCACCACGTCGGGCCGGTCCCCGGGAACGTACAGCCAGGTCAGCGGGATCGGTCTCACAGGGCTCCCGCCTTGCGCAGCGAGGTGATCTCGTCTTCGGTGAGGCCGAGCTCGGTGAGGACCGCCTCGGTGTCGGCGCCGTGCGGGCGGCCCGCCCAGCGGATGGCGCCAGGGGTCTCGCTGAGGCGGAACAGCACGTTCTGCATGCGCAGGTCGCCCAGCTCCGGGTCGTCCGGGACGGTGGTGATGGTGCCCAGGGCCGCGTACTGGGGGTCGGTCATGACGTCGCGTACGTCCTGGATCGGCGCCACCGCCGCCTCCGCCTTCTCGAACGCCTCGATCACCTCGGTGCGGGTGCGCTCGGCGATCCACGCGCCGACCGCCTCGTCGAGGACGTCCGCGTGGGCGGCCCGCCCCGTGCCGGAGCCGAACCACGGCTCGGAGATCAGGTCGGGGCGGCCCACGAGCCGCAGCACGCGCTCGGCGATCGACTGGGCGGAGGTGGAGACGGCGACCCAGTCGCCGTCCGCCGTGCGGTAGGTGTTGCGGGGCGCGTTGTTCGCGGAGCGGTTGCCGGTGCGCGCCTGTACGTGGCCGAGCTGGTCGTACCAGAGGGGCTGCGGGCCGAGCACCGTGAGGATCGGCTCGATGATCGCCATGTCGACGACCTGGCCCCGGCCCGTGCGGTCGCGTGCCGCCAGGGCGGTCATGACCGCGTACGCCGTCGCCAGGCCCGCGATGGAGTCCGCGAGGCCGAACGGCGGCAGCGTCGGCGGCCCGTCCGGCTCCCCGGTGACCGCGGCGAACCCGCACATCGCCTCCGCGAGGGTGCCGAACCCTGGGCGGCGCGCGTACGGCCCGAACTGGCCGAAGCCGGTGACGCGGGCGAGGACGAGGCGCGGGTTCGCGGCGCTCAGCTCCGGCCAGCCGAGGTTCCACTTCTCCAGGGTGCCGGGGCGGAAGTTCTCGACGATCACGTCCGCTCCGGCGGCCAGCCGGAGAAGGGTGGCGCGGCCGCCGGGGGTGGAGAGGTCGAGGGTCATCGTGCGCTTGTTGCGGCCGAGCAGCTTCCACCACAGGCCGACGCCGTCCTTCGCCGGGCCGTGCCCCCGGGACGGGTCGGGGCGCCTGGGGTGCTCGACCTTGACGACGTCCGCGCCGAAGTCGCCGAGGAGGGTGGCGGCGAGGGGACCGGCGAAGAGGGTGGCCAGGTCGAGGACGCGCAGTCCCGTCAGCGGCGGCTGCGGCGGGGCCGGGGGCGCGGCCGGGGGTGTCGCGGGGGTCATGCCGTCGCTCCCGCTTCGGCGTCGATCTCCGCGCGGTACGGCATGGAGGTCGCCGCGCCCGGGCGCTGCACGGAGAGCGCGGACGCCGCCGACGCCCAACTCAGTGCCCCTGGAAGGGAATTGCCCTCGCAGAGCGCCACCGCGAGCGCGCCCGCGAAGGTGTCGCCCGCGCCCGTCGTGTCCACCGCCGCGACCCGCCGCGCGGGCACCGTGACGGGCTCGGCGCCCCGGGCCGCGTACAGGCTGCCCGCCGCGCCCAGCGTCACGACGACCTCCGGGACCTGGGAGAGCAGTGCCCGGGCCGCCGCGGCCGGGTCGGTGATGCCGGTGAGGGCGGCGGCCTCGTGCTCGTTGGGGAGCAACAGGTCGGTGGCGGCGAGGAGTTCGGGCGGCAGGGGCTGCGCCGGGGCCGGGGTGAGGATGGTGCGCACGCCGTGTTCGCGGGCGGTGCGGGCGGCGGCGAGGACGCCCTCCAGCGGGACCTCCAGCTGGAGCAGGAGCGCGGCGGCGGAGGCGATCTCGGCCTTGTCGCCCGCGGAGAGCGCGGTGAGCGTGGCGTTCGCGCCGGGGATGACGACGATCGCGTTGCCGCCGTCGTCGTCGACGACGATGTGGGCCGTGCCGCTCGCGCCCTCGACCGTGCGCAGCAGGTCGGTGTCCACGCCCGAGTGGTCGAGGGCGGACCGCAGTTGGGAGCCGAAGGCGTCGTTGCCGACCGCGCCGATCATCGCGACGGTGGCGCCCGCGCGGGCCGCGGCGACGGCCTGGTTGGCGCCCTTGCCGCCGGGAAGGGTGCGGAACTCGCGGCCGGTGACGGTCTCCCCGCGCTGCGGGGCTTTGGCCACGTACGCGACGAGGTCCATGTTGGTGCTGCCGAGGACGGCGATGTGGGGGCGGGTCATGGGCGGGGTGCCTCCTGGAGGGTGGGGTCGCGGGTGAGGTGCGCGGTGAGCCGCGCGAGGGTGTCGAAGCCGATGCCGTGGAAGCCGCCGACCGAGGTCGCGAGCCGGTTCTCCAGCGGCGCCGTCCAGCGGTCCGGGAGCGCGTCCGGCCGACCGGACAGCAGGCCCGCGACCGAGCCCGCCGTCGCCCCGTTGGAGTCCGTGTCCCAGCCGCCCGACACCACGCGCGTGATCGAGGCGGTGAAGTCGCCGTCGGCGTGCGTGAGGGCCGCCGCGAGCAGCGCCGCGTTCGGGACGACGTGGACCCAGTGGTACCCGCCGTACTCCGCGTGCAGGTGGTCCACCACGGTGTCGAAGTCCCGGTGCGCCCCGGCCAGCCGGATGCCGCGGCGGACCGCGGCGGCGAGGCGCGAGTCCGGCGGGACCGCGTCCAGGCCCGCCGCGAGACTGGCGTGCACGTCGGCCGTCCCGGACGCCGCCGTCGCGATCGTCGCCGCCGCGAACATCGCCCCGTACACGCCGTTGTCCGTGTGGGTCAGACACGCGTCCCGGTACGCCTGCTCGGCCGCCGCCGCCGGGTCGCCCGGGTTCGTCCAGCCGTGCACGTCCGCGCGGATGAGGGCGCCGATCCACTCGCGGAAGGGGTTGTGGTGGCGGGCCGTGCGCGGTGGCGGTACGCCGTTCAGGAGGTTGCGGTACGCCACGCGTTCCGCCGTGAACGTCCTCGCGGCCGGGAGTTCCTCCAGCCACAGCGCGGCCACGTCGTGCGTCGTGAACGCCTTGCCGTGGCGTTGCAGGAGGAGCAGGTTCAGGAGGGGGTAGTTGAGGTCGTCGTCCTCCGGCATGCCGTTGATGTTCTCGGCGAGGGAGGTCGGTGCCGAGCGTCTGTTCCAGGGGTACGCGGTGGTCAGCTCGGGTGGGAGGCCTCTTGCCGTGAACCAGGTGTCCAGGGGCCAGTTGCCGGTGGCTCTCGCGAGGGCGCGGATGCCTTCGAGGGGGAGCTTCTCGACCGGCTTGCCGAGGAGGCAGCCTGCGGCTCGGCCGAGCCAGGCGGCGTGGAGGCGGGTGGGGTGCCCTGCGGGGCTTTCCCCGGTCCCGCCCCTTCCCGAAACCGGGGGCTGCCGCCCCCGGACCCCCGCCATCGGCGCTTCGCGCCTCGTCCTCAAACGCCGGACGGGCTCGAAAGACCCGTCCAGTCCCTCCAGTCCCTCCAGTCCGTCCAGTTCGGTCAGCAGGTCTTCCGCCAGGGCGCGCAGTCCCGGTGACGTCGGGTGCGGGGACGCGCCCGATACCGGCGGGGTGGGGGAGCCTCCCGCCGCCAGCCAGCGGGAGCGCGTCGACGTGACGTCTCTGCCCTCCTCCTCCGCCTGGCGGAACTCGTGGGTGATGAGGTCCTCGGGCTGGAGCCAGGTCAGGCGCGTCATTCGGCGTCGTCCGTCAGGGCCGTGAACGCCGACTCGTGGGCGCGGCGGCGGGCACGGTCCTTGGCGAAGACCTCCCGGGTGACCTCCGCGAGGGTGGTCGCCGGGGCGTGCAGGTCGAGGCGGCTGGCGCGGGACACCGTCGCCGACCAGTCCTCGGGGACGGGGGCCGCGCCGTGCAGGGCGCCCGCGATCGCGCCGCTCATCGTGGCGGTCGAGTCGCAGTCGCGGCCGTAGTTCACCGAGCCGAGGACCGCTTGGCGGTAGTCGCCGTCGGCGATCAGGAGCATGGCGAGGGCGACGGGGAGTTCCTCGATGGCGTGCAGGCGCGAGGGGCGGCGGGCGCCGAGGGACGGGGCGCGATAGTCGGGGCCGACCGTGTCGAAGGGGGCGACCGCCGTCCGGAGCGGGACGAGCGCGGGCTCGAACTCGTCGTATCCGCAGGCCACTTCGGCCACGGCCTCGATCGCCGCGCGCGTGCCGTCCTTCGCCAGGGCGAGGCAGGTGTCGATGACCGAGGTGGGCGTCGCGCCGGGGGAGCAGGCCGCCGCCACGGCCGCCGCGAAGACCCCGGCGGCCTCCCTGCCGTACGACGACTGGTGCGCGCCCGCGACGTCCAGGGCCTCGGCGTACGCGCCCGCCGGGTTCGCCGCGTTGACCAGGCCGACCGGCGCCATGTACATCGCCGCGCCGCAGTTGACGATGTTGCCCGCGCCCGCCTCGCGCGGATCGACGTGGCCGTAGTGGAGGCGGGCCACGAGCCACTTCTCGGCGAGGAAGAGGCGTTGCAGGGGGAGGGCGTCGGCTTCGAGTTCGGGGATCCAGCGGGGCGTGGTGATCAGGTCGGGGACCAGGTGGTCGGCGATCGCGTACGCGTCCAGGTGGTCGCGGACCGTGGCGTACACGCGGACCAGCGCGTGGGTCATCAGGGTGTCGTCGGTGATGTGCCCGTCGCCCTTGTGGTACGGGGCGATGGGGCGGGCCGTGCGCCACTCGTCCCCGTGCCAGGGGCCGACGACGCCCCGGACGCGGCCGCCGTGGCGCTCCGCGATCTGCTCGGGGGAGCAGCCCTCGACGGGGCCGCCGAGCGCGTCACCGACCGCCGCGCCGACCAGGGCGCCCGTCACGCGGTCGATGAGGGTCAGCGTCGGGCGGCTCGCCCGGGCGCCGCCCGGTGTCGGATCCAGTGGTGGCATGTCCCGAGTCCTCCTGTGGGGTGGGTGGTTCGGTGTGTGCCCGCGCCAACTGCCCGGCCAGCTCCACCAGATCGGTGCCCGCGAGGCGGGGCAGGGCGCAGCCGGAGAGGGTGCGGCAGGTCTCCCGCCACGTGTACGGGATGGCGGTGGCCGTGGCCAGGGCGCCGGTCAGCGCGCCGGTGAGGGCGGGTGCGGAGTCCGCCACGCGGGACAGGCAGGCGGCCGCGGGCACCGCCTCGCGGATCCGGCCCCCGGAGGCGACGGCCAGGGCCAGGGCCACCGGGACGGTCTCGGCTGCGGCGATGCCGTAGCTGTAGACGTGGTCGACGATCTGGTGCTCCAGGAGCGGGATCAGGGCGAAGGCGGCGTCGCCGGGGTGCGGGTCCTCGTGCGGGCCGGGGTGCGGTGCGCAGTCGCGGGCCAGGTCCAGGGCGTGGCGGGCGTTGCGGCCGATCTCCGTGTGCGCGGGCAGTTGGGCGAGGGCGGCGGCCGCGGCCTCCTCGGGGGTCGCGCCCACGAGCGCGGTCGCGATCGCCGCGGCCATCGCGCGGGCGCCGTGCACGCCGTCGCCGTCCTGGGTGTAGCGGGCGTCGAACTCGGCCAGGTCGGCGGCCCGTTCGGGGTCGCCCGGGTGGACCAGGGCGAGGACGCAGGCGCGTACGCAGGCCGCGTCGTCGAAGAAGTGCGGGTTGTCGTGGCCGGTGGCGGGTGGGCGCAGGCCCGCCGCGAGGTTGCCGAGGCCCGCGCGTACGGAGATGCGGGCGCGCAGGGGGAGCAGGGCCGACTCCACCTCCGGGGCCCGGGCCGCCGCCGCTGCCACCTCGCTGGCCAGGGTGTTCCAGGCCAGGGCGAGGGTCGCTCGGGTGCGGCGGTCCCTGGTGAGGGTGCCGTCCAGGGTGCCGTCCGTCGCCTTCAGTACGGCTTCGGCGGTGAAGGCCGCCCACTCGGCGTCGTCGGAGGGGCCGAGGCGGAGGGGTTCGGGGGGCTGGTTCAGGGCGATGGGGACGGGGAGGGTGGTGGTCGCGTTGTGCTCGGCGAAGGTGTCGAGTTCCCGGGTGAGGCGGCGGGTCCAGGTGGGCATCCGCGCTGCGCGGTGGCGGGCCGCGGGCCAGCCTGCGGCGTCGCCTGCGGCCAGGCCCAGGAGGAGGCCTTCGGTGCGGGCGCCCGTCGTCGTGCCCTGTACCGGGGTGGCCCGAGGGGGGCTTTGGCCGGCGTGGGGCTCGGGGGTGCCCGGCGCCGGGGTTTGCCCAGGTGGGCCTTGGGGGGCGTCCGCGTAAGGGTGGCCCGGCACCGGGGCTTGGGTCACGGCGAGTGTGTTGCGCGGCGCCGCGGTGTCCGCTGTGCCCACCCTTCCCCAAGCTCTCGGCTCCGCTCGAGCAGGGGATGCCCCTACCGCCCTCTGGGCGGACCAGCTGCCCACAGCGGGGGCGGGCGGGGGGCCCGCAGCGGGGGATGTGGGCTTCATGATTCTTCCCCGTCCGGCGTGAGCAACTCTGCGATGTCCAGGACGTGATGGCCCCGCATCGACGGGAGGCAGGTGCCGTGGGCCGGGCCGATGGGGGTGGACCACTCCGGGGGGATCGCCTTCGCGCCGCAGGTCGCGCCTGCCAGGGCGCCCGCGACCGCTGCCGTGGTGTCGGCGTCGCGGCCCATGTTCACCGCCGTGAGGACCGCCGTCGCGAAGTCGCCCCCGGCGGCCGCGTACGCGCCGAAGGCGAGGCCGACCGCCTCGGGGGCGAGGTCCGTCCACGGGTAGCCGCCGATGACGACCGCCGAGCGGACCGCGCGTTCGCCGCGGTGGGCGACGGCGACGGCGCGGCGCAGGGAGCGGGCGGTCCAGCTGTCGGAGGGGATGACGGAGAGGGCCGCCGCGACCACCGACTCCACCGGCGCGCCCGCCATCGCCGCCGCCACGCCCGCCGCCACCGCCCGGCCGCCGTGGATGCCCTCGCCCTCGTGGCTGACCGTGCCGTCGACGGCGACGAGGCGGGCCGCTTCGGCGGGGTCGCCCGCGGCGAAGACGCCGAAGGGGGCGGCGCGCATCGCCAGTCCGTCGCTCCAGGCGTGCCGGTGCTGGGCGGAGATGGGCGCGGCGAGGCCCCGGCGCAGGTTCTCCAGGGTGCCGCGTTCGCTGAACCCCGCGCCGCGGAACGGGCCTTCGTCCAGGTCGGCGATCCACTGGTGCCAGGCCGCCTCGACGTGCGCGACGGTGAGCGCGGAGCCGTGCCGGGCGAGGAGGAGGCCGGAGAAGATGGCGTACTCGGTGTCGTCCGTGCCCGCCGGATGCTCGACGACGTACCCCGTGATGCGGCCCCAGCGGCGCCGGATCTCGGAGGGCTTCATGTTCTCCGCGGGCGCGCCGAGCGCGTCGCCGACGGCGAGGCCGAGCATCGCCCCGCGGGCCCGCTCGCGGAGTCCGCCGGCGTCACCGGGCGCCGGGACCGAGGGAACACATGCGACCGATGCCATGCCGTGCCTCCCTGTCGCGCTGACTGCCGGGTTGCAGTGCGTCGGACCATCCCTGCCACGCGACGGCACTCATGTGAGCATCCATGCGCTCAGCGTCACCCCTTCGGCATGCCGGAGAGGCTGCGCACGGGGGTTCGGGTGAGGGCCCGCCGAGGCGCGTTTTCGCAGGTAAGTACGGCCTTCCTTGCTGGCGGGCAAGATTTTTCGGGCGTACTTTCGAGGGCGTCCGAGGGGGAGGGACCGGGGCCGGAGCGCTCCGTACCGGGGTGACGTGTGCCCCCGTCCGCATGCGTGTGCCCCCGTCCGAGTGGGAGGAAGAGTTTTCGTCATGGCGATCATCGAGACCGAGGCACCGCTGCACGAGGCGCACCGGGACAACCACACCCACCGTGACGTCAACGGTGGCTGGCTGCGCCCCGCCGTCTTCGGCGCCATGGACGGTCTCGTGTCCAACCTGGCGCTGATGACCGGTGTCGCGGGCGGGGCGGTGTCGCGGGAGACCATCGTCATCACCGGCCTCGCGGGGCTCGCCGCGGGCGCGTTCTCGATGGCCGCGGGCGAGTACACCTCCGTCGCCTCGCAGCGCGAGCTGGTCCAGGCCGAACTGGACGTGGAGCGCAGGGAGTTGCGCAAGCACCCCAAGGACGAGGAGCGGGAGCTCGCCGCGCTGTACGTGTCGCGCGGCGTCGAACCGGAGCTGGCCGGCGAGGTCGCCCGGCAGCTGTCCAAGGACCCCGAGCAGGCCCTGGAGATCCACGCCCGCGAGGAGCTGGGCATCGACCCGGGCGACCTGCCCTCGCCGCTGGTCGCCGCCGTGTCCTCGTTCGGCTCCTTCGCGCTGGGCGCCCTGCTGCCCGTACTGCCGTATCTGCTCGGGGCCGGTGCCCTGTGGCCCGCGCTGCTGCTCGCGCTGATCGGGCTCTTCGCGTGCGGTGCGGTCGTGGCCAGGGTGACGGCGCGGTCCTGGTGGTTCAGCGGGCTGCGGCAGCTCGCTCTGGGTGGGGCCGCGGCGGGTGTGACGTACGCCCTGGGCAGCCTGTTCGGGACGGCCGTAGGATAGGCCGCCGTGCAGGTGTATGCAGGATTCTGCATAAGTAGTCGTTACCGTGCGGTTTCGATTCCTTGACCGCTGGGCATGAGCCGTAAGCGCTGCGGGCAATGAGGCTCCTGGCGCTCCGGGCCCGCGGTCACCGATCTGTCCGCTTCCGGTCCCTCCTCCGCCGCCCTCGACCCCCCAGGGCGCGTCCACATGCTGGAATGAAGTATCCGCTTTTCGAGAAGCGGTCCATCATGTAACCTGCACGAAATTTAGCCAGGGCCAACGTCGTCCCTATCGCCGCTCGCGCCCCCGGAGCCCCAGTCGCCCGGGAGGTTGCCCCCATCACGACGACGGGAGTGCCGATGCGTTCCGACGCCTGGTCGCCCATGGACGGTCGCCCCGCCCCGCAAGGGATGTACGACCCCCGTAATGAGCACGACGCCTGTGGCGTCGGGTTCGTGGCCACCCTCACCGGTGAGGCGAGCCATGAGCTCGTCGAGCAGGCGCTGACCGTACTGCGCAATCTCGAACACCGCGGCGCCACCGGATCCGAGCCCGACTCCGGCGACGGCGCCGGCATCCTGCTCCAGGTCCCGGACGCGTTCCTGCGCGAAGTGGCCGGATTCAGCCTCCCCGAGGCGGGCGCGTACGCCGTCGGCATCGCCTTCCTGCCGCAGGACTCCGTCGACGAATCCGTCTCACGGATCGAGACGATCGCCGCCGAAGAGGGCCTGACCGTGCTCGGCTGGCGCGAGGTCCCCGTCGCCCCGACGCTGCTCGGCGCCACCGCCCGCTCGACGATGCCGGTCTTCCGCCAGCTGTTCGTCGCTGGGGGCACCTCCCGGACGGAGTCCGGGGGAGGCGAGGCCAGCGGGCTCGTCCTCGACCGCAAGGCGTTCGTGCTGCGCAAGCGCGCCGAACGCGAGGCGGCCACCTACTTCCCCTCCCTCTCGGCGCGCACGATCGTCTACAAGGGCATGCTGACCACCGGCCAGCTGGAGCCCTTCTTCCCGGACCTGTCCGACCGCCGCTTCGCCACGGCCGTCGCGCTCGTCCACTCGCGCTTCTCCACCAACACGTTCCCGAGCTGGCCGCTCGCGCACCCCTACCGCTTCGTGGCGCACAACGGCGAGATCAACACGGTCAAGGGCAACCGCAACTGGATGCGGGCCCGCGAGTCGCAGCTCGTCTCCGACGTGTTCGGCAACGGCGGGGACACGCTGGAGCGGATCTTCCCGGTCTGTACGCCGGACGCCTCCGACTCCGCCTCCTTCGACGAGGTCCTCGAACTCCTGCACCTCGGCGGCCGCTCGCTGCCCCACTCGGTCCTGATGATGATCCCGGAGGCCTGGGAGAACCACGCCTCCATGGACCAGGACCGCCGCGCCTTCTACCAGTTCCACGCCACGATGATGGAGCCCTGGGACGGCCCGGCCTGCGTCACCTTCACCGACGGCACCCAGGTCGGCGCGGTCCTCGACCGCAACGGCCTGCGCCCGGGCCGCTACTGGGTCACCGACGACGGCCTGGTCGTCCTCGGCTCCGAGGTCGGCGTCCTCGACATCGACCCGGCGAAGGTCGTCCGCAAGGGCCGACTGCAGCCCGGCCGGATGTTCCTCGTCGACACCGCCGAGCACCGCATCGTCGAGGACGACGAGATCAAGGCCGCCCTCGCCGCCGAGAAGCCGTACGCGGAGTGGCTGGAGGCCGGTGAGATCGAGCTGTCCGACCTGCCCGAGCGCGAGCACATCGTGCACACGCACGCCTCCGTCACGCGCCGCCAGCAGACCTTCGGCTACACCGAGGAGGAGCTGCGCATCCTGCTCGCCCCGATGGCCAAGGCCGGGGCGGAGCCGATCGGCTCGATGGGCACGGACACGCCGATCGCCGCGCTCTCCGAGCGCCCGCGGCTGATCTTCGACTACTTCACCCAGCTGTTCGCGCAGGTCACCAACCCGCCGCTTGACGCCATCCGCGAGGAGCTCGTGACCTCGCTGCGCTCCTCGCTCGGCCCGCAGGGCAACCTCCTCGACCCCACCGCGGCCTCCTGCCGCAGCGTCACCCTGCCCTTCCCGGTGATCGACAACGACGAGCTGGCCAAGCTCATCCACATCAACGCCGACGGCGACATGCCCGGCATGAAGGCCGCGACGCTCTCCGGCCTGTACCGGGTCGGCGGCGGCGGTGACGCCCTGACCGCCCGCATCGAGGAGATCTGCGCCGAGGCCGACGCCGCCATCGAGGCCGGCGCCCGGCTGATCGTGCTCTCCGACCGGCACTCCGACGCCGAGCACGCCCCGATCCCCTCGCTCCTGCTCACCGCGGCCGTCCACCACCACCTCATCCGCACCAAGCAGCGCACCCAGGTGGGCCTGCTCGTCGAGGCGGGCGACGTGCGCGAGGTGCACCACGTCGCGCTGCTCATCGGCTTCGGCGCGGCGGCCGTCAACCCGTACCTGGCGATGGAGTCCGTCGAGGACCTGGTCCGCGCGGGCACGTTCCTGCCCGGGATCGAGGCCGAACAGGCCATCCGCAACCTGATCTTCGCCCTCGGCAAGGGCGTCCTGAAGGTGATGTCCAAGATGGGCATCTCCACGGTCGCCTCCTACCGGGGCGCCCAGGTCTTCGAGGCCGTCGGCCTCCAGGAGGCCTTCGTCGAGAAGTACTTCAACGGCACCGCCTCCAAGATCGGCGGCGTCGGCATCGACGTCGTCGCCCAGGAGGTCGCCGCCCGCCACGCCAAGGCCTACCCGGCCTCCGGCGTGCCGTCCGCGCACCGCGCCCTGGACATAGGGGGCGAGTACCAGTGGCGCCGCGAGGGCGAGCCGCACCTGTTCGACCCCGACACGGTCTTCCGCCTCCAGCACTCCACGCGCAGCCGCCGCTACGACATCTTCAAGCAGTACACGGACCGCGTGAACGAGCAGTCCGAGCGCCTGATGACGCTCCGGGGCCTGTTCGGCTTCAAGAGCGACCGGCCCTCGATCCCCGTGGACGAGGTCGAGCCGGTCTCCGAGATCGTCAAGCGCTTCTCCACCGGCGCCATGTCGTACGGATCGATCTCCCGCGAGGCGCACGAGACCCTCGCCATCGCCATGAACCAGCTCGGCGGCAAGTCCAACACCGGCGAGGGCGGCGAGGACGCCGACCGGCTCTACGACCCGGCGCGCCGCTCGTCCATCAAGCAGGTCGCCTCCGGCCGCTTCGGCGTGACCAGCGAGTACCTGGTCAACGCCGACGACATCCAGATCAAGATGGCCCAGGGCGCGAAGCCCGGCGAGGGCGGCCAGCTCCCAGGACACAAGGTCTACCCGTGGGTGGCCAAGACCCGGCACTCGACGCCGGGCGTGGGGCTCATCTCCCCGCCGCCGCACCACGACATCTACTCCATCGAGGACCTCGCCCAGCTCATCCACGACCTGAAGAACGCGAACCCGCAGGCGCGGATCCACGTGAAGCTGGTCTCCGAGGTCGGCGTCGGCACGGTCGCCGCGGGTGTCTCCAAGGCCCACGCGGACGTGGTGCTCATCTCCGGCCACGACGGCGGCACCGGCGCGTCCCCGCTCACCTCGCTCAAGCACGCGGGCGGCCCCTGGGAGCTCGGCCTCGCCGAGACCCAGCAGACCCTGCTCCTCAACGGCCTGCGCGACCGCATCGTCGTGCAGACCGACGGCCAGCTGAAGACCGGCCGTGACGTGCTCATCGCCGCGCTGCTCGGCGCCGAGGAGTTCGGCTTCGCGACCGCGCCGCTCGTCGTGTCCGGCTGCGTCATGATGCGCGTCTGCCACCTGGACACCTGCCCGGTCGGCATCGCCACGCAGAACCCGACGCTGCGCGAGCGCTTCAGCGGCAAGGCCGAGTACGTCGTCAACTTCTTCGAGTTCATCGCGCAGGAGGTCCGCGAACTCCTCGCCGAGCTCGGCTTCCGCTCCATCGAGGAGGCCGTCGGCCACGCCGAACTCCTCGACACCGAGCGGGCCGTGAACCACTGGAAGGCCCAGGGCCTGGACCTGGAGCCGCTGTTCCACGTCCCGGACCTGCCCGGCGGCGCCGTCCGCCACCAGGTCGTCGCCCAGGACCACGGCCTGGAGAAGGCCCTCGACAACGAGCTGATCAAGCTCGCGGCCG
Organism: Streptomyces sp. NPDC127108; assembly: GCF_042677545.1. NCBI lineage: Bacteria > Bacillati > Actinomycetota > Actinomycetes > Kitasatosporales > Streptomycetaceae > Streptomyces > Streptomyces sp. NPDC127108. Next base: position 225,945 of record NZ_JBHXTE010000006.1, on the reverse strand, counting down.
ACGCGCTCGCCGCCGACTCGCAGGCGGACGCCCAGCCGGTCCGCGCCCAGGTCGCGATCCGCAACATCAACCGCACGGTCGGCACCATGCTCGGCCACGAGGTGACGAAGAAGTTCGGTGGCGCGGGCCTGCCCGACGACACCATCGACATCACCTTCACGGGCTCGGCGGGCCAGTCCTTCGGCGCCTTCGTGCCGCGCGGCGTCACGCTGCGCCTGGAGGGCGACGCCAACGACTACGTCGGCAAGGGCCTGTCCGGCGGCCGCATCGTGGTCCGCCCCGACCGCGGCGCCGACCACCTCGCCGAGTACTCCACCATCGCGGGCAACACCATCGGCTACGGAGCCACCGGCGGCGAGCTGTTCCTGCGCGGCCGCACCGGTGAGCGGTTCTGCGTGCGCAACTCCGGCGCGCTCGTGGTGTCCGAGGGCGTGGGCGACCACGGCTGCGAGTACATGACCGGCGGCCACGCGGTCGTCCTCGGCGAGACCGGCCGCAACTTCGCGGCCGGCATGTCGGGCGGCATCGCGTACGTCATCGACCTGGACCGCGACAACGTCAACGCCGGGAACCTCGCGGCCGTCGAGCCCCTCGACGACACCGACAAGCAGTGGCTGCACGACGTCGTGCGCCGCCACCAGGAGGAGACGGGCTCCACCGTCGCCGAGAAGCTGCTCGCGGACTGGGACACGTCCGTGACCCGCTTCAGCAGGATCATCCCCAGCACGTACAAGGCAGTGCTCGCCGCCAAGGACGCCGCCGAGCGAGCCGGACTCTCCGAGTCCGAGATCACCGAGAAGATGATGGAGGCGGCGACCAATGGCTGATCCCAAGGGCTTTTTGAACCACGGCCGCGAGGTCGCCGAGACCCGCCCGGTCCCCGAGCGGCTGCGGGACTGGAACGAGGTCTACGTCCCCGGCTCGCTGCTCCCGATCATCTCCAAGCAGGCCTCGCGCTGCATGGACTGCGGCATCCCGTTCTGCCACAACGGCTGTCCGCTCGGGAACCTCATCCCCGAGTGGAACGACTACGCCTACCGCGAGGACTGGTCCGCCGCCTCCGAGCGGCTGCACGCCACCAACAACTTCCCGGAGTTCACCGGGCGGCTGTGCCCCGCGCCCTGCGAGGCGGCCTGCGTCCTCGGCATCAACCAGCCCGCCGTCACCATCAAGAACGTCGAGGTCTCCATCATCGACAAGGCCTGGGAGACCGGTGACGTGGCGCCGCAGGCGCCCGAGCGGCTCTCCGGCAAGACGGTCGCCGTGATCGGCTCGGGCCCGGCGGGCCTCGCCGCCGCCCAGCAGCTCACCCGCGCCGGACACACCGTCGCCGTGTACGAGCGCGCCGACCGCATCGGCGGCCTGCTGCGCTACGGCATCCCCGAGTTCAAGATGGAGAAGCGGCACATCAACCGCCGCATCGAGCAGATGCGCGCGGAGGGCACCAAGTTCCGCACCGGCGTGGAGATCGGCCGCGACATCGACGCCGCGAAGCTGCGCAAGCGCTACGACGCCGTGGTCATCGCCGTCGGTGCCACCACCGCCCGTGACCTGCCCGTCCCCGGACGCGAGCTCAAGGGCGTCTACCAGGCGATGGAGTACCTGCCGCTCGCCAACAAGGTGCAGGAGGGCGACTACGTCACCACGCCCGTCTCCGCCGAGGGCAAGCACGTCGTCGTCATAGGCGGCGGCGACACCGGCGCGGACTGCGTGGGCACCGCCCACCGCCAGGGCGCCGCCTCCGTCACCCAGCTGGAGATCATGCCCCGGCCGGGCGACGAGCGCTCCGCCGGGCAGCCCTGGCCGACCTTCCCCATGCTCTACAAGGTCACCTCGGCCCACGAGGAGGGCGGCGAGCGCGTCTACTCCGTCTCGACCACCCACTTCGAGGGGGATGAGGACGGGAACGTGCAGTTCCTGCACCTGGTCGAGGTCGAGTTCGTGGACGGCAAGCTCACCCAGAAGCCGGGCACCGAGCGGCGCATCCCCGCCCAGCTCGTCACGCTGGCCATGGGCTTCACCGGTACGGACCGTGAGAACGGCATGGTGGAGCAGTTCGGGCTCGACCTCGACGCGCGCGGGAACGTCGCGCGGGACGGCGAGTTCCAGACCAATGTCCCCGGTGTGTTCGTCGCCGGTGACGCCGGGCGCGGCCAGTCGCTCATCGTGTGGGCGATCGCCGAGGGACGCTCGGCCGCACGCGGTGTGGACCGGTTCCTCACCGGTGCGAGTGATCTTCCCTCGCCCATTCGCCCGACCGACCGGGCGCTGACGGTGTAGTCCGTACGGCCCCTTCACACGTCCCGTACAACGGCGTACGGAACTGGCGCGACGCCTGCCCTGTCCCCGACCGGACACTGGGTGGGCGTCGCGTTTTTTGTGCGCTCCGCCCCGGGCGCGTACACCGTGATTGCGTCATGCGCAACGCCGATTGCAAGCCGTAGCGCACCGCGCAACGGTGATTACGGTTCGGCCGCTTCGCCGAAAGGGTCTAGACCGCCCACACTCTGTGTGACCAGAATCGCTCTCACCAAAGGAACCTGAAGGGGGCCGGCATGAAGCGACGTGTCATCGCGGCAGGTTGTATCGCCATGGCGCTCGGTCTGACCGCAACCGCGTGCGGTGGCGATGACGGCGGCGACAGCGGCGACAACGGCGGCAAGGTCGACGGCAAGGGCAAGACGCTCACCGTGTGGATCATGGAGGGCACCAACCCCGATCCCCGGCCCTTCTTCAAGGAGGTCGGCGCGGCCTTCGAAAAGAAGACCGGCGCCAAGATCAAGGTCGAGTACCAGCAGTGGGCGACCGCCCAGAAGAAGTTCACGACCGCGATCGAGGGCGGCGAGGACCAGGTCCCCGACGTCGCCGAGGTCGGCACCACCTGGGTGCCGCAGTTCGCCGAGACCGAGGCGCTCGTCGACGTCACGGACGACGTGAAGAAGTCCGGCCTGGCCAACGACCTGGTCGAGGGCCTGAAGGACGCGGGCACGCTGGACGGCAAGCAGTACGGCATGCCGTGGTACGCGGGCGTGCGCTCCATCGTCTACCGCAAGGACATCTTCGAGAAGCACAAGCTGAAGCCGCCGACGACCTGGAAGGAGCTCCAGGAGACGGCGAAGACGCTGAAGGACAAGGAGCCGGGCCTGATCCCGTTCCCGGTGGCGGGCGGCGCGGAGATGTTCGCGACCCCCTTCATCTGGGGCGCGGGCGGCGACCTCGCCACCCAGGACGGCGACAAGTGGAAGTCCACCATCAACTCGCCCGAGTCCATCAAGGGCATCGAGTTCTACACCGGCCTCGCCACCAAGGACAAGGTCTCCCCGGCCAAGGTGAACACCTGGACCGAGAAGGAGGTCGGCGACGCCTGGAACAAGAGCCAGATCGCCATGGCGATCGGCGGCAACTGGACGCCGAAGGCCATCACGGACGCGAACCCCAAGCTCAAGGGCAAGCTCGGCGCCGTCACGATCCCCGGCCCGACCGGCGGGATGAGCAAGTCCTTCCTCGGCGGCTCCTACCTGTCCGCGTTCAACACGGACAAGAAGGAACTCGCCTGGGAGCTGGTCAAGCTCATGACCACCGGTGAGTTCGCCGCGAAGTGGGCCAAGCAGACCAACTACTTCCCCGGCCAGAACTCCGAGCTGAAGAAGATCGAGGCCCAGAAGGACCCGCTGGTCGAGCCGTTCGCGAAGCAGATGATCGAGGCCGGCGCCACGGTGCCCAAGACCAAGGCGTACGGCGAGATCCAGGCCTCGCAGGTCGTCACCGGCATGGTCCAGTCGATCCTCACCGGCAAGTCCTCCGTGAAGGAGGCCGCGGACAAGGCGGCCAAGGACATGGACGAGATCTTCGCCAAGGACAAGTAGGCACACAGGGACGAGTGACCACGTGAAAGACATGCTCGTCAGCGACGGCTCGAAGGACGGCTCGTCCGGTTCTTCGAGCCTTCGCTCCCACCAGTCCGACGACGGCGAGACCGCGCGCCGCCGCAAGAGACTGACCACCCTCACCCGCCCCTGGCTGCTCCTCGCGCCCGCGCTCGTCGTGCTCATCGGCCTGCTGCTGTGGCCGCTGATCCAGGTCGGCAAGCTGTCGCTGCAGGACTACGTCGTCAAGTTCGGCGGCGGCAAGGGCACCTACACCGGCTTCGACAACTACAAGGACCTGCTGACCGGCGAGCTGCTGTGGAAGACGGTCCTGCCGAACACGGTGTTCTTCGCGTTCGCCTGCGTCGGTCTGACCGTCGCCCTCGGCACGGCCGTGGCGCTGCTGCTCAACCGCCTCGGCCCGACCTGGAAGCTGATCTGCTCGGTGTCGATCCTGGCCGCCTGGGCGATGCCCGCGGTGACCGGGACGTACGTCTGGATCTGGCTGTTCTCCCCGGAGGACGGCATGATCAGCCAAGTCGCCGACTCCATGGGCCTGATCGATGCCGAGACCACCAACTGGTTCACCGAACGGCTGCCGTTCTACGCCATCGCCACGATCAACGTCGTGCACCACGGCTTCCCGTTCGTGGCGATCACCGTCCTCGCCGGGCTCCTGACGATTCCCAAGGAGCTGTACGAGGCCGGGGAGATCGACGGAGCCAACGCCTGGCAGCGGTTCTGGAAGATCACCGTGCCGACCATCAAGCCCGTCTTCCTGGTGGTGACCATCCTCTCCACCATCTGGGACTTCAAGGTCTTCACCCAGGTCTTCCTGATGCCAGGAGGCAGCGGCTCCAATCCCGACGTCTACAACCTCGGTGTGTACTCCTACATCGAGGCGTTCGCCAAGAACGACTACGGCGCGGGCGCCGCGGCGGCCGTCCTCCTGACGCTGCTGCTGCTCGCGATCACCATCGTCTACATCCGGACACTGTTCCGGCAGGGAGAGGAGGACCTGTGAGCGCCCGACGGAGCACCTCGCTCGCCGCACGCATCGGCCTGCCGCTGTCCGTGGCTGCCCTGCTGGTCTTCACGCTCTTCCCTGTCTACTGGATGGTCTCCACCGCCCTCGACCCCAAGGCGCTCACCCGCGGCTCGGACCTGCTGCCGAGCGGCATCAGCTTCGAGCACTTCGACTTCGTCTTCGACCGGGGCAACTTCGGCCAGTACCTGCTGAACTCGGCGATCGTCGGCCTCGCCACGATCCTGGCCGCGGGGCTGCTCTCGCTGTTCGCGGCGATCGCGGTGGCCCGCTTCAAGTTCAAGTTCCGCACCTCCGTGCTGATCATGATCCTGATCGTGCAGATGGTGCCCCTGGAGGCCCTCGTCATCCCGCTGTTCATCCAGATGCGGGACTACGAGATGCTCAACTCGCTGCTCGGCCTGTCGATCGTCTACATCGCCCTGTCGCTGCCGTTCGCCATCTGGACCCTGCGCGGGTTCGTGGCCGCGGTGCCCAAGGAGGTCGAGGAGGCCGCGTACATCGACGGCGCCTCCTGGTTCCGGATGTTCTGGTCCGTGCTGCTTCCGCTGGTCGCGCCGGGGCTCGTCGCCACCTCGATCTTCGCCTTCATCACGGCGTGGAACGAGTTCGTGTTCGCGTACACGTTCATGAAGGGCAGCGACAAGTACACGGCGGCCGTGGGCATCTTCCAGTTCTTCGGCGAGAACACCACGTCCTGGGGTCCCGTCATGGCCAGCTCCACGCTGGTCACGGTGCCCGTCATGCTCTTCTTCGTCGTCGTCCACCGCAGGCTCGGCTCGGGTCTGGCGGCGGGGGCCGTCAAGGGCTGATCCGCGCGAGGCGAGGGGGACGGGGAGGCGGCCCGGCTCGGGCAGTGCCTCCCCGTCCCCCTTCCGCTTGTGCGGGCCGTGCCGGGCCGTCGCCCGGCTCCGGCTCCGCCCCGCCCACGCTATTGACTATTATTCAATTTCGCTCCACTCTCGGGACCTTGAAGCCCAGCGCACCTCCGGGAGGTCCCGTGAGCACCGAAGCACTGGAGAAACTGACGGCGGAGCTCGGGGGCCGGCCCCCGGAGTCCTTCGCCGGGCTGCCGCCCGAGCGGCTCGCGTCGCTCGCCGACGCGCTGCGCCGGGAGCGCGAGAGCCGGGCTGCCGGCCTGAACCAGGCGGCCGAGGAGGCCCTGAAGCTGGTGCCCGCGCTGGCCCGCGGGCCCGTACGCCGGATCCTCTTCCGGTAGGCCGGGGGCGAGGACACCATGGACAAGCTGCGCGCCAGGGCCGAGACCCTGAAGACCGCCCGCCTCCTCGACGTCGAGCCCGACGAGCTCGCCTTCCTCGGGGAACTGCCCGCCGAGGACGTACGCCGCTTCCGTGCCGACTGCGTCGCGACGCTGTACGACCGGGCGCCCGACATGCTCGACCGCATCGCGTCCGCGACCAAGCTCGTGCCCGCCGGGGTCGCCGCCGCCATCTCCCAGAAGGCGCTCGGGCCCCGGCTCGCCGCCGCCGTCGCCGGGCGCCTCGAACCCGCCCGCGCCGCCGACATCATCGAGAAGCTGCCCGTCTCCTTCACCGCCGAGTCCTGCGGGCACCTCGACCCGCGGCGCATCAGCGGCATCGTCGACCGCCTCGACGAGAACCTGCTCGTCCGCATCGCCGTCGCCCTCGCCGAGCGCGAGGACCACATCACGATGGGGCGGTTCGTCGGCCATCTGCGCGACAGCGCGCTCGGCCGGATCCTGCCGCAGGTCGACGACGCGGTGGTGCTGCGCACCGGCTTCCTCATCGACGTGCCCGAACGGCTCGGCCACATCGTCGAGTTGATGGGCGCGGAGCGGCTCGCCGCCGTCATCGGGACGGCCGCCGCCGAAGGGCTGTGGCCCGAGGCGCTCGCCGTGGCCGGGATGGTCACCGGCGAGCAGCGCGGGCGGATCGCCTCCCTCGCCGCCGCGCAGCCGCCCGAACGGCTCGACCCGCTCGTCGTGACCGTCGCCCGCGACGGGCTCTGGGAGTCGCTCCTGCCGCTCGTCGCGCTGCTCGGCGCGGACGAACTCCGTACGGTGGCCGGGCTTCCCTCGCTGCGTGACCCCGCCGTCCTCGGCGGTGTGGTCCCCGCCGTCGTCGCCACCGGGCTGTGGGGCGAGTTCCTGCCCCTCGTCGAGGTGCTCCCCGAGGACTCCCGCAAGGTGGTGGCCGACCGGGCCGCGGAGCTGTCCGACGCCGAACTCGACGCGCTCGTCCGGGAGGTGGGCAAGCGGGATCTCTGGGAGCTTGTGCTGCCGCTGGTGGAGCTCATGTCCGACGACGCGAAGGTCAGGATCTTCGCGCTGCCGGCCTTCGAGGACCGCCCCGCGTAGCCGGTCCGCCCTGGGCGTGAGGCGCCCCGGGGGTCGTCATCCGTACGTTGCCCGGGGCGGGCGCCGGTCGCGCTCCGCGCTCGTCCTCAAGCGCCGGACGGGCTGTTTCCCCCACCCGCCCGCCCTTTCCCTCCCGGGGGGTGGGGTGGGGTCTCGGGCGGGGTGGGGTGTTCAAGGGGCGGGCTGTGTCTGGGCGTTGCCCGGGGCGGGCGCCGGTCGCGCTGCGCGCTCGTCCTCAAGCGCCGGACGGGCTGATTTCGTCCGCCCGCTCGTTTCGCTGATTTCCCCCACCTGGCTGCCCATTTCCCAGAGCGCCGGACGGGCTTTCCGCCCGCCCGGCGCTTTGCCGTTGCGGCAGCGATGGGGGTGGGTGGTCGGGGGTGGTGGGGTGAGGGAGCATGGGGGTGTTGATGTTGAGGTGTGTGGAGGTGGGGTGTGGTGACGCTTACTTGTGAGGGGACCTCTCGGGGTGGGCGGGGGGCAGGAGTTGGGCTGCGGTACCACGAGGCCGGGCCTGCGGGGGCCGAGGCGCCGGTGCTGGTGATGTTGCACGGGGGCGGGCCGGGGGCCAGCGCCTGGGGGGCGTTCGGGGGTGTGCTGGGGGCCTTCGCCGGGCGGTTCCGGACGCTGCTGGTCGATCTGCCGGGGTTCGGGCGGTCGGACAAGCCCGAGCTGGACAAGGACGTGTTCTCGTTCGGGGCGGACGCCGTGGCCGGGCTCCTGGACGAGCTGGGAGTGGAGAAGGCGCACTTCGCGGGCGTGTCGCTCGGAGGCGGCGTGTGCGTCCGGATGGCGCTCGACCACCCGGACAAGGTCGACCGGCTGCTGCTCACGGCCCCCGCGGGCCTCGCGCTCAACCTCTTCACCGCCGAACCCACCGAAGGCGTCAAGCGCCTCATCGAGTTCGGCGTCGCCCCGGAGCCGACCCGCGAGCACGTGCGGGCCTTCCTCACCTCCCTCGTCCACGACCCGTCCCACGTGACGGACGCATTCGTGGAGGAGCGGTACGCGCAGGCCCTCGACCCCGGCGCCCGCCTCGGCGCCCAGCGGCTCGGCGCGGCCTTTGCCAAGTGGCCCGAGGGCTCCCTGCTGTGGCGCGAGGCGCACCGGATCACCCGGCCGACGCTCCTCACCTGGGGCAGGGAGGACCGCGTCAACCCCGTCGACGGAGCCTTCGTCGCGCTCAAGGCCATGCCGGACGCCCGCCTGCACGTGTTCCCGCGCTGCGGACATCTGGCGTACGTGGAGCGGGAGGCGGAGTTCCTGCGCCTGGCCGTCGACTTCCTCGAAGGCTGACCGGTTCTCCGAAGGCCGACCGGTTCTCCGAAGGCCGACCGGGGCGCGCCGACCGGCCCGTACGCTGGTGCCATGGGTGCGGCGATCAGTCTCGACAAGGTGCGGGCCGTGGCGCCCGGCCTCGTCAGTCTCTACAAGACGGCGGGGGAGCGGCTGCGGGCCCACGGCCTGGAGGGCGAGCGCGCCGCCGTGTACCTGGTCGTCGACCACTCCGGCTCGATGCGGCCCTACTTCGACGACGGCAGCGTGCAGGCGCTCGCCGACCGCGTGCTCGGACTCTCCGCGCACCTGGACGACGACGGCGTCGTACCCGCCGTCTTCTTCTCCACGGACGTGGACGCGGTCGTCGACGTCGAACTGACCGGCCACCAGGGCCGCATCGGGGAGATCGTCGCCGGACTCGGACACATGGGGCGGACGAACTACCACGCCGCCATGGACGCCGTCATCGACCACTACCTGGAATGCGGCGCCACCGCGCCCGCCCTGGTCATCTTCCAGACCGACGGCGGCCCGCTGAACAGGACCGCCGCCGAGCGGTACCTGTGCAAGGCGGCGAAGCTGCCGCTGTTCTGGCAGTTCATCGGCTTCGGCAACCCCGCGAGCAAGCAGTTCGACTATCTGCGCAGGCTCGACGAACTGCCCGTGCCCGGACGCCGCGTCGTCGACAACGCCGGGTTCTTCCACCTAGGCACGGACCCGGTCGCCGTCTCGGACGACTTCCTGTACGACCGCCTCGTCGCCGAGTTCCCCCAGTGGCTGGCCGCGGCACGCGAGCACGGCATCGTCGCACCCCGCACCGCGGCCCCGTAGCACCACCGGGCCCGCGGCTCACCCCACCATCGCCCGGCGCAGCTCGACCAGCGTGCCCGCGTCCAGGCCCAGGCCCTTGGTCAGATAGCCGCCGAAGCCGCCGTACCGCCGTGTCACCTCGGCGAGCGCCGCGTCCAGATAGTCGGTGCGAACCTCCTGGAGCGGGACGAGCAGGTCCGGGTTCTGCATCATGCCGGTCTGCCGAAGCGTCTCGCGCAGCTTCGCGTCGTACGCGGCGCGGAAGGTGTTGGACGCCAAGTAGTCGTCCACGACGGTGCGTTCGGGCACCCCCACGGCACGCAGCAGGACGTACGTCGTCCAGCCCGTGCGGTCCTTGCCCGACGTGCAGTGGTAGAGCAGGGGCGCGGCCGTGCCGCCGCCCGCGATGTCGCGCAGCGTCGCGCCGAACTGCGCGCGGTCGGTGGCGTCCGTGACGAACGTGCGGTACACGTCCCGCATGAACGCCTCGGCCTTCCCGCCGCCGAGCATCTCCTCCTGCTTGACCGGGTCCCGGGAGCCGATCACGGTCATGAGCTGCCGGAACAGGCCGTTGTCGGTGACGGGCCGCGCGGTCGCGACCAGACCGGCGGGCAGCCGGTCCGGCCCGTCGTACCGGACCTCCTCCGCGACCCGGAAGTCCACCACCTTCCGCAGCCGGAGCCCGGCCAGCGTCGAGACGTCCCCGTCCGTGAGCTTGCTGAGCGCGTCGGCGCGGAAGACCCGGCCGTGCCGCACCCGCTCGCCGTCGTAGGTGCGGTAGCCGCCCACGTCACGGACGTTGACGGCCCCCTGGAGCGGGATCTGCCGGGGTGCTTCGGAGGCGAGGGGGTGCGTGTACGAGGGCCGGGGCGCGCTCGGCGCGGCGTGCGCTGTCACCCCCGGCGCGGCGCCGAGGACGAGCGTGAGGACCGCGACCGTGGCCGCCGTACGGGTGCGAGTGGTGCGCATCGGGCCGCCTTTCCGTACCTGTCGCCGTACGGCCAAACAGTTGTTTGGCCGGGATCGGGTGGGACGGTAATGGCGGCCCCTCGAAGGGGGAAGGCGCGTACGAAGGTTATTTGACGGGGCGTCAGTACGCCGCGTGCTACTGCGCGAGCCGCGCCGCCGCCCGGCGCTGCCGGTCCGCGGCGCCGTCGAGGAAGCGGATCACCGTCTCCAGCTCCGCGGTCGTGAACTCCTCGCAGAACTCCTCCACTTCGCGCCCCCAGTCCGCGAAGACCTCCGTCAGGCCCGCCATCTTCTCGGCGCGGAACTCCACCAGGACCCGGCGCTTGTCCGTGGGGTGCTTCACCCGGCGCGCGAAGCCCTTGGCCTCCAGGCGGTCGACGAGGCCGGTCACGGACGCGGGCGCGAGGCCCGTCTCGGCCGCGAGGTCCTTGGCGGTGAGGGGGCCCTTGCGGATGAGCAGGTCGAGGGTCTTGCTCTCGGTGGCGTTCAGGCCCTGCCGGGCGGCGACGGCCGAGTGGAACATCACGGTCACCGCGCTGTTGGCCCGGCCCGCCGCGGAGAGCCGGGCCACGACGTCGGCGCGCCCCGGCTCCGCCGCCTCCTGCTCCGGCGCTCGTCCCGGCTCCCGGTCCTGCTGCGTGCGGCTCTTCGGCATGGGGTGAGCCTAGCAAGAAGTTCGTTCGGTCGAACGAAAGACTTGCGGAGGTGGATCGGGTCGTGCAAGTCTTTCGTTCGTCCGAACGAAATAAATCCGAGGAGGCTCAGGAGCCCGCCATGACCGCCACCCTGACCACGCCGCAGGACGACGCGGCGCCCCCGCACCCCCGGCGCTGGGCGGCCGCCGTCGTGATGATGGTCGCCGCCCTCATGGACCTGCTCGACGTGACGATCGTGAACGTCGCGATCCCGTCGATCGGGCGGGACCTCGGCGCGTCCGAGAGCGCGCTGCAGTGGATCGTCTCCGCCTATCTGCTCGGCTTCGCCGCCACCCTGATCGTCGCCGGGCACCTCGGCGACCGGTACGGCCGCAAGGTCCTGTTCCTGACCGGCACCGCGGGCTTCGGCCTCGCGAGCCTCGCCTGCGGGGCCGCGCAGTCGCCGGGACAGCTGGTGGCGGCCCGCGCCGTGCAGGGCGTCATGGCCGCGCTCCTCATGCCGCAGGTGCTCGGCTCCTTCCGCACGCTGTTCCGGGGCAAGGAGCGCGGCGCTGCCTTCGGGATGTACGGAGCCGTCGCCGGGTTCGCGTCCGCGATCGGGCTGCTGCTCGGCGGGGTGCTCACCGACGCCGATCTGTTCGGCTGGGGCTGGCGCTCGGTGTTCCTGGTGAACGTCCCCGTGGCCGTCGCCACCCTCGTCGCCGGGACCGTCCTCGTACCGGCCACCCGCGAGCGCTCGGCCGGACGGCCCGACCTGCTCGGCAGCCTCGTCCTCGCCGCGGCCCTCGTCGCCGTCGTCCTGCCCCTGGTCCAGGGCCGCGCCAACGGCTGGCCGGTGTGGGGCTGGGTGTGCATGGGCGCCGGGGTGGCCGCGCTCGCCGGGCTCGGCGTGGCCGAGGGTCGCCGCCGCTCGGGCCCCTCCTCGCACGTGACGCCGCTGCTGCCCGCGCGCGCCTTCAAGCTGCCCGCGTTCTCCGTGGGAGTCCTGGTGCAGCTCCTGTTCTCCGTCGGCATGCAGGGCTTCTTCCTGGTCTTCGCGATCTGGCTGCAGGGCGGCGAGGGCTACACGCCGATGCAGGCCGGACTCGTCACCGTCGCCTTCTCCGCCGGCGGCTTCCTCACCGCGCCCGCCGCGGACGCCCTCGCCCTGCGCTTCGGGCGGCTCGTGCTCGCCGCCGGGGCGCTGCTGATGGCGGGCGGGTTCGCCTGGGTGTGGTCGGCAGTGGCGGACGGGGGCACCGAGCACACCGGGGCGTGGCCGCTGGTCCCGGGCCTCGCCGTGGCGGGCGCCGGGCTCGGCCTGCTCGTCGTACCGCTGGTGAACGTCGTCCTCTCGGCCGTGCCCGGTGACCTCGCGGGCGGGGCGTCGGGGATCTTCACCACGGCCCAGCAGTTCGGCGGGGCGCTCGGCGCGGCCGTCATCGGGACGGTGTTCTTCGACCGTGTCACGTCCGGCCCGTCCGGCCCGGCGGGCGGGCACGGCTCCTCCGGTACGGCGACGGGGCTCACCGACGCGCTCGGTGCCGCGATGCCGTGGGTGGTGGCCGCCTTCGCGCTCTGCGCGCTGCTGTGTCCGGCGCTGCCGCGGCGGGCGGTGGAGCGGCCCGAGTGAGGTCCGCGTTCCGCGGCGGGTCCGGTCCCCGGAAGGCTTTCGCCTGCGGGGGCCGGACGCATGTTAGGGTTAAGCGTTGCAGTTTTGGTACCCATGAACTTTATGTGCGCCTGACGGAATGCTCCGAGGGCGCATTATTTTGTTTTTCCGGCTCTTTTTGCGGGCCGGACCCCGGTCTCTCCGGATGGGGGTCCTTGCAGCGCTGGGAGAACCACAATTCCGTGGCTCTCCTTAATCTGCCCCTGTTGAGGAGATTGACATGGCAACTGGAACCGTGAAGTGGTTCAACTCGGAAAAGGGCTTCGGCTTCATCGAGCAGGACGGCGGCGGCCCCGACGTCTTCGCCCACTACTCCAACATCGCCAGCTCCGGCTTCCGTGAGCTCCTGGAGGGCCAGAAGGTCTCCTTCGAGGTGACCCAGGGCCAGAAGGGCCTGCAGGCCGAGAACATCGTTCCCGCCTGATCCTCGCTTCTCGCGAACCTCGCAGCCGGGGCCCGCACCACCACGGTGCGGGTCCCGGCTTGTGTGCTGTCACCGGCTGTGCTGTCACCGGCCAGGAAGGCTTGCCCCATGAATCGCCCCGACCGTCCCGCGCGCCCCGCCCGTCGGCGCTCATCGAACGACCGCACGGCAGGCTCGGCCACCCGCGGCCAGTCCTCGGGCGACTCCGGCCGCAAGAGCGCCGGCGCCACCGGCGGCACCCGGAACGCGAGCGGCGGCAAGCGCCCGGTGAACGGCGGCGGCCGAGGCGGCCGCAAGCCCTCCCGCCCCGCCCCGGCGCGCACCGCGCCCGCCGACTTCGCGCTGCCCGAGACCGTCACCCCCGCGCTGCCCGCCGTCGAGGCGTTCGAAGACCTCGACATGCCGGAGGCGCTGCTCAAGACCCTCGCCGCGCAGGGCGTCACCTCGCCCTTCCCGATCCAGGCCGCGACCCTGCCGAACTCCCTGGCCGGACGCGACGTCCTCGGCCGCGGCCGCACCGGCTCCGGCAAGACCCTCGCCTTCGGCCTCGCGCTCCTCGGCCGCACCGCGGGCCGCCGCGCCGAGCCCGGCAAGCCGCTCGCCCTGGTCCTCGTCCCCACCCGTGAGCTGGCGCAGCAGGTCACCGACGCCCTCGCGCCGTACGCCACGTCCGTGAACCTGCGCGTCGCCGCCGTCGTCGGCGGCCTTTCGATCAACAAGCAGGCCGCGACGCTGCGCCGCGGCGTCGAGGTGCTCGTCGCCACGCCGGGCCGCCTGAAGGACCTCATCGAGCGCGGCGACTGCGCCCTCGGCCAGGTCCGCGTCACCGTCCTCGACGAGGCCGACCAGATGGCCGACATGGGCTTCCTGCCCCAGGTCACCGCGCTGCTCGGGCAGGTGGAGCAGGGCGGCCAGACGATGCTGTTCTCCGCGACCCTGGACCGCAACGTCGACCGTCTCGTCCGCGGCTACCTGAGCGACCCCGTCGTGCACTCCGTCGACCCCTCCGCGGGCGCGGTGACCACGATGGAGCACCACGTCCTGTACGTCGCCGACGAGACGGACAAGAAGGCGGTCGCCCTGCGCATCGCCGCCCGCGACGGCAACGTCATCCTGTTCCTGCACACCAAGCGCGCCGTGGACCGCTTCACCAAGCGGCTCCTCGCCAGCGGAGTGCGGGCCTCCGGGCTGCACGGCGGACGGTCGCAGCCGCAGCGCAACCGCACCCTGGAGCAGTTCAAGAGCGGCGAGGTCACCGCGCTCGTCGCCACCAACGTGGCCGCGCGCGGCATCCACGTCGACGACCTCGACCTGGTCGTGAACGTCGACCCGCCCGTCGACCACAAGGACTACCTGCACCGCGGCGGCCGCACCGCGCGGGCGGGCGAGTCCGGCCGCGTCGTCACGCTCGTCCTGCCCGAGGAGAAGCGCGAGGTGGCCCGCCTGATGTCCGACGCGGGCATCAAGCCGGAGGCCGTCGCCGTCCGCTCGTCCTCCGAGGAGCTGGTCACGATCACCGGGGCGCGGGAGCCCTCCGGCGTGCCGGTCGTCATCGCGCCGCCCGTGCAGGTCGTGGCGCAGCGCAAGGCCCCCGCGCAGCGCAGGTCCGCGGGCGCGGGCGCCGGAGCCGGGGGAGCCGGTGGCGCGGGCGGCGGCGCCCGTCGCCGCGGCGGTCGTGGCCGCCGGGGCGGTCGCAGCCGCAACGCCGCGTAGTCCGCGAGCGGCTCGGGGGCGCCTGAGACAGAGGTGACGGGGTGGGCCGAGGCCCACCCCGTTCCCGTATCGCCGTCGGGTCGCGCGGGTCACCGGCGAGAGGCACGTGCCGCCGTCGGGCCGTGCGTGTCACCCGCGAGCCGCGCGTGCCGCCGTCGACTCGCCCGCGTCACCCGCGAGTCGCGCGTATCTCCGTCAATTCGCCCGCGTCACGCGCGAGTTTCACGTGTCGCAGTCGAGCACCGTCCGGCACAGCCCGCACCGCGCCCGCATCCGGCCCCGCGCGGGCACCCGGATGCGCTGATGGCAGGTCGGGCAGGGGAACGACACCCGCAGCGGGCCGGTGCCGTCCGAGCGCGAGAAGGCGTACGGGCCGCCGGACCGCCCGGTCGCCGTGCCGTGGTCCTGGGCGTAGCGCCGGTCCTTGGCGTACCGTCGCCGGCCCGCCCAGCCCGCCGCCGTCAGCGGGGGCTGCTGCTCGTCCTGCCGGGCCCGGGCGAGCCCCTTCGTGTACGCCGTGTACGCCTGCGGGCTGGTGAACCAGGTCTCGGGCGCCTCGCCGAACGCGAGGGAGCGCTTGGCGAGGACGTAGCCGAACTCCTCCGGCGTCAGATAGCCGAGCTTCTGCGACGAGGCGCTGTCCTCGCGGTAGGCGTCCAGGAGCAGCCAGCCCGCGCCCAGGTACGTGGTCGCCGTGTCGGTCAGGATCTCGTTGTCGCGCGTGCCCGGAAACGACAGGTCGAGGCGGTGCAGATACACGTGCATCACCTCGTGCGCGAGAGCCGCGCCGATGTCCCTGCGGTGCGTGCGGAAACGGTCGTTCAGCTCGATGAAGTACTCGGGCCCCGCGGCGAGTTCGACGGACGCCGCGTGCTGCATCTCCCGGAACGACACGATCATGCGGGCGTCCGGAAGCCGCAGATGCCGCACCAGCTCCCGGGCCACCCGCTGCGCGCCCAGATACAGGTCGTCCTGGTCGCAGAAGGCCACGTCGGCCGGGGCGACGCTGGTGTCGAAGGTGTGCACGGTGTCGTAGGAGAGCCGGCGGTACAGCGCGGTGATGGCCGCGCGCACCGTCTCCAGATGCGGATAGCCGTGCTCCACCGGACCGCCGTTCGCCACGCCCCCACCCCCTGAGCACCGCCCGATTCGTCCCCACTGTACGGGGGTTGTTCGCACCGGTAACCAGCCCCAGCCCCAACGTCTGGCCGAAAACCGCCCCTTGTCGCCCGCGCGGAGCCCTCCTCATAATCCAACAACGCTTGGCGGGCTCATGCCACGCAGCGCCTCCGGGCGCGTGCTGCATGGGCCCGCCGCGTGCGCAACCCCCCACAACTCCCACGAAGGGGCAAGAAGTTGAAGACGAAGTTCCGTGGAGTCAAGAGAGCCGCCGTCCTCGGGTCGGTCGCCCTCGGTGTCGCCAGCCTGCAGCCCGTCGTCGCGCAGGCGGCCCCTCACCCCGGCCCGAACCCCGGCGAGCGTGTCGTCGGCGGTGTGCGTGCCGCGCAGGGTGAGTTCCCGTTCATGGTCAGGCTCTCGATGGGCTGTGGCGGCTCCCTGCTCAAGCAGGACGTCGTCCTGACCGCCGCGCACTGTGTCGACGGCTCGGGCAACAACACCTCCATCACCGCCACCGGCGGCGTCGTCGACCTGCAGAGCTCCAGCGCGATCAAGGTCAAGTCCACCAAGGTCCTCCAGGCCCCCGGCTACAACGGCAAGGGCAAGGACTGGGCGCTGATCAAGCTCGCCAAGCCGATCAACCAGCCCACGCTGAAGATCGCCACCACCACCAAGTACAACAACGGCAACTTCACCGTCGCGGGCTGGGGTGCCAACCGCGAGGGCGGCGCGCAGCAGCGCTACCTGCTGAAGGCCACCGTGCCCTTCGTGAGCGACGCCGACTGCCAGGCCGCCTACAGCGGCGACATCATCCCGGGCGAGGAGATCTGCGCGGGCAAGCTCAACGTGGGTGGCGTCGACACCTGCCAGGGCGACTCCGGCGGCCCCATGTTCCGCAAGGACGAGGCCGGTCAGTACATCCAGGTCGGCATCGTGAGCTGGGGCAACGGCTGCGCCCGCCCGAAGTTCCCCGGTGTCTACACCGAGGTCTCGACCTTCGCGGCCGAGATAACCAAGCAGGCCAACCAGCTCTGACGCCCCGGGCGCCCCGGGTGCCCGTGAGGTGAACAGCCTTCCGTCGCGGGGCCGGGTCACGGCTGACCCGGCCCCGCTTCGTATGCCCATATATGGGACACTCAGGGGCGTACGAGACAGGCGCGGCAAGGGCGGATGGCACAGCACATGGCGATCACGGTGGTCATCGCGGACGACCAGGACATGGTCCGCACCGGCTTCCGCATGATCCTGGAGAGCCAGCCCGACATCGAGGTGCTCGCCGACGTCACCGACGGCGAGGCCGCACTCGACGCCGTCACCCGCCACGACCCCGACGTGCTGCTCCTCGACATCCGCATGCCGCGCCTCGACGGCCTGGAGGTCACCCGCCGCCTGGCCGCCCGCCCCGGCGTGCGCCCCCGCATCGTCATCGTCACCACCTTCGACCTCGACGAGTACGTGCACGCGGCCCTCGGCGCCGGAGCCAGCGGCTTCCTGCTGAAGAACGCGAGCCCCGCCATGCTCGTGGAGGCCGTGCGCGCGGCGGCCGTCGGCGACGCGCTGGTCTCGCCCGCGATCACCGTACGACTCCTGCGGGAGCTGGCCGCAGCAGCCCCGGCCGCCACGGAGAGCCCCGGCGGCCCGGCCCTCCGCGCCCCCTCCGAACCCCTCACCCAGCGCGAGCAGGACGTCGTGCGCGCCCTCGCCCGCGGCCGCACCAACAACGAGATCGCCGCCGAACTCTTCGTCTCCCTGTCCACGGTCAAGTCCCACCTCGCGAACGTCCAGGCCAAGCTCGACGCCAGGAACCGCGTCGAGATCGCCGCCTGGGCCTGGGAGTCCGGCCTCGCCACCCGCACGCCGTGACCACCGCGATCCTCGACCGGTACGCGCGCCTGCTCGACCGGCACCCCGCCCGCCGCACCGCCGCCCGCCTGCTGCTCGCCGCCGTCCTCGTCCTGCTCGTCACCGTCGAGGGCCTGACCCTCGCCCGCCAGCCCACCGGGCCGCGCGCCGCCGTCTGGACGGCGGGCATCCTCTGCTGCCTGTGCGCCGTCCCCTGGGCCCGCCCCGCCCTTGCCCCCCGCGCCTGGCTCGCCGCCTGCGTGTCCTGGGCCGCGACCCTGTACGTGTTCGTCAGCGCCCGGCCGCAGATCGTCTGGGGCATGGGCGAGGCCATCGCGCTGCTCGTGCTGCTCACCGGCGTCCTGCTGCGGCTGCCCGCCCGCCGCGCCGCCGTGCTCGGGCCGCTCCTCGCGCTCGCCTGCGTGGCCGCGCCGGTGCGCGACGCCTCACCGGGCCGGTTCACGCTCCTGTTCTCCGCGCTGGCCGCCGTGGTGAGCGCCTTCTCACTGCTCCTACGCGCCCAGCAGGCGCAGCGCGTCCGCGACATCGAGGCCGTGCGCGCCGCCGAACGCCTCGAACTCGCCCGTGAACTCCACGATCTGGTCGCCCACCACGTCACCGGAATCGTCGTGCAGGCCCGCGCGGCGTCCTTCACCGAGGTCGGCGCCTCCGCCGCGACCAGCGCTTTCGTACGCATCGCGGACGCGGGCGACGAGGCGCTCGGCGCGATGCGGCGCCTGGTGCGGGTCCTGCGCGAGGGCGAGGCCCGCACGGTGCCCGTGGCCGGGCTCGCCGAACTGCGCGAGCTGTCCGAGACGTTCACCCGGACCGGCCCACCGGTCACCGTGCACGTGGAACCGGCGCTTCAGGAGCGGCTTCCGGCCGATCTCGCCGCCACCGCCCACCACATCGTCCGCGAGGCGCTGACGAACGTACGCAAACACGCCACCGGCGTCTCGGCGGTGCGCGTCGGCGTCCGCGTCGTCGAGGGCGGCGTGGAGGTGCGGGTGGCGGACGACGGGGGGCGGCGCGGGGCGGGGGGTTCGGGGGCGGGGGCCGGGGTGGCCGCGGGCGCGGTGCCCGGGGCGGGCCCGGGTGTGGGTTCCGGTGCGGGGGAACGGCACGGGGAGCGGGGCGGGTTCGGGCTCGTCGGCCTGGAGGAACGCGTGCGGGCCCTCGGCGGCACGCTGACGGCGGGGCCCGGCACGGAGGGCGGCTGGGAGGTGCGGGCGGTGCTGCCGTACGGGCAGGGGGCGGGCTAGCGGGGGGCGCGGGGCGGCGGGGGGCGGGTCAGGGGGAGCGGGCCGGTGGGGGAGCGGGCCGGGGGGAGCGGGTCGGCCGGGGAGCGGGGACGCGGGGGAGCGGAGGTCCGGGGACGTTAGTCCAACACCTCCGCCTCCTTTGTCCATGGGCGCCCTCGTCCCGTGCGGCGCATCGTGACCGTCACGAATTCACGTCACGCATTCACGTCACGGAACACGTCCCGCCACGCGTTCCGTCCCGTCACGAGTGCCGTCCCACGGAGGAGTGCGTTCATGCCGCCGACACAGACGTCCGGGTCCGGGTCCGGACCGAGCCGCAGGGCCGTGGTCGCCTCGGGAGCGATCGCAGGGATAGGGGCCGCCGTCGGAGTCGGCACCGGCTCCGCGCACGCGGCCCCGTCCGCCTCGTCCGCCGCCCGCGCGGCGGACGAGGCGATCCTGCGCTCGGCCGCCCTGGAGGTGCGCGTCGCCACCGGCTTCCCGCGCGTCGTGTCGTACACCGACCGCGAGAGCCGCGCCGTCCTGCACGGACAGCCGGACCCCGTCAGCACGCTCCTCATCGACGACAAGGAGCACACGCCGAAGGTCACCGCCGACGTGCGGGGCGACCGCGCCACGTACGTCCTCACCCTCGACGGCGGCACCCGCGTCGACGTGGAGATCGCGGTCAAGGGCCGCCAGGTGCACTGGCGCGTCACGAAGATCGCCGACACCGCCGCCCTGCGCGTCGGCACCCTGCGCGTCCCCGGCCTCGCCCTCCTCTCCGTCCGCAGCGACCAGCCCGGCGCCGCGCTGCTCGCCGCGAAGGTGCAGCTCGACAAGGCCAAGAGCGGCGACACCCTGGTCGAGCTCACGCCGGACACCCCGGCCGAAGCGGCCGCCGGCTGCGCGTACGCGGTGCTCGCCCACGACAAGCTGGGCGGCGCCGTCGAGACCAACACGGTCTACGACAAGCCCACCGCGGAGACCAACTGGGAGAACGGCCGCCTGTGGCGCCAGACCGTACGCAAGGACTCCCACGTCGAGGCCCGCCTCACCCCCGGCCAGTGGACGCACCGCGCCGCCACCTCCCCGGTCGGCGCCACCGAACCCCTGCCGTACGCGACCGTCGTCATCACCGGCGACCGCAACGGCGACGGCAAGGTCGACTGGCAGGACGCCGCCATCGCCTTCCGCGACATCATGGTGAACCCGCTCGGCGCCGACGAGCAGCACCTCCGCGTCGTCCCGCACATCCCCTTCAACTTCGCCTCGCAGGCCACCAACCCGTTCCTCACGACGCTCGACGACGTCAAGCGGATCCACCTGGCCACCGACGGGCTGCGCCAGTACACGCTCCTCAAGGGCTACCAGTCCGAGGGCCACGACTCCGCGCACCCCGACTACGCGGGCAACTACAACCAGCGCGCGGGCGGCCTCGCCGACCTCAACACCCTGGTCCGCGAGGGCTCGAAGTGGAACAGCGACTTCGGCGTCCACGTCAACGCGACCGAGTCCTACCCCGTCGCGAACGCCTTCTCCGACACGCTCGTCGACAAGAACAACGAGCAGTGGGACTGGCTCGACCAGAGCTACCGCATCGACCAGCGCCGCGACCTGGTCTCCGGCGACATCGTGCGCCGCTTCGCCGATCTGCGCCGCGACGCCCACCCGGCCCTGAACACCCTCTACATCGACGTGTTCCGCGAGTCCGGCTGGACCTCCGACCGCCTCCAGCGCACCTTCCGCGAGCAGGGCTGGCAGGTCACCAGCGAATGGGGCCACGGCTTCGAACGCTCGGCGCTGTGGTCGCACTGGGCCACCGAGACCGACTACGGCCCCGACACGTCGCGCGGCATCAACTCCCGCCTCATCCGCTTCATCCGGCACCACCAGAAGGACGTCTTCGCCGACAAGTGGCCCTCGCTGCTCGGCATCGCCCGCATGGGCAACTTCACCGGCTGGACCGGCAAGACCGACTGGACGAAGTTCTACGAGCTGATCTGGACGCACGCGCTGCCCGCCAAGTACCTCCAGGCGCAGCCCATCAAGACCTGGGGCGAGCACGAGATCACGTTCTTCGGCACCGGAGCCACCTCCGTGTCCGACGCCGACGGCGGCAGGCGGCGCATCACCACCGAAGGCCACCTCGTCTACGACGGCGGCAGCTATCTGCTGCCCTGGGAGCCGCGCCGGGCCACCGACCCCGCGAAGCTCTACCACTTCAACCCCGACGGCGGAAAGACCAGTTGGACGCTGCCCCGGGGCTGGGCGGGCGCCCGCAAGGTCGCCCTGTACCGCCTCACCGACCAGGGCCGCGTCTTCGTCGCCGACGTCCCCGTACGCGCCGGGAAGATCACCCTCGACGCCACCGCCAAGCAGCCCTACGTCGTCCACCGCACCCGCGCCCGCCGCGCCCCCGACCCCGACTGGGGCCAGGGCACCGCGCTGCGCGACCCCGGCTTCCACGCCGGTGACCTGGACGCCTGGCAGGTCAGCGGCCCCGCGTCGGTGGAGCGCAGCAAGCTCGGCGACCACGAACTCGTTCTCGCCGCGGGTGCCGCCGCCTCCGTCAGCCAGCGCCTGCGCCGCCTCAAGCCCGGCACCTATGTGGCGTCCGTGCAGGTCGAGGTGGGGGAGAAGGCCGGACAGCGGCGCCGTGCCGCCCTGGAGGTCCGCACCTCCGACGGCGTCACCGCCGCCAACTGGACGCACACCTCCACCGCGGGCAACTACGTCGCCGCCGACCGCAAGCACGGCACCCGCTTCCAGCGCCTGTTCACCCGCTTCACCGTCCCCGAGGGCGGCGGCCCGGTACGGCTCGCGCTGCGCGCCGTCGCCGGGGACGCCCGGGTGCGCTTCGACAACGTGCGCGTCGTCGCCGTCGGCGCGCCGCCCGCGCTCGGCCGTGGCGTCCTCGTCCGGGAGGACTTCGAGGACGTACCGCAGGGCTGGGGGCCCTTCGTGAAGGGCGACGCCGGGGGAGCCACCGACCCGCGCACCCACATCGCGCAGCGCCACGCCCCGTACACCCAGCGCGGCTGGAACGGCAAGGCCGTCGACGACGTCGTGGACGGCACCCAGTCCCTGAAGTCCCGCGGCGAGAACGACGGCCTCGTCTACCGGACGGTGCCGCACACGGTCCGCTTCGAGGGCGGCAAGCGCTACCGGGTGTCGTTCCGGTACGAGAACGAGAAGGCCGGGCAGTACGCGTGGGTGACCGCCGTGGACGAGCCCGACGCGCGGGAACTGTCCCGCGAGGCCCTGCCCGTGGCCACCGCCCCCACCACCCTGTCCTACGAGTTCGCCGCCCCGGCGGACGGCGAGGCCTGGGTCGGCCTGCGCAAGGTCGGCGACGACGGGAAGGCGGAGTTCGTCCTCGACACGTTCGAGGTGCGGGAGGCCTAGGCCCCGCAGGCCCGCCGGACAGGTCCTGACGCCTGTGCGGCGGGTCCTCGGGGTGGCTCCCGGGACGGCCGGGCCGCCCGGGGACGGTCCGGCGCGCAGGTCGCGCCGGGCCTTCCTCCCCGGCTCAGGCGGACGCGCGGAAGTCGTCCGCGTGGTCCTCGGCCCACCGCGCGAACGTCCGCGCCGGGCGGCCCGTGACGTCCGCCACCGTCGTCGTCACGTCCGGCTGCGTACCGACGCTGTCACCGAAGGACTTCAGCAGGGCCGGCAGCATCTCCGGCGCGACGTGCGGGAACATCTCCGCGGGCACCTCGTCCGGCGCTATCTCCTCGAAGCGGAGCTCCCGGCCGACCGCCCGGCCCAGCGCGTGGATCTGCTCCCGCGTGGTGATGCCCTCCGGGCCGGTCAGGGAGTACACGGCGTCGGTGTGCCCGGCGGGGTCCCGCAGCGCCACGGCGGCGACGGCCGCGATGTCGGCCTCGTGGACCGGCGCGGTCACGGCCTCGCCGAACGGCCCGCGGACCGTGTCGCCCGCGCGGACCTGCGGCGCCCACTGCAGCGAGTTGGTGCCGAACGCGCCGGGCCGCAGCGCCGTCCAGCCGAGCCCGCTCTCCCGCACGCGCCGCTCCAGCTCGGAGTGCACGACGTGGATGGGGTGCTCGGCGGCATCGTCGTGGTCGACGATGATCGACGACAGGACCACGACGTGCTTGACCCCGCCGTCCCGCGCGGCCGCGAGCAGCGCCGGGGTGCCCTCGCCGCCCGCCGCCAGATGCAGGAACAACGCCGTCGCACCCTCGAACTGCGCGGCCATGGCCGCGGGTTCACCCGGCCCCGCGAACCGCACCACCTCGGCCCCCTCCGGCAGCCGCGCGCGGGCCGGGTCCCGCGTCAGGGCGCGGACCGGCACCCGGTCGGCGGTGAGCTGGGAGACGAGAGCGCGGCCTACGTTGCCGGTGGCACCGGTCACGACGATCACGGGGTGCTCCTTGAGGTCGGGACGACGCCGGGCCGGGGACGCACGCCCCCGGCCCGGCTCTGATCACCACCGACCCTAGGCGGCGGCCCCGGTCCGCCGGATCCTCACCAGGAAGTAGATGACCCGCACACCCCTGGTCCGGCGGACCTAGGTCCTGAGACCGGGGCACGCCGCACCCGGACTCAGGCCCCCTCGGCGCTCCGGCGCACCCGCAACACCCGCTCCAGGTCGTCCAGTTGGTCCACGAGGCGGCGGCGCAGCGCGGGCAGCACATCGGTGCGCTCCAGGCACCGCGCGCCCAGGCGCAGCGTGTCCTCCTCGACGGCGAACCCCGGGAACGCGTACCGCCCCGCGGCCTCGGCGATGGCGGGCCCGCGACGCGCGGCGAGCGCCACCGCGTCCTCGAAGAAACGCGGCACATAGGTCCGTACGAGGGCCTCCTGCTCGGGCTGCCAGAAACCCTGGGCGGTGGCCGCGAACAGGTAGTTGGACAGCTCGTCGGACTCGAACATGGCCTCCCACGCCTGCTGCTTGGCCCCCGCGTCGGGCAGCGCGGCCCGGCAGCGCGCGGCACCCTCCTGGCCGGTCGCGCTCGGGTCCCGGCGCAGCTCCGCCGCGATCGCGGTCTCGTCGACCGCGCCGAGCGCGGCGAGCCGGTCCAGGATCTGCCAGCGCAGCTCCGGGTCCAGCTCGGGCCCGCCGGGCACCGCACCCTGCGACAGCCAGGTCGCAAGGGGCTCGGGCTGCGTCGCGGAGTCGATGACCCCCCGTACGGCGATGAGCCGCAGACCCGGCTGCGAACCGTCCTCCGTACGCCGGATCACGTCCTCGCACAGCGCGCCGATCGTGGCCAGGGCGGCGGTCCTGCCGTCGAGCGGCGTGTACCGGTCGGCGACGGCGAAACCGGCGAAGCCGAGGACGCCCGCGACGAGGGCGAGGTCGCTCTCCGCGGGCAGATGGGCGCGGGCCGCCTCCAGATAGGCGGCGGGCGCCAGCTCCCCGTCGCGCACCATGTCGCGCAGCGCGTTCCACAGCACCGCACGCGTCAGCGCGTCGGGAACACCGGAGAGCGACGCGAGGACCGTCTCCTGCGACACCCCGTCCAGGCGTACCTTGGCGTACGTCAGATCCTGGTCGTTGGGCACGACGAGCGCGGGCCGCCCGCCGTCGCGCGCCACGGGTCCCTCCTGCGACGGCACGTCCGTCTCGTACCGCTCGCGCAGGACCAGGGACCGCCCGTCGGACAGGTCCCTGTCGTACACGCCCACCACGACACGGTGCGGGCGGCTGCCCTCGCGGTCCAGGGCGAGGGTCCACTCACGGCCGCTGTGCGTGACGGTGGGCCGGAACGTGTCCACGCCCGTGGTCCGCAGCCACGCCTGCGCCCAGCCGTGCACGTCGCGGTCCGTCGCCGAGGCCAGGTTGTCGATGAAGTCGGCGAGCGTGGCGTTGGCGAACCTGTGCCGCGCGAAGTGCGCGTTGATGCCCGCCAGGAAGTCCTTCTCGCCGAGCCACGCCACGAGCTGCCGCAGCGCGCTCGCGCCCTTGGCGTAGGAGATGCCGTCGAAGTTCAGCATCGCCGACGCCGTGTCGGGGACCGCGTCCGGATCCGGCGCCACCGGATGCGTGGAGGGCCGCTGGTCCGCGTCGTAGCCCCCCGGCTTGCGGGCGACACCGAAGTCGACCCAGGTGTCGGCGAAGCGGGTGGCCTCGGTGAGGGTCTGGTAGCCCATGTACTCGGCGAAGGACTCGTTCAGCCAGATGTCGTCCCACCACGCGAGCGTCACCAGGTTCCCGAACCACATGTGCGCCATCTCGTGCGCGACGACCATGGCGCGGGTCTGGCGCTGGGTGTCGGTCACCGCCGACCGGAAGACGAACTCGTCCCTGAAGGTGACGAGGCCGGGGTTCTCCATGGCGCCCGCGTTGAACTCCGGGACGAACGCCTGGTCGTAGGAGTCGAAGGGATAGGGCTCGGTGAACTTCTCCTCGTACCGGTC
The DNA here is from genome assembly GCF_042677545.1 of Streptomyces sp. NPDC127108. Classification (NCBI taxonomy): domain Bacteria; kingdom Bacillati; phylum Actinomycetota; class Actinomycetes; order Kitasatosporales; family Streptomycetaceae; genus Streptomyces; species Streptomyces sp. NPDC127108. The sequence continues at coordinate 200,606 of NZ_JBHXTE010000006.1, read as the reverse complement.
GAAGCACGCCCGTGTGATGTCGAACAGCTCGTCGGCGTCGGCGTCCAGGTGCGGCGCCAGCGAACGACGGCAGTGGAGCCCGAAGGGCAGCCCCCGGTGCTCGGTGCGCACCGAGTGCCAGGGCCCGGCGGCGACCGCCACGAGATACGTCGAGAGCGGCGCCGTCGGCGCCGCCCGCCACTCGCCGCCGCCCACGTGCTCGGTGACGCCGTTGGCCAGGACCGTCCAGCCCTTGGGGGCCCGCACGCCGATCTCGAACACCGCCTTGAGATCGGGCTGGTCGAAGGCCGCGAACACCCGCTGCACGTCCTCCAAGAACAACTGCGTGTAGACGTACGTCTCACCGTCGCTCGGGTCCGTGAAGCGGTGCATGCCCTCGCCCGTACGGGAGTAGCGCATCGACGCGTCGACGCGCAGCTCGTGCTCGCCCGCGATGAGACCCCGCAGCGGCAGCCGGTTGTCGGCCAGGTCCGCGGGGTCGAGCGGGGCGCCGTCGAGCGTGACGGAACGCAAGCGGGCGGGCTTCAGCTCGACGAAGGTGTCCCCGTCCGCCGCGGCCGTGAACGTGATCACCGTGCGGGAGTCGAAGGTCTCCCCGCCGGTGGTGAGATCCAGGGCGATCTCGTACCCCCGGACGTCGAGGAGCTGGGCTCGGGTCTGCGCTTCGTCGCGCGTCAGTACGGGCATCTGGCCATGGTGCCCGATCGGGTGGGGCGACTGGCAGTGGGTGTCCCCGCGTACGGGGGACACCGGGCGCGGAGGGAACCTCAGCGGGCGCCGTCCGCGATGCTCTCGTGATGGCGGATGACCTCCGCGATGATGAAGTTCAGGAACTTCTCGGCGAACGCCGGATCCAGCTTGGCGTTCTCCGCCAGCTCCCGCAGCCGCGCGATCTGCCGGGCCTCCCGCGCCGGGTCGGCGGGCGGCAGCTGGTGGTTGGCCTTGAGATGGCCGACCTGCTGGGTGCACTTGAAGCGCTCGGCGAGCATGTGGACTACGGCCGCGTCGATGTTGTCGATGCTGTCGCGCAGCCGGGACAGCTCCGCGCGCACCGCGGGGTCCACCCCGTCCCCCGCACCCGTCCCGGCCGTGCCGCTGTCGTCACTGGTGTGGCGTGTGGTCATGGCAGCCGAGCCTACGTGCCCGCACCCGCGCCCCCCGAAGCGGCCGTGCCGTCGAAGGACGTGAGCGTCGGCGGCCGCTCCGGATCCGGCACCTGCTGCGACCAGCCACCCGGCACCGCCCGCCCCTGCTGCTCCCGGAAGCGCACCGGCGCCGTACCGACACGACGCGTGAACAGCCGCGAGAAGTACGCCGGATCGTCGTAGCCCACCCGCCGGGCCACCGCCGCCACCGGCAGCTCCGTCGCCGCGAGCAGCTCCTTGGCGCGGCCGAGCCGGATGCCGAGGAGATAGTCCTTGGGACTGCACCCCGCCCCCCGGCGCACCGCCGTCCGCAGCTCCGCGGGCGTCATGCCGTGCCGGGCCGCGTGCTCGGTCACCGAAAGGGCCTTGAACGCGTCCCTGGCCAGGGACTGAAGCACCGGGTCCCCGTCCGGCGCGATGTCGGCCCGGGCCCGGCGCAGCGCCACGAGCAGCTCGTGGACGGCGGCGCTCGTCTCGACCTCGAGCAGCGGATTGCCGCGGCGCGCGGCGCGGGCGATGCGCCCGACGACGCCGCGCGGTCCGTCCGGGTCGGCGAGCGGCACCACCGGCCGGTCCGGCTCGATGTAGCCCAGCTCGGTGTACGTCGTCGTGGCGGGCCCCGTGAAGTCCACGAAGCACTCGTCCCAGCCCGTCTCCGGATCGGCGCCGTAGTGGTGCGCGACGCCCGGCGACAGCCAGATCAACGCGGGCGCCGTGACCGGTCTGCGGCGCCCGTCCGGCGCCCGGAACCAGCCGCTGCCCGAACTGATCACCAGGGCCACGTGGTGGTCCAGGGTGCGGGGCCCCACGGCGGGCAGCGTGCCGTGCTGCAGGCCCACGCCCAGACACACCAGGCCGAGGCGGTGATGGACCGGGCTCGGCGTGAAATACCGCATCCAGGTGTGGTACATCCGCTGCTGCCCCTCTCGTCCCCGCGCCCGGCGCGCCCGGCGCACCCGCCGTCACCGGATCGCTGCGTCCAACCCGGCTCGATCTTTGTCCATGGACCGTGCCGCCCGCCAGAGGCAATCGTGGCCGCAGTAGTGATCGGGAGGGACACGATGGACGCCAGCCACCACGTGGCAGACGACGGCACCGGCACGCGCGGCGACAGCTTCCGGGTGGGCGCGGACGACTTCGAACTGGACGGAAGGCCGGTGCGGCTGCTCTCGGGCGCGCTGCACTACTTCCGCGTCCACGAGGACCAGTGGGGGCACCGGCTCGCGATGCTGCGGGCCATGGGCCTCAACTGCGTCGAGACGTACGTCCCCTGGAACCTGCACGAGCCACGCCCCGGCGAGCTCCACGACATCACGGCCCTCGGCCGCTTCCTCGACGCCGCCCACGCCGCGGGCCTGTGGGCGATCGTCCGCCCCGGCCCCTACATCTGCGCCGAATGGGACAACGGCGGCCTGCCGCACTGGCTGACCGCCGAGGTCGGCGGCCGCGTCCGCACCCGCGACGAGACCTACCTCGCGCACGTCGAGCGCTGGTTCGCCCGGCTGCTGCCCCAGGTCGTGTCCCGTCAACACGACCGCGGCGGGCCCGTCATCCTGGTGCAGGTCGAGAACGAGTACGGCAGCTACGGCTCCGACCAGGTCTATCTGCGCCGCCTCACCGACCTGCTTCGCACCCACGGCGTCACCGCGGAACTGTGCACCTCCGACGGCCCCGAGGACCACATGCTCACCGGCGGCAGCGTCCCCGGCGTCCTCGCCACCGTGAACTTCGGCTCCGCCGCCCGCGACGGCTTCGCCACCCTCCGCCGCCACCGCCCCAAGGGCCCCCTGATGTGCATGGAGTTCTGGTGCGGCTGGTTCGACCACTGGGGCGCCGAACCCGTCCTGCGCGACCCCGCCGACGCCGCGGCCGCCCTCCGCGACATCCTCGACCTCGGCGCCTCCGTCAACCTCTACATGGCCCACGGCGGCACCAACTTCGCCGGCCGGGCGGGCGCCAACCGGGCCGGCGGCACCCTCCACGACGGCCGCCTCCAGCCCGACGTCACGTCCTACGACTACGACGCCCCCATCGACGAACGCGGCCGCCCCACCGAGAAGTTCTGGCTCTTCCGCGAGATCCTCGCCGCCTACGCGGAGGACCCCCTGCCCGACCTGCCCCCGCCCCCCGCCACCCTCACCGCCCCCGCCACGGCCCGCCTCACCGACCCCGTGCCCCTCGACACCGTCGCCGACCACCTCGGCACCCCCGAGACCGAACACGCCGTGCCGCCCACCTTCGAGCAGCTCGGCGTCGACCGGGGCCTGGTCCGCTACACCCTCGACCTGCCCGGGCCCCGGCAGCCCTACCCCCTCGGCGTGCGCGGCCTGCGCGACCGCGCCGTCGTGCACATCGACGGAACCCGGGCCGGAGTCCTCACCGAGGAGACCCCCACCCTCCCCGAACCCGTCCCCGGCCCCGCCCGCGTGACCCTCTGGACCGAGTCCCTCGGCCGCGTCAACTACGGGCCCCGCCTCGGCGAGACCAAGGGCATCACCGGAGGTGTCCTGCACGAACGGCAGTACGTGCACGGGGTGCGGGCCGTGGGGCTGCCCCTCGGCGCCTTCGACGACGCCGACGCGGTACGCGCCCTGCCCGCCGACGTCGCGCCCGCGGGTCCGCCCGGGCTCTACCGCGGCGTCCTCGACGTGCGCGGCCCCGGCGACGCCGCCCTCGAACTCCCCGGCTGGGGGCGCGGCTTCGCCTGGATCAACGGCTTCTGCCTCGGCCGCTACTGGAACGTCGGGCCGCAGCTCGCCCTGTACGTGCCCGGGCCCGTGCTGCGGGAGGGAGCCAACGAGGTGTGGGTGCTCGAGGTCGAGGGGGAGGTGGGGGAGGGAGTGGTGCGGCTGGGCTGACCTGCGCGGGGCGCCCCGGTCCCACCCCTTCTCCGAACCCGGGGCTCCGCCCCGGACCCCGTATCGCCGCTCCGCGGCTCGTCCTCAAACGCCGGACGGGCTCTCTCCCACCCACCCGCCCGAACCTGCACCATCAGCCCAACAGCCCGGCACCATCAGCCCCGAAACGAGCCTACGCCGCAGCGCCTCTCCGGCCTGCCCCGGGGAAGTTTTCAGCCCGTCCGGCGTTTGAGGACGAGGCGCGAAGCGCCGATCGGGGGCGGACCGTCCCACCCGAAGGGAACACGCACCCCCGGGGTCCAGGGGCGCAGCCCCGGTTTCGGGAAGGGGCGGGACTGGGGCGCACCGCGAGGCCCTAACACCCACCCCACCCCACCGGCAAACTCCCCACCCCCCAATCCCCCTTTCGGGTTTCGATCGTCGGGCTTTCCGGGCATGCCGTCCACCGTCCGTACAGGCTGGTGACCCCACCCGCACACCCGGAGGACAGCCATGAGCAGCCCCCCGCCCCTCGCCGGAGGCCCCCAGGGCCCCGCCGCCCTGCGGCCACTGCTCGCGACGGTCCTCGACGCGCTGGCGGCGGGCGCGGAGGCCCGCGGCGGCCCCCTGCCGCCCGGCGGCCCGGACGCCGTGGCGGCCAGGGTCAGGGAGGCGGCGGGCGACCTGCTGCCGGAGCGGGGCACGGGCGGGGAAGAGGCGCTGCGCGCGATCGTGGGCGCGGTCGGCGAGGGCGCGGCGGACCCCGCGGACCCCCTGTGCGCGGCACACCTGCACTGCCCACCCCTGGCCCTCGCGGTGGCCGCGGACCTCGCCGCGTCCGCCCTGAACCCGTCCATGGACTCCTGGGACCAGGCCCCCGCCGCGTCCGCCCTCGAAGCACTCCTCACCGAGGCGATCGCCACCGAGGTCCACGGCGAGGGCGGCGACGCCCTCGTCACGACCGGCGGCACCGAGTCCAACCAACTCGCCCTGCTCCTGGCCCGCGAACGGGCCGCCGCCCACGGCCACCCCCTGCACCTCCTCGTCGGCGCCAACGCCCACCACTCGCTGCGCCGCGCCGCCTGGCTCCTCGGCCTGCCCGAGCCCGTCACCGTGCCCGCGCCCGCCGGCGTACTGGACCCGGCCGCCCTCGACGAGGCCCTCAGCGAACTCCCGGGCAGGCGCGGCCACTTCCTCGTCGCCGCCACCGCGGGCACCACTGACGCCGGCCTCATCGACCCGCTCACGGACATCGCCGACCTGTGCGCGGGCCACGGCGCCCGGCTGCACGTCGACGCCGCCTACGGCGCGGGCCTGCTCTTCAGCGACACCCGCAGGACCAGGCTCCACGGCCTCGACCGCGCCGACAGCGTCGCCCTCGACCTGCACAAACTCGGCTGGCAACCGGCGGCAGCCGGACTCCTCACCGTCCGCGACCCCGCCGACACCGCCGTCCTCGGCCACCGCGCCGACTACCTCAACGCCGACGACGACACCGAAGCCGGACTGCCCGACCTCCTCGGCCGCTCCCTGCGCACCACCCGCCGCCCCGACGCCCTGAAGATCGCCGTCACCCTCAAGGCCCTGGGCCGCACGGGACTCGGTGACCTGGTCGACCAGGTCTGCGACCATGCAAGGGAGTTCGCCGACCTCGTCGCCGACCACCCCGGCTTCGAGCTGTACGACAAACCGGCCATCAGCACCGTCCTGTTCCGGCCCACCGACGCCGACGACGACCACATCGCCCACGTACGGAGGAAACTCCTGGGCGACGGCACCGCCGTCCTCGGCCGCGCCCAGCTCGACGGCCGCCGCTGGCTCAAAGTGACGCTGCTCAACCCGCACACCCGCACCGAAGACCTCGCGGCCCTGCTCACGCTCGTGGAAGGAACCACTCCCCGATGACGGCGACGCCCGAACAGCCCGCCCGGCCGCCCCAGGCGCCCGTCGGCCCCACCGCACCCCGCGACCTGGTCGGCATCGGCATCGGCCCGTTCAACCTGTCCCTCGCCGCCCTCGCCCAGCCCCTGGACGGCCTCGACACCGCCTTCTACGAACAGCGGCCCTCCTTCCACTGGCACCCCGGCCTCCTCATCGACGGCGCCACCCTCCAAGTTCCCTTCCTCGCCGACCTGGTGACCCTCGCCGACCCCGCGAACCCCTGGTCGTTCCTCAGCTACCTGCGCGCCCGCGAACGCCTCTTCCCCTTCTACTTCGCCGAGCGCTTCCACATCCAGCGCGCCGAGTACGACGCCTACTGCCGCTGGGTCAGCGAGAACCTGCCCGCGCTCCACTTCGGCCACCAGATCGACGCCGTCCGCTGGAACCCCGAACGCGGCCTCTTCGAGGTCGACTTCACCCAGCTCGACGCCGAAGGCGAAGCCGAGGCCCTCGGCCGCACCCACGCCCGCAACATCGCCATCGGCGTCGGCACCGCCCCCTACGTACCCGAACCCCTGCGGCCCCTCGCCGACGCCCCCACCGTCCCGGTCGTCCACGCCGCCGACTACCTGCTGCACCGCGACCGCTTCCTCGCCGCCGAACACATCACCGTCATCGGCTCGGGACAGTCCGGCGCCGAAGTCTTCCTCGACCTGCTCCGGCACCGCCCGCCCGGCGCCGAACGACTCCACTGGCTGGCCCGCACCCCCGCCTTCGCCCCCATGGAGTACTCCAAGCTCGGCCTGGAACACTTCACCCCCGACTACACCCGCTACTTCCACGCCCTGCCCGAACCCGTCCGCGACCGACTCGTCCCCGGCCAGTGGCAGCTCCACAAGGGCATCGACGCCGACACCATCGCCGCCATCCACGACGAGCTGTACCAACGCTCCCTGCACGGCGGCTGGCCCGACGCCGTCCTCACGCCCGGCGTCGCCGTCCGCACCGCCGGACGCGTCGGAGCCACCCGCGTCGAACTCCACCTGGAACACCTCGAACAGGGCAGCCGCTCCCGCATCACCACCGACGCCGTCATCCTCGCCACCGGCTACAAGGAACGCCCCCTCGACCAGCTCCTCGCCGGACTCGACCCCTACATGCGCCGCGACTCCTCCGAGCGCCCCCGCATCGACGAGCAGTACCGCCTGGTCCTCGACCCCTCCGTCACCGGCACCGGCAGCAACATCTACGTCCAGAACGCCGAACGCCACACCCACGGCGTCGGCGCCCCCGACCTCGGCCTCGCCGCCTGGCGCAGCGCCACCATCCTCAACACCCTCACCGGCAAGAACCCCTACCCGCTGCCGGACCGCACCGCCTTCACCAGCTTCGGCCTCGCCGACCCCCGCCCCCGCACCCCGGACCGGGGCGCCGCCACCGCCCACCCCAACCTCGTACGCCTCAAGAACTGACGCCGCGCCGCCGCACCTTCGGCACGCCCAGCTCCCTGAGCGCGCCCACCGGCGCCACCACCCGCCGCGACCGGGGGCACGACCACACGGCCGCACCCCCGGTCACCGACGCGTCCAGCGGATGCGACGCCGGATGGTCCGGGCACTCCGGCCACGTCGCGGGCAGCAACTGCGCGGCCAGCGCCTCCACCGCCCAGTCCTTCACCTGCTCCGCGAGACTCGCCACCTGCTCGGCGGGGTCCGCGCCCTCCGGCACCGAGACCCCCACCCCCGAGCCGTCGGCCTCGTAGAGCACGACCAGCGGTTCGTCGTCGAAGTCCAACTCCTCACGGACGATCGGCCGCACCGCGCACGTCGCCTTCAGATCGCGCTCCACGACGGCCAGCGCCACGGCCAGTTCCTCGTTCATACGACCGAGGCTAGACCTCAGAACACCGGCGTGCCCTCGCGGGTCAGCCGCCAGCCCACCGCCGCGAACTCCGCCGGATCCACGGTCCCCTTCGCCTTCACCCAGGAAATGATCGTGTTGCGGATCTCGTCGGAATTCGCCCACACCTGCTTCGCCGCCGCCACGTGCGGGAAATTACCGCCGCCGCTCGCCCGATAGTTGTTCACCGCGAGGACGAATTCCGCCTTCGGGTCGAGGTCCTTCCCTTCGAATTGCAGCTTCGTGATCCGGGACCCCGCCGACTGCGCGATGTCGATGTCGTACGTCACTCCGTACAGCGCGTCGTAGTTGTAGTCCGGAATGCTGTCCGCGTTCGTCAGCTTCGCCGGATCCACCGGCGCGCCCGCCGCCGTCCGCACGTAATAGCGCGCCGAGAACTCCAGATAGTCCTTCAACTGCGCACCCGTGATCACCCGCGCTTCGAGGGTGTTCTCGAACGGATACAGACCCGCCGCGTCCCGGATCGTCACCTCGCCCGCCGGGATCTTCGCCGTGCGCGAGAAGCAGGAGGCCTGGGAGAGGACCGGCAGCTTCGCATACGCGCCGCCCGCGAGCGCCGCCTTCACCGTCTCCGCCTGCACATGGCTGATCAGGTCGATGATCGCGACGTCCTTGTACGGGCCCTCGGCCGTGCTCATCGCCTCCTTCGAGGTGCCGATGACCTGGTTCACGTACGCCACGACCTTCTTGTGCTCGTCCCCGAGCAGCCGCGTGATCCGCCGGTCCTCCGCCGCCGTGTTGGAGTTCAGGACCTTCGCGCCCGCCTTCACCACCCGCCAGCGGCCCTTCGACCACTCCACGTCGAAGTCGAACAGCGTGAGGCGCTGCCCCCACTTCAACGGCTCGGACAGCACCACCTTCTTGCCCGTCTTCTTGTTCTCCACCAGATACTCGGGAATCTCCGTGTGCGCGTGCCCCACCAGAATCGCGTCGATCCCCGGCACCTGCTCCGCCACCAACGCCGCCGCGTTCTCGATGTACGGCAACTGGTCCCCGTACGACGACGTGCCGCTCGACCCCGAATGCGCCGACACGATCACCACGTCCGCGCCCATCGAACGCAGCCGCGGCACCCACTTCGCCGCCTGCTCCTCAAGACCGGGGAACGTCATCTTCCCCTGGACGTTCGCCTTGTCCCAGATCGCGATTCCCGGATTCGTCAGACCGAGCACCGCGACCCGCACATCACGGCCGTGCGGTGTGCGAAGGCGGTGCATGCTGTACGGAGCGAACGCGGGCCGCTGCGTCTTCGCGTCCAGCGCGTTCGCGCCGAGCAGCGGGAAGTCGCACTGCTCCTCGAACTTCCGCAGCACCGGAATGCCGTAGTTGAACTCGTGATTGCCGAGCGCCGCCGCGTCATAGCCGATCGCGTTCATCGCCTGCGCCATCGGATGCACCGGACCCCGCGCGGCCGTGATCGGGTCGACCTTCGCGTAGTAGTACGACAGCTGGGTGCCCTGGATCGTGTCACCCGCGTCGATGAGGAGGGTGTTGCGGCGGCCCTTCTCCTTGCGGACCTGGTTCACCAGCGTGGAGATCTTCGCCAGGCCCACGTCGTTGTGGTCCTTGTCGTCGAACTCCTTGTCCGTGAAGTAGTCCCAGTTGAAGACATTCCCGTGCAGGTCGGTCGTGCCCATCACCGTGAACGAGTAACGCCGAGGCCGCTTGCCCGGACGGGCCGCGTCCGGCGCCACGGCCGCGTCGGCCGCCGGGGCCGTCACCGCACCCGCGAGCGCCACCCCCGCACCCGTCGCGGCGGACCGACCCAAAAACTTCCGGCGGTTCAGTGGCATCTCGGCTTCCTCCAACATGTCGTACGACATCGGCGAACAGGGGTAACGCGCGTAGATTCTGACCCGCCCGACCAGCTCGCGACAGACCCGCCAGGTTTCGATCCGATGACTGTCCGGTACCCGCCACCGGTGCGAGAGTGGGCCCATGACCACCGACGAGCCCCAGCAGAGCGTCCCCTACGGCACCCCCGAGGCCCCCCGCCTCGCCGTCCGCGGCGAAGCCCACCTCGAAGTCGACCCCGAGATCGCCCGCATCGGCATCACCGTCAGCGCCCGCGGCACCGACCGCCGCGACGCCCTCGCCGACCTCACCCGCCGCAACGCCACCGTCATCGACCTCGTCAAGACCTACGGCGAGGCCGTCGAACGCGTCGAGACCGGCTCCTTCTCCGTCACCCCCGAACTCACCAAACGCGGCAAGGGCGAACGCGTCCGCACCTACCACGGCCGCGTCCACATCACCGCCGAGCTCAGCGACTTCACCGCCCTCGGGGAACTCACCACCCGCATCGCCGACTTGGACCTCACCCACGTCAACGGCCCCTGGTGGTCCCTGCGCCCCGACTCGCCCGCCCACCGCCGCGCCCGCCAGGAAGCGGTCAAGGAGGCCGTCCAGCGCGCCCGCGAATACGCCGACGCCCTCGGCACCGGCCTCGCCGCCCTCGTCGAGATCGCCGACATCGGCGCCGACAACGCCCCCTACCCGCCGTTCGGCGGCGGCCCCGCCGCCCCCGGCATGGCCCGCGCCGCCTACGGCGCCGCCCCCGAAGCCGCCGCCCCCCTCGACCTCGAACCCCAGCGCCAGTCCGTCTACGCCCAGGTCAACGCGCGCTTCACCATGAACCCGCCGCGCCTCTGAACAGCACGGCATTCGGCCACGCTGAGCAACCGCAACCATCGCAACTGTGACCCCACGACGCCCCGTTGACCTCTGAACGCGCTCATCAGAGCGAGCGCCCGCACACTTCAACACTTGTCAAGACCCTTTCACGCAAAGGACGTTGAGTAGTCATGTGCGACCAAACCTCTACCCGTCAGTAAGGCCTAGGCTCGACGCATGCGCCGAGCGAAAATCGTTTGCACCCTGGGACCCGCCACCGACTCCTACGACCAGATCAAGGCCCTGGTCGAGGCCGGAATGGACGTGGCACGCTTCAACCTCAGCCACGGCACCTACGCCGACCACGAGGAGCGTTACCAGCGCGTGCGCAAGGCCGCCGACGAGCTCGGCCGCAGCGTCGGCGTCCTCGCCGACCTTCAAGGCCCGAAGATTCGCCTCGGCCGCTTCCACGAGGGGCCCGTACTGCTCGAACGCGGCGACGAGTTCACCATCACCGTCGAACCCGACACCCAGGGTGACCGCCAGCTCTGCGGCACCACCTACGCCGGTCTCGCCGACGACGTCACCCCCGGCGAGCGCATCCTCGTCGACGACGGCAAGGTGACCCTCGAGGTCACCGCCGTCGAAGGCCCCCGCGTCACCACCACCGTCATCGAAGGCGGCATGGTCTCCGACCACAAGGGCCTCAACCTCCCCGGCGTCGCCGTCTCCGTCCCCGCGCTCTCCGACAAGGACGAGGCCGACCTCCGCTGGGCCCTCAACACCGGCTTCGACGTCATCGCCCTGTCCTTCGTCCGCAGCGGACGCGACATCGAGGACGTCCACCGCATCATGGACGAGGAGAGCCGACGCCTCCCCGTCATCGCCAAGGTCGAGAAGCCCCAGGCCGTCGACAACATCGACGACATCGTCGCCGCCTTCGACGGCATCATGGTCGCCCGCGGCGACCTCGGCGTCGAAATGCCCCTGGAGCAGGTCCCGATCGTCCAGAAGCGCGCCATCAAGCTGGCCAAGCGCAACGCCAAGCCGGTGATCGTCGCGACGCAGATGCTCGACTCGATGATCGACAACTCCCGGCCCACCCGCGCCGAGGCCTCCGACGTCGCCAACGCCGTCATCGACGGCACCGACGCCGTGATGCTCTCCGGCGAGACCAGCGTCGGGAAGTACCCCATCGAGACGGTCCGCACCATGGGCCGCATCGTCGAGGCCGCCGAGGAGGACATCCTCGCCAAGGGCCTGCCGCCCCTCACCGAGCGCAGCAAGCCCCGCACCCAGGGCGGCGCCGTCGCCCGCGCCGCCGCCGAGATGGGCGACTTCCTCGGCGCCAAGTTCCTCGTCGCCTTCACCCAGTCCGGCGACACCGTCCGCCGCCTCTCCCGCTACCGCTCACCCATCCCCCTGCTCGCCTTCACCCCCGTCACCGCCACCCGCTCCCAGCTCAACCTCACCTGGGGCGTGGAGACCTTCCTCGGCCCGCACGTCGAGTCCACCGACGCGATGGTCCAGCAGGTCGACGAGCAGCTCCTGAAGATCGGCCGCTGCCAGAAGGGCGACATCGTCGTCATCACCGCCGGCTCGCCCCCCGGCGTCGCGGGCTCCACCAACCTGGTCCGCATCCACCGCATCGGCGAGGACGACAGCCCGCAGTGAGTTCGACCACTCTGTGCCACTGATCGTGGCACCGTGTAGCAAAAAGCGGATGTTCACGAGATCGTGAACATCCGCTTCTGTTTCGGTGCCGGGTGCGGGATTCGAACCCGCAAGCCCTCTCAGGCAGAGGTGTTTGAGACCTCCGTGTATACCGTTCCACCAACCCGGCCAGACACCTCGCGAAGCATACCGGGTCTCCGTGCGGCGTCGCAGCTAGGTACCCTGACGAGGCAGTGCACCTGCCATGAACGAGGAGCCCCCGTGACCACCCCCGAGTCGCCCGAGCCCGCCGACGTGTCCGACGACCAGTCGCACGTTCCGCCGCTGACGACCCGTGTCGTCATCGCCGAGGACGAGGCCCTCATCCGGCTCGACCTCAAAGAGATGCTGGAGGAGGAGGGCTACACCGTCGTCGGTGAGGCCGGTGACGGTGAGAAGGCCATCGAGCTGGCCCGTGAGCACAAGCCGGACCTCGTCATCCTGGACGTGAAGATGCCCGTCCTCGACGGGATCTCCGCGGCGGAGAAGATCGCCGAGGAGTCCATCGCCCCGGTGCTGATGCTCACCGCGTTCTCGCAGCGCGACCTGGTCGAGCGGGCCCGCGACGCCGGCGCCATGGCGTACCTGGTGAAGCCGTTCAGCAAGAGCGACGTGGTGCCCGCCATCGAGATGGCGGTGTCCCGCTTCACGGAGCTGAAGGCCCTGGAGCAGGAGGTCGCGGACCTCACCCAGCGTCTGGAGACCCGCAAGCTGGTCGACCGCGCGAAGTCGATCCTCCAGACGGAGTACGGCCTGACGGAGCCCGCCGCGTTCCGCTGGATCCAGAAGACGTCGATGGACCGCCGCCTGTCGATGCAGCAGGTCGCGGAGGCGGTCATCGAGGACGCGGAGGAGAAGAAGGCGGCAAAGGGCTGAGGCTTCTGGCCCCTGGGCCTTGAGCGGTGAAGAGGGCGGTCACCCCGGTGTCGGGGTGACCGCCCTCTTCGTCGCTCCTTTGGCTGTCGGCCTGTGGGGGCTGGGCGCGCAGTTCCCCGCGCCCCTTACGGGGCCCCCGGGGTGGGACTAGTCCTCACCCAGGTACGCCTTGCGGACCGACTCGTCGTGCAGGAGGTCCTGGCCCGTTCCGGACAGGACGATGTTGCCGACCTCCATCACGTGACCGTGGTCCGCGAGGGACAGCGCGGCCTGGGCGTTCTGCTCGACGAGCAGGATGGTGGTGCCCTGGGCCTTGAGTTCGCTGATGGTCTGCATGATCTTCTGCATCATGATCGGCGAGAGCCCCATGGAGGGTTCGTCGAGCATGAGGAGCTTGGGCCGGGACATCAGGGCGCGCCCCATGGCGAGCATCTGCTGTTCGCCGCCGGAGAGGGTGCCCGCGGCTTGCTTGCGGCGTTCTCCGAGGATGGGGAAGAGGTCGTAGGCGCGTTGGATGTCCTTCTCGATGCCTGCCTTGTCGTCGCGGAGGTAGGCGCCGAGTTGGAGGTTCTCGGTGATGGTGAGCCGGGGGAAGATGTGCCGGCCTTCGGGTGAGTGGGCGAGGCCGAGCGCGACGATCTTGTGGGCGGGGATGCCGTTGAGCGGCTGCCCGTCGAACATGATCTTTCCGGCGAGTGGTTTGAGGAGGCCGGAGAGGGTGCGCAGGGTGGTGGTCTTGCCGGCGCCGTTGGTGCCGATGAGGGTGACGACCTGCCCGGCTTCGACGCTGAAGGAGATGCCCTTGACGGCTTCGATCTTGCCGTAGGCGACCCTGAGGTCCTCGACCTCGAGCAGTGTGGTCACAGGCTCTTTCCTTCCGAACCGGTGGTGCGGGTACCGGAGTTGTCGGTACCGGTGGTGCCCGGCGCGGCGCCCGGTTCATCGCTGGGCGAGTCGCTGGGCGCGGCCGCCGCTTCGGCTTCCGCCTCGGCCGCCTCGACTTCGGCGACTTCGGCGGCGCCGGGGGCGCCTTCGAAGGGGGTGCCGAGGTAGGCGGCGACGACGCGTTCGTCGGCCTGGACGACTTCGGAGGTGCCTTCGACGAGTTTCTCGCCCTGGACGAGGACGGCGACGCGGTCGCAGAGGTTGAAGATGAACCGCATGTCGTGCTCGATGACGAGGACGGCGATGCCCTGGTCGCGGATGGCGAAGACGAGTTCCTCGGCGGCCCGGGTCTCCTGCGGGTTCATGCCCGCGGTGGGTTCGTCGAGGAGGAGCAGTCCGGGTTCGCTGGCGAGTGCGCGGGCGATCTCCAGCTTGCGCTGTTCGCCGTAGGGGAGGTTGCGGGAGAGGTGGTCGGCCTTGTGGGCGAGGCCGATGAATTCAAGGAGTTCCATCGCCCTCGCGTGCGAGGCGGCTTCGGCCTTCTTGAATCCGGGGCCGCGGAGCAGCGCCGACCAGAGGCCTTCCTTGGTCCTGGTGTGGCGTCCGACGAGGACGTTCTCCAGGACGGTCATGTTGGCGAAGAGCCGGATGTTCTGGAAGGTGCGGGCGATGCCGGCGTCGGTGACGAGGTGGGGTTTGGCGGGCAGCACGGTGCCCTTGTACGAGACCTTGCCCTCGGTGGGGACGTACAGACCGGTGAGGCAGTTGAAGAAGGTGGTCTTGCCGGCGCCGTTGGGTCCGATGAGGCCGACGATCTCGCCGCTGTTGACGGTGAGGTCGACGGAGCGCACGGCGGTGAGGCCGCCGAAGCGCATGGTGACGCCGCTGGCTTCGAGGACGGTCGTGGTGGTTGTGGTGGTCATGGTGGTCACGCCCCCGCCTTGCTGGCGCCGACGGTTCCTTCGGGCAGTTTCTGCTGGTCGGGTACGTCGAGTTGGTCGGTCTCGTGGAACTCGAGCTGTGCGCGCTTGTTGGCGACGAGGCCTTCGGGCCTGAAGCGCATGAGCAGGATGAGCGCGAGGCCGAACAGCAGCAGCTGGTAGTCCTCGAGGAACTGGAGTTTGGCCGGGATGAGGTAGAGCAGGGCCGCGCCGATGAGGGGTCCGCTGATGGTGCCCATGCCGCCGAGGATGACGGCGGCGAGCAGGAAGGCGGAGTTCGGCGGCACGGTGTTGGCGAAGAGGTACTGCTCGGGGGTGATGCTGTACGAGACGTGTGCCTGCACGGTGCCGGCGAAGCCGGCGAGGGTGGCGCCGAGGGCGAAGGCGATGAGCTTCACGCGGAAGCCGTTGATGCCCATGGCGGTGGCGGCGGTCTCGTCCTCGCGGATGGCGACCCAGGCGCGGCCGATGCGGGATTCCCCGGAGCGGCGGAAGACCAGGACGACGACGGCGGTGAAGAACAGCATCAGCAGGTAGTAGTTGGCGGGCCTGCTGAGCGTGAAGCCGAGGACTTCGTGTTCGACGCCGAGGTTCCAGCCCAGGATCTCCAGGTCGGGGATGTTGGGGATGCCCTGGGCGCCGTTGGTGAGGTCGGGTCCCGCGCTGCCGTTCAGGTTGTTCATGGTGATGCGGAAGATCTCGCCGAAGCCCAGGGTGACGATGGCGAGGTAGTCGCCGCGCAGCCGCAGGGTGGGGGCGCCGATGATGACGCCGAAGATCAGCGAGGCGGCGGCGCCGGCGAGGACGGCGGCCCAGAAGGGGAAGTGGACGTCGAAGGTGGACGCGGGCGATCCGGAGACGAGGGCGGCGGTGTAGGCGCCGACGCCGAGGAAGGCGACGTATCCGAGGTCGAGGAGTCCGGCGAGGCCGACGACGACGTTCAGGCCGAGGGCGACGGTGGCGAAGATGAGGATGTTGACGCCGATGAGGGCGTAGCTCGCGTCGCTCTGGGTGAAGGGGAACATGGCCGCCGCGACGATGGCGGCGGTGAAGGTGACGTTGCGGTGTTTGGTGGTGAGCGTGTTGAGCCGGGGGATGAGTCCGGCCCGGTTGAGCGCGGTGGCGCCGAAGATGGTGGTGATGAGGAAGCCGATGAAGAGTTCGGAGTAGGCCTCGATGCCGTAGGCGAAGACGTAGAGGCCGATGCCGAACGCGACGGCGATGATGAGGATCTCGACCCAGTCGGGCAGGGTCTTGGCGCGCTTGGGCGCGGGTGCCTTGAGGCTGGCGCGGAACCGTTCCCAGGGGCTCTGGTGGGGTTCGTCGGCGGGCAGGTCGGAGGGGAGTCCGAGGGCGCCGACGGTGGCGACGAGCGCGCCGATGCCGGAGACCCAGGCGCCGGGTTCGAGGTTGACGATGCCGCCGAGGTGTTCGGCGATGGCGCCCATGGTGTAGCCGGTGGCGCCGAGGACGCCGAGGCTGAGCAGGACGACGGGGCTGTTGGTGCCGCCGGGGGTGAGCCAGCCGAGGCCGCGGATGCCCTGGCCGGAGAGGGTGAAGAGCAGGGTGAGGGCGGCGCCGACGAGGGTGACGACCTGGAGGCCGCCGGGGTAGCCGGTGACGGTGAGGTCGCCGGGGAAGGCGGTGGTCCACGTCCAGGCGAGGAAGGTGCCGACGAGGGCCGCGGCGGAGCCGGCGTAGACGGCGATGCGGGCGATGTGCGGGGGGATGGGGAGGGTGGAGGTGGGGAGGGCGGCGGGGGTCTTGGCCGTGCCGCCGGTGTTCCCCGTGCCTCCCGGGTTCCCGGAGTTCTTGGTGGTGTTGGTGGTCATGGGTATCACGCCCGATCCGCGACGCGTTCGCCGAGTAGGCCTTGGGGCCTCAGGAGCAGGACGAGGATGAGGAGGGCGAAGGCCCACACGTCCTTCCAGGCGCCGCCGCCGAACTGTTCCATGCCGGGCACGTCGGCCATGTAGCCGGTGGCGAGGGCTTCGGCGACGCCGAGGACGATGCCGCCGAGCATGGCGCCGTAGATGTTGCCGATGCCGCCGAGCACGGCTGCGGTGAAGGCCTTGAGGCCCATGATGAAGCCCATTTTGAAGCCGACCTGGCCGTTGTGCAGGCCGTAGCCGACGGCTGCGATGGCGGCGAACGCGGCACCGATGGCGAAGGCCATGACGATGATGCGGTCGGTGTTGATGCCCATGAGCTTGGCGGTGTCGGGGTCCTGCGCGGTGGCCTGCATGCCGCGGCCGGTGCGGGTCTTGTTGACGTAGTACGCGAGGGCGAGCATGCACAGCGGGGCGGCGAGGATGAGGAAGAAGTCGCCGCGCTGGATGTCGGCGCCGAAGATGTGCACGGGGTCGCCGCTGAACTGCGGGAACGTGCGGTCCTTCTTGGCGTCGGGGTACCACTTCCAGACGGCCTGCTGGAGCAGGATGGACAGGCCGATGGCGGTGATGAGGGGTGCCAGGCGTGGGGCGCCGCGCAGGGGGCGGTAGGCGAAGCGTTCCGCCGCGGTGCCGACGGCGACGGAGACGATGATGCCGCCGATGATCATGAGTGGGATCGCGGCGAGCAGCGAGAATCCGTCGGGGAGCCACAGGAAGACGGTGAGGGCGCCGAAGCCCCCGACCATGAAGATCTCGCCGTGGGCGAAGTTGATGAGCTGGACGATTCCGTAGACCATCGTGTAGCCGATCGCGATGAGACCGTACATCGCGCCGAGGATGAGTCCATTGGCCAGCTGTTGCGGCAGTTCGTTCACCGCAGGGCCTCCGTTGGTTCGGATATGGCACCGCGCGGGAGCGCTGGTAGCGCTTCCCGCGCGGTCTTGAGTCAATGGGTGTGCGTGGGATTTACCGGGGCTTGTAGGCCTCGCTGAACTTCGATCCCCACTTGTTGTTCTTGATCTCGTACGCGGTCATCATCGTGTTCGTGGTGTCGCCGTACTGGTCGAAGGAGACGCTGCCGGTGACGCCGTCGAACTTGACCTTGCTCATGCTGGCGAGGACCTTCTCGCGGGCGTCGGAGGGGAGCTTTCCGTCGTTTTCGTCGACGGCGAGCTTCACGGCTTCGATGATCGCCCAGGTGGCGTCGTAGGTGCCGCCACCGTAGGTCTCCATGTTTTCCTTGTAGTTCTTGTTGTATTCCGCGATGAACTTCTTCGCGGAGGGGAGTTCCTCGACGGGGGCGCCGACGGAGGTGCCGAGGTCGCCTTCGGCCTTCTTGTTGAGCTTCGGGAACTCGTCGCTCTTCATGCCGTCGCCGCCCATGAGCGGGATCTTGGCGCCGGATTCCTTGAGCTGCTGGCTGAGGGGGGCCGCGGCGGGGTATTCGCCGCCGTAGTAGACGGCTTGGGCGCCGGTGCCCTTGACCTTGGAGGTGACGGACTTGAAGTCGCGGTCCTCGGGGTTGACGTGGTCGGAGCCGACGATCTTGCCGCCGAGGTCGGTGAAGGTGTCCTTGAAGGACGCGGCGAGGCCGGCGCCGTAGGTCTTCTGGTCGTCGATCAGATAGACCTTCTTGATCTTCGCCTTCTGGAACAGGTACTGGGCGGCGAACTGGCCCTGGACCTGGTCGGTGGTGGCGGTGCGGAAGAAGGTCTTGAACTGACGCTTCTTGTCGCCCTTCTTCCAGCCGTCGCCCTGGGTCAGCTCGGTGCCGGTGTTGGCGGGCGAGATCTGGGTGAGGTTGGCGTCGTTGAAGGGCTTCTGCATCGACTGGGAGACGCTGGAGTTCAGGGGGCCGACGACGCCGATGACGTCCTTGTTGCTGATGAACTTCTGCGCGTTCTGGCCGCCGACGGAGGGCTGGGCCTGGTCGTCGAGGGGCTCCAGCTCGAACTTGACGCCGTCGACCGTGTTCTCCTTGTTGGCGGTCTTGACGGCGAGCTCGGCGGAGTTGCGCATGCCGATGCCCAGCGCGGAGAGGTCGCCGGTCAGCGGGGCGTCGAAGCCGATGGTGACGGTGGTCTTGTCGCCGCCGTTGTCGCTGGAGTCCTTGTCCTTGTCGCGCGACCCGCAGGCGGTGAGGGTGAGTGCCCCCGTGGTCAACACCGTGGTGAGGATGAGCGCGGAACGGTTTCGCACGATGGGTCCTTTCCCTGGCGCGGTCCCCTCTGCGGAGGAGCCGTGAAGATCGCCGGGCCGTACTGGTGGTGGTACCGGGCCGTGCAATTCAGTTCGCGCCCGGCGGCGCGGTGACTGGCCGTGACTCTAAGGGGGCAATTGATCCAGGTGGAGTGGTCGAGCCAAGGCTGTGACGCTCTTGTTATGACACGGAGTATTCCGCGCTGGAACGCAGGGGTCGGTTGTGGCGGAATATGCACGCTTCGGCAGATGTCGCCCCCGGAAACCAGCAGGACCGTTAAGTGGTTTCACTCATGACAGCCGTGTTCGGGGGGTATGCGGAGCCGAACGCCCGGAAATGATCTTTTGCGTCGCGTGGCGTGCTTCCGGCGGGTCGCGAGGGGATTGCGCGTGCATTACGCAGCGTTACTTGGGAGAAAAGGGAGCCCGGCATTCCGTGCCACTTTTCCGCTTTCGCGAATGTGCGCGGTCAGGAGTGTTTTTGCGTAGCACTCCTGTTTTTGAGGTGAAGACCACGGTGTGCGCACGGCAGTGCCGGGTGGCGCCGGTGCGGCGCGCTCTGGATACGGTTGGTGACGACGCGTGTCCGCTATCCGGGCGGTGTCGGGGCCGGGGGGCCGGTCCCGTAGGACCGTGCGGACGCCGGGAGTTGGGCGGGGCGGGCGCCAGGAGGCGGGCGGAGCGGGCGCGTCCGCCCGAGCGCTACCAGGGATTTCCGCCGGGGCCGCCGTCGCGGTAGCGAACAGTGCACTTCTCCCGTGCCTGGCGCTGCATCAGTTTCCGGCCCGCGGCGGCCCCGTGGCGCTCGCGCTCGGCCCGCGCGGCCTTCAGGAGGGGGTGCGAGGGGCGGAGCCTGCTTGGCCTCATGCGGTGACGCCAGGTCGGGGCGCCCGCTCCGGCAATGGCCGGGCGCCCCCTTCCGGACCGGAGAACCCGGGGCCCGGGCCTCGGATCCCGAGCCGTGGATCTGAGGCCGTGGATCTCAGGCCTCAGGCCGGGGAGCCGCCGTCGGGCCCCTCGATGCCGGGCATCGCGTCGACCGGCCGCAGCAGGCACGTCAGGCGCGCGGTGCACACCCGCTTGCCGTCCTCGTCGCTGATGACGATCTCGTACGTCGCCGTGGAGCGCCCCCGGTGCACGGGCGTGGCCACGCCCGTGACCAGGCCCGAGCGCGCGCCGCGGTGGTGCGTGCAGTTCAGGTCGACGCCCACGGCGATCTTCTTGCTGCCGCCGTGCAGCATCGAGCCGACCGACCCGAGCGTCTCGGCGAGGACCGCGGACGCGCCGCCGTGCAGCAGGCCGTACGGCTGGGTGTTGCCCTCGACGGGCATGGTGCCGACCACGCGGTCGGCGGCGGCCTCCAGGATCTGCACGCCCATGCGCCTGCCGAGGTTCCCGGCGGAGAACAGGGCGGGCAGGTCCACGCCGAGCGCGGCGTACTCGTCGATGACCTCTTGCGGGAACTTCGTCGTGTGCTGCTCGCCCATCGGGCCGTGCTCCGTTCGTCGACGCCACCTGACAACAACCGCGGCGGCCACCGCGGCGGCGCGCCCGTCGCTGAGCGAACGCTCAGTCGGTCGCCGATTGTTCCAGGCGTACGACCACGGACTTGCTGGCGGGGGTGTTGCTGGTGTCGGCCGTGGCGTCCAGCGGCACCAGCACATTGGTCTCCGGGTAGTACGCCGCCGCACAGCCACGCGCCGTCGGGTAGTGCACGACGCGGAAGCCCGGCGCGCGCCGCTCGACGCCGTCCTGCCACTCGCTGACCAGGTCGGTGTACGAGCCGTCGGCGAGGCCGAGCTCGCGGGCGTCGTCGGGGTTGACCAGGACGACGCGGCGGCCGTTCTTGATGCCTCGGTAGCGGTCGTCCAGGCCGTAGATCGTGGTGTTGTACTGATCGTGGGAGCGCAGCGTCTGGAGCAGCAGGCGCCCCTCGGGCAGGGCCGGGTACTCGACGGGCGCGGCCGTGAAGTTGGCCTTGCCGGTGGCCGTGGGGAAGCGGCGCTCGTCGCGCGGGGCGTGGGGGAGGGCGAAGCCGCCCGGGTCGGCCACGCGGGCGTTGAAGTCCTCGAAGCCGGGGACCACGCGCGCGATGCGGTCGCGCACCGTGGCGTAGTCCTTCTCGAACTCCTCCCACGGCGTCGCCGACTCCGGGCCGAGGACGCGCCGCGCGAGACGGCACACGATCGCGGGCTCGGACAGCAGCTGCGGGCTCGCCGGATCGAGGCGCCCGCGCGAGGCGTGCACCATGCCCATGGAGTCCTCGACGGTCACGAACTGCTCGCCGCTGCCCTGGAGGTCGCGTTCGGTGCGGCCGAGGGTGGGCAGGATCAGGGCGCGCGCGCCGGTGATCGCGTGCGAGCGGTTGAGCTTCGTCGACACGTGCACCGTCAGCCGGGCGCGCCGCATCGCCGCCTCCGTGACCTCCGTGTCGGGCGACGCCGACACGAAGTTGCCGCCCATCGCGAAGAACACCTTCGCCTCGCCGTCGCGCAGCGCCCGGATGGCACGGACGACGTCCAGGCCGTGGTGGCGCGGCGGCGCGAACCCGAACTCCTTCTCCAGGGCGTCAAGGAACGCGGGCGCGGGCCGCTCGAAGATGCCCATCGTGCGGTCGCCCTGCACGTTGGAGTGGCCGCGCACCGGGCACACGCCCGCGCCGGGCCGCCCGATGTTGCCCCGCAGGAGCAGGAAGTTGACGACCTCGCGGATCGTGGGCACCGCGTGCTTGTGCTGGGTGAGGCCCATCGCCCAGCACACCACCGTGCGCTTCGAGGCGAGCACCATGCGCAGCGCCTCCTCGATGCGGGCGCGGTCCAGGCCGGTCGCCGTGAGCGTCTCGTCCCAGTCGGCGGCGCGCGCGGCGGCGGCGAACTCCTCGTACCCATGGGTGTGCTCGCGTACGAACTCCTCGTCCACCGCTCCCTGCGTCTCCAGGACGAGCTTGTTGAGGAGGCGGAAGAGGGCCTGGTCGCCGCCGAGGCGGATCTGCAGGAACAGGTCGGTGAGGGCGGTGCCCTTGAGCATGCCCTGCGGGGTCTGCGGGTTCTTGAACCGCTCCAGGCCCGCCTCGGGCAGCGGGTTCACCGTGATGATCCTCGCGCCGTTGTGCTTCGCCTTCTCCAGGGCGGAGAGCATGCGCGGGTGGTTCGTGCCCGGGTTCTGCCCGGCGACGATGATCAGGTCCGCCTTGTAGAGGTCTTCGAGGAGGACGCTGCCCTTGCCGACGCCGAGGGTCTCGGTGAGGGCCGAGCCCGACGACTCGTGGCACATGTTCGAGCAGTCGGGGAGGTTGTTCGTGCCCAGCTCGCGCGCGAACAGCTGGTACAGGAACGCCGCTTCGTTGCTGGTGCGGCCCGAGGTGTAGAAGAGCGCCTCGTCGGGCGAGCCGAGGGCGGCCAGCTCCTCGGCGACGATGTCGAAGGCCCGCTCCCACGGCACCGCCTCGTAGCGGTCGGAGCCCTCCGCCAGATACATGGGGTGGGTGAGGCGGCCCTGCTGGCCCAGCCAGTACCCACTGCGGGTGGCGAGGTCGGAGACCGGGTGCGCGGCGAAGAAGTCCGGCGTGACCCGGCGCAGCGTCGCCTCCTCCGCGACCGCCTTCGCGCCGTTCTCGCAGAACTCCGCCTTGTGTCGGTGCTCCGGCTCGGGCCAGGCGCAGCCGGGGCAGTCGAAGCCGTCCTTCTGATTGACGCGAAGGAGCGTCAGCGCCGTGCGCCGCACGCCCATCTGCCGCTGTGCGACGCGCAGGGTGTGACCGATGGCGGGCAGCCCGGCCGCTGCGTGCGGGGCGTCCGTGACCTGCGGCGCGTCCTGGACCGGATCACCCTTGGGCGGCTTGCTTGCCATGGCCTGCTCCTCTTCGAGCGCATACGTGACCTACGTCTCCGATCCTCCCACGCAGGGCTGACACAGCGGCCGGGCGGGCTCGGGATGACCGGAGTGTCAGTGGGGCGTGGCAGGATCGGGTGCGTGGCAGAAACAGCAGCGAAGAAGAAGTCCGCGGCCGTCGACAAGACGGCGAAGAAGGCGACCCCGGCCGAGGGCGGGCGCCCGCGCCTGCTCCTGATGGACGGGCACTCCTTGGCGTACCGGGCGTTCTTCGCGCTGCCCGCCGAGAACTTCACGACGGCGACGGGCCAGCCGACGAACGCGATCTACGGCTTCGCGTCGATGCTGGCGAACACGCTGCGCGACGAGGCGCCCACGCACTTCGCGGTGGCCTTCGACGTCTCGCGCAAGACCTGGCGCTCCGAGGAGTTCACGGAGTACAAGGCGAACCGCTCCAAGACCCCCGACGAGTTCAAGGGCCAGGTCGAGCTGATCGGCGAGCTGCTCGACACGATGAACGCCGTGCGGTTCGCCGTCGACGGCTTCGAGGCCGACGACGTCATCGCGACGCTCGCCACGCAGGCCGAGGCGGCGGGCTTCGAGGTCCTGATCGTCACCGGCGACCGCGACTCCTTCCAGCTGATCACCGAGCACGTGACGGTCCTGTACCCCACCAAGGGCGTCTCGGAGCTGACGCGCTTCACGCCGGAGAAGGTCGAGGAGAAGTACGGCCTGACGCCCGCGCAGTATCCGGACTTCGCGGCGCTGCGCGGCGACCCGTCGGACAACCTCCCGGGCATCCCCGGCGTCGGCGAGAAGACGGCCGCGAAGTGGATCAACCAGTTCGGTTCGTTCGCGGAGCTGGTCGAGCGCGCCGAGGAGGTCAAGGGCAAGGCCGGGCAGAACTTCCGCGACCACCTGGACGCCGTGAAGCTCAACCGCCGCCTGACCGAGATGGTCCGCGACGTGGAGCTGCCCAAGGGCGTCGACGACCTGGCCCGCGCTCCGTACGACCGCAAGGGCCTCGCGATGGTCCTGGACACCCTGGAGATCCGCAACCCCTCGCTGCGGGAGCGGCTGCTCGCCGTCGACCCGGGCGCCGAGGAGGTCGAGGAGGCACCGGCCGCCGAAGGCATCGACCTGGACGGCTCGGTGCTCGGCTCCGGCGAGCTCGCGCCCTGGCTCGCCGAGCACGGCAAGGCCGTCCTCGGCGTGGCCACGGTCGACTCCTGGCAGCTCGGCACCGGCTCCGTCACCGAGGTCGCGCTCGCCGCGAATCAGGAGGTGCAGCCCGCAGGGCTTCCCCAGAAGGGCGGTGGCGGGCGACGGGCGGGCGGGGCGGCCGCCTGGTTCGACCCGGCGCGGCTCGACGAGGCCGACGAGAACGCCTTCGCGGCCTGGCTCGCCGACGCGGACAGGCCCAAGGTCATGAACAACGCCAAGGGCGTCATGCGGGTCTTCGCCGAGCACGGCTGGAGCGTCGCCGGCGTCACCATGGACACCGCCCTCGCCGCGTATCTGGTCAAGCCCGGGCGCCGCTCCTTCGACCTGGACGCGCTGTCCCTGGAGTATCTGGGCCGCGAGCTGGTGCCCGCGGCGGCCGACGGACAACTGGCCTTCGGCACTGAGGACGAGGAAGGCGCCGAGGCCGACGCGCTGATGGTGCGGGCCCGCACCATCCTCGACCTGGGCACGGCCTTCGGCGAGCGCCTCAAGGAGGTCAACGCCGCCGGTCTCCTCACGGACGTCGAGCTGCCCACGTCCACGCTCCTGGCCCGCCTGGAGCGGCACGGCATCGCGGCCGACCGGGCGCATCTGGAGTCCATGGAGCAGCAGTTCGCGGGCGCCGTGCAGCAGGCCGTGAAGGAGGCGCACGCGGCCGCGGGCCACGAGTTCAACCTGGGCTCGCCCAAGCAGCTCCAGGAAGTCCTCTTCGGCGAGCTGGGCCTGCCCAAGACGAAGAAGACGAAGACGGGGTACACCACGGACGCCGACGCCCTCGCGTGGCTCGCCGCCCAGACGGACAACGAACTCCCCGTGATCATGCTCCGCCACCGCGAGCAGGCCAAGCTCCGCGTCACCGTCGAGGGCCTGGTCAAGTCCATCGCCGCGGACGGCCGCATCCACACGACGTACAACCAGACGGTGGCCGCCACCGGCCGCCTGTCGTCGACGGACCCGAACCTGCAGAACATCCCCGTGCGCACCGACGAGGGCCGGGCGATCCGCCGCGGCTTCGTCGTCGGCGAGGGCTTCGAGTCCCTCATGACCGCCGACTACAGCCAGATCGAACTGCGCGTCATGGCCCACCTGTCGGAGGACGCGGGCCTCATCGAGGCGTTCACCTCCGGCGAGGACCTGCACACCACCGTCGCCTCGCAGGTGTTCGGCGTGGAGCGCTCCGGCGTCGACGCGGAGATGCGCCGCAAGATCAAGGCCATGTCGTACGGCCTGGCGTACGGCCTCTCGGCCTTCGGCCTGTCCGGGCAGCTCGGCATCGAGGCGGGCGAGGCACGTGCCCTGATGGACACCTACTTCGAGCGCTTCGGCGGGGTGCGCGACTATCTGCGCCGCGTCGTCGACGACGCCCGCGCCACGGGGTACACGGAGACGATGCTCGGCCGCCGCCGCTATCTCCCCGACCTCAACAGCGACAACCGGCAGCGGCGCGAGATGGCCGAGCGGATGGCGCTGAACGCGCCGATCCAGGGCACGGCGGCCGACATCGTCAAGATCGCCATGCTGAACGTGGACCGTGCGCTGAGCGAGGCGGCGCTGGCCTCGCGGATGCTGCTCCAGGTCCACGACGAAATCGTGCTCGAGATCGCTCCGGGGGAGCGGGCCGCTGTGGAGGAGCTGGTGCGGCGGGAGATGTCCGGAGCGGTTTCGCTGCGAGCGCCGTTGGATGTGTCGGTGGGCGTCGGTCCCGACTGGGAGTCGGCCGCGCACTAGCCTCCGGCTGGGGTTCGGGGTGCCTCTGGGCGTGGGGCTTCTGGTTCCGTTGCCCGGGGGCGCCCCCGATCGCGCTGCGCGCTCGTCCTCAATCGCCGGACGGGCTCGATTCGGGGTTGCTGTCGGTCGTGCTGTGCGCTCGTCCTCGGTTGCCGAACAGGCTCGATATGTGTCCGGGTGGGGCGACTCCGCGAGCCGCACAGGATGCGTGGGCAAGATGAACACAGCCCGTCCGGCGTTTGAGGACGAGCCGAAAGGCGATCGACGGTATGCCACGCCGTGGGGTATTAGTGACACAGCCCGAGGCCCCCGGCCAGAAAGGCGCACGAACGGGTGTCTGGGCTCCGGAAGTTGTCGTAGTGTCGCCTGAGTCGTTCCGTCAAGGGCGCGCGGGTGCGCCGGGACGTACGGGCCGGGTCGTCAAGGGGAGGGGTTCACGGACATGGCGGCGGTATTCGGCAGTCGGGTGCGCAGGACCGCGGTGACCACCGCGGTCGCCGCCGCCGCGGTGGCGGCGCTGGCCGCCTCGCAGGCCCCGGGCGTGACCAACGACCAGGCGCGGGACGACCGGGCGGGTGCCGCGGACACCACGCCGTCGCCGGACGGCGACTCCGCCACCGGTGACTCGCCGTACTACACGGACCTCCCGCCGCTGCACAGCCCCGTCCCGCCGAGCTCCAAGCCCGGTGGCGGCGTGGCCATAGGCGACAAGGAGGCGGGCCTGCCGGCCACGGTCCTCGACGCGTACAAGAAGGCCGAAGCGGCCGTGCGCACGTCCCGGCCCGGCTGCAACCTGCCCTGGCAACTGCTCGCCGCCATCGGCAAGGTCGAGTCCGGCCAGGCCCGCGGCGGCCGCGTCGACGCCGACGGCACGACCCTCACGCCCATCCTCGGCCCGGTCCTCGACGGCAACGGCTTCGCGAAGATCACCGACACCGACCGCGGCGCCTTCGACGGCGACACCACGCACGACCGCGCCGTCGGCCCGATGCAGTTCATCCCCTCGACGTGGGCGAGCTGGCAGCAGGACGGCAACGCCGACGGCAAGAAGGACCCGAACAACATCTACGACGCCGCGCTCGGCGCCGCCCACTATCTGTGCGCGGGCGGCCGCGACCTCGCCGACAAGGACGACCTGCACGCGGCGATCCTCAGCTACAACCGCTCCACGGAGTACCTGAACACGGTCCTGTCGTGGCTGGAGTACTACCGCAAGGGCACCCACGAGGTCCCCGACGGCACCGGCGTCCTGCCCGACGACCGCAGCGACGAGAACCGGCCCTCGCCCGGCGCGTCGAACCCGCCCCTGACGCCCACGCCGCCGCCGAGCACCACCCCGCCGAAGCCGCTGCCCAAGCCCCACGAGCCCGGCAAGACGCCCGGTGGGGACAAGCCCGGTACCCACCCCGGGACCCCGAAGCCGCCGGACAAGCCCAACGAGCCCAAGCCCCCGAAGCCGCCCAAGCCCTCGCCGTCCGAGCAGGTCAGCCGCCTCGAGAACGCGGGTGCCGCGGAGCTGACGGCGACCGCGGGCGACGCCTTCGCCGGGCGGGTCGCGGCCAAGGCGGAGAACCGCACCGGCCTCGGCGTGCCCAAGGTCAAGGTCCGGTTCACCATCTCCGGTGACACGGACACCCGGTTCGAGGGCGGCGCGCGCAGCGTCACCGTCACCACGACCGGCACCGGCACGGCCACGGCACCCGTCATCGAGGCGGGCGAGCGGACCGGCGAGTTCACCGTCCGCGCCCGGGTCGTGGACCGCTCCCTGACCGCCGTCGAGGTCCCCGCGACCGTCACCGCACGTCAGGCCGACAAGCTGGCGCGCACCAGCGACAAGGCGCTCGTCTGCGAGACCGGCAAGGAGTTCGCCGACCAGGTGGAGGTCAAGGCGACGTACAAGGGCGAGAGCGCCGCGGGCGTCGCCGCCACCGCCACGATGATCAAGTCGGCGCAGGACGGCACCGCCGCCGACAAGGGCCCCTACTTCAAGGGCGCGGACGGCAAGCCCGTACGCACCCTCAAGGGCCTCAAGACCGACGAGGACGGCAAGCTGCTGCTTCCGAAGATGTACGCCGACGACACCGCCGGGACGTACCTCCTGCGGATCGTCACCAACGGCGGCGCCACGCTCACCGTCGAACTGAAGGTGGCCGCGCCCGCCTCGCCGTCCGCCTCGCCGACCGAGTCCGCCTCGCCGACCGCGTAAGCAGCCACCCGCCCGCGCCCCGGCGCGAGCGCCGCCCGCACGCAGCACCCGACCGCCTCCGGCCCGCAACGGGCCGGAGGCGGTCGCCGTGTGTGCAACGTGTTCTCATCTGGCCTGTCCGTTGCTACGGTGCCCCCGCCCTGACGCAGAGTCAGTTCCCGGTTCCGACCGCCTCGGGAGGCCCGCATGCGTGCCCTCATCGCCGCCGCCACCGGCCTCGCCGTCGCCCTCGCCCTGGTCCTCACGATCACGGCCATCGGCGCCCCGGCCGGCGAGACCTCGCCCAAGCCGCTGCTCACCACCGTCCCCAAGCACCCGTAGGGAGGGCCGAGATGCGCCGCAAGGCCAGCCTGGTCCTGCTCGCCTTCGCCGTGTTCTTCGCGGCCATGTCCCCGCTCATGCGCTGGTACGCCTTCCCGCGCCTCGCCAAGATCCCGCCGAGCCAGTACCAGGAGGCGGTCCTCGAGGCCAAGAACCCGACGCTCATCGACTACGGCACGATGAAGGCCAAGAAGGTCCCCAAGGTCACCATCGTGCAGACGCTCAAGGGCAACGTGGAGGCGTCCGAGAAGATCGAGAAGAGCGCCGACCGCGACGTCGTGGTCTGGGACGCCCTCTCCTACGTACAGGACGCCGAGGGCAAGATGGTCTCCAAGATCCCCGAGCGCTACATCTTCGACGCGCACAGCCAGGAACCGGTGCACGCCACCGGCGAGATGGTCGACGGCGACCCCGTCAAGCGCCAGGGCATCGAGTTCAAGTGGCCCTTCCTGACCGAGAAGCGCGACTACGAGTACTTCGACGCGCAGGCCCGCATCACCAGGCCCATCCACTACAAGGGCACCCAGGACTTCCGCGGCGTCGAGGTCTACTACTTCGAGCAGACCATCCCCTGGACCAAGGTCCCCTTCCCCAAGACGATGCCGGTCAAGGGCATCACTCCGGAGTCCCTCGCCAAGACCGGCACCACCCGCTGGTACACCACGGTCCGCAAGTTCTGGGTCGACCCGACCACCGGGGCACCCGTCTACGGCGAGGAGATCCAGCGCAACGAACTGCGCGGCGGCACCCTGCTCGGCGGCCGCGACAAGGTCACGGTCTTCGCCGGGCACGTGAAGATGCGCGAGGACTACATCAAGAGCACGGTCGACCTGGTCAAGTCCCAGCGCGTCCTGGTGCTCCTGCTGACCTCGTACCTCCCCTGGGGCTTCCTGGGGCTCGGCGTGCTGCTGCTCGCGCTGTCCCTCTGGCTGGAGGCCCGCAGCCGCAGGCCGGGCGACCCGGCACCGGCGGCGGAAGCGGAGCCCGAGCCGCAGCCGGCCAACGCGTGAGCCCGGGCCCGCCCCGGCTCACCCCTGCTGGGCGCGCTCCTGCC
Source organism: Streptomyces sp. NPDC127108 (assembly GCF_042677545.1). NCBI lineage: Bacteria > Bacillati > Actinomycetota > Actinomycetes > Kitasatosporales > Streptomycetaceae > Streptomyces > Streptomyces sp. NPDC127108. Next base: position 171,340 of record NZ_JBHXTE010000006.1, on the reverse strand, counting down.
GGGCCTTGGTGTACCGGGTCGGTGCCGCACCGGCCGGATCCTCCGGCCACGGGTGCTTGGGGTAGCGCCCGCGCAGCTCGGCGCGGACCGCGCGGTAGCCGTCGCGCCAGAAGGAGGCGAGGTCGGCGGTGACGGCGGCCGGGCGCCCCGCGGGCGAGAGCAGATGCACGAGGAGCGGTACGCCCGCCACGCGCGGGGTGTCGTCGAGCCCGAACATCTCCTGCAACTTCACGGCGAGAACGGGCTGCTCGGGATCGGTGTAGTCGACCCGCACCCGTGACCCGCTCGGCACCTCCACCCGCTCCGGCGCGAGCGCGTCCAGGCGGACCGCCTCGCCCGTGGCCCACGGCAGCAGCCGCGTGAGGGCCTGCCCGGCGTCGATCCGGCCCAGGTCGGCGCGGCGCCGGGCCCGGCCGAGCTCGGGTTCCAGCCAGTCGTCGGCGCGCTCAAGGAGCGCCGCGTCCGACACGTCCGGCCAGGGCTCCCCGAGGTGCCGCCGGAGGAACCGCAGCCGGTCGCGCAGGGCGACGGCGTCCCGGCTCCACCGCACCAGCCCGAGCCCCTCGCGCCGCAGCCCCTCAAGCAGCCCTTCCCGTACGAGACCGGGGTCCGGCTCCTTGATCGGCCGCACCACGAGCTCCACCGCACCGAGCCGCTCCACGCGCCGCGCCACCAGATCCCCGTCGGCCCACGCGACCTCGTCGCGCTCGGCGTGCGCCGACGCGGCGGCCGCCCGCGCGACGCCCTCGTCGACGACGGCCCCGAGCCGCACCCGCGCGTGCCCCGCCCCCGCGGCCCGGTCGGCCACGGCCACAGCGACCCAACCGGCCCCCGCGAGCCCCGACCCACCCCCGACCTCGGCCCGGGTCCCCCCGACCATCAGGTACGTCCCGTCGTCGGTGCGGCGGGCGATGCGCTCGGGGAAGGCGAGGGCGGCGACGAGGCCGACGACGAGGTCGTCGGGGGCCTTCTCCTGGGGGGCGGCGGCGTTCGCGTCCGGGGGCCCCGAGCGACGGGGGTCGGGTCCGGCTTGGGGAGCGTCGGCGCTCGGTACCCCCGGTTCCGAGTCATGGGCGGGTGGGTGGGAGATGTCCCGCGCCGAAGGCGCGGGCGCCGACGCGGCGGTTGGGTCGACGGTGCCGCCGGTGCGGGGCGTGGCGTGGGTCGGCGGAGTCCCGACGGGGCCGGGTTCGCCCGGTTCCGAGTGCCGTGCGGGCGCCGACGCGGTGGTGGCGTCCACGGCGCCCCCGGCAAGGGGCGCGGCATCGGTCGGCCCGGAGCCGCCGGAGGACGCGGAGACGGCCGACGTGAGGCGCCCCACCTCGCCCCGCCAGCGCGCGGCATAGGCGTCGGCGCCCCGCCGGGCGGCTCGCAGCCCCGCCGCCAGGTCGTCCCCGTACTCCCGGGGAGGCTCCTCGCTGAGCAGGGCGACGGCCTCCGCGGCCCGCCGGGCGCCGACCCGGGGCGCGGCGTCCAGGAGGGCCCGGGCGAGCCGCGGATGCACCCCGGCCCGGGACAGCCGTACGCCCCGCTCGGTGACCCGCCCCGTCACCCCGTCCACCGCGCCGATCGCCACGAGCACGTCCCGCGCGGCGGCCATCGCCCCGGCGGGCGGCGCGTCGAGCAGGGCGAGCCCGGCCGCGCCGGGGTCTCCCCAGACCGCGGCCTGGAGCGCGAACGCCGTCAGGTCGGCCACCTTGATCTCCGGCGAGGGGAACCGCGGCAGGCGCCCGTCCTCCGCCTCCGCCCAGCACCGGTACACCGCCCCCGGCGCCTCCCGCCCGGCCCGCCCCGCCCGCTGCCGCCCGGCGGCCTGCGAGGCCCGCACGGTGGTGAGGGAGCTGAGCCCGCGCGCATGGTCGACCCGCGGCTCACGCGCGAGCCCGGAGTCGACCACGATCCGCACCCCCGGCACCGTCAGGGACGACTCGGCCACGGACGTCGCGAGGACGACGCGGCGCCGCTCACCGCCCGCGAGGACCGCGTCCTGCACGGCGGCCGGAGCGCGCCCGTGCACCTGAAGCACCTCGACGCCGCCCGGATCCCCCAGCTGCCCGGCCACCCGCCCGATCTCGCCGACCCCGGGCAGGAAGCACAGCACGTCCCCGTCCCGCTCCCGCAGCGCCCGCCGCACCACCGACGCCGTGTGCGTGAGCAGCGCCGGATCCACGCGCATGCCGTGCGGCGGCCGTACGGGCCGCGCGGGCGGCGCCCACACCACGTCCACGGGGTGCGCGGTCCCCGCCGCCTCCACCACGGGGGCACCGCCGAGGATCCGCGCCCACCCCTCGGCGTCCGTCGTCGCGGACGCGGCCACGAGCCGCAGCTCGGGCCGCAGCGTCTCGCGCACGTCGACCAGGAAGGCCGCGACCGTGTCCGCGTCCAGATGCCGCTCATGGCACTCGTCGATCACCACGGCGTCGACCCCGCCGCCACCCGCGAGCTCCTGGTCCCGCTGGAGGCGCTGGAGCAGCACCCCGGTCGTGACGACCTCCACGCGCGTGTGCGGGCCCACCACGCGCTCCCCGCGCACCGTGTAGCCGACGCTCCGGCCGACCTTCTCGCCGAGCAGCCACGCCATCCGCCGTGCGGCGGCCCGGGCGGCGATGCGCCGCGGCTCGGCGACCACGACGCGGCGTACCGCACCGTCCCCGGCACCTCCGGCACCGAGGCCGGGCACGAGACCCGCGAGCGTCAGCGGCACGAGCGTCGTCTTGCCCGTGCCGGGCGGCGCGCACAGCACGGCGCACCCCGGCCCCTCCAGGGCATCGCGCAGGGCGGGCAGCGCGTCGCGCACGGGCAGTCTCAGGGCGTCGTCACGGATCACGCCCCCAGTCTCGTACGCCGGCGCCCACCGCCGGAACCGAGGCCGAACCGAGGCCGCGGGACCGCCTCAGCCCCGCCCGCACAAGCCCGCGCGAGCCCGCACAAGGAGGACGGCCTCAGTCCCGCTCGCACACGAAGATCGCCGTCCCGGGGATGAGGTTCCCGCGCAGCGGGGACCAGCCGCCCCACTCCTGGGTGTTCCATGCCGGCCACTCCGGCTCCACCAGGTCCACCAGGCGGAACCCGCCCGCGACCACGTCCCGCACCCGGTCCCCGACCGTGCGGTGGTGCTCCACGTACACCGCGCGCCCCTGCTCGTCCTGCTCGACGTACGGCGTGCGGTCGAAGTAGGACGCCGCCACCGAAAGGCCCTCGGGGCCCGGCTCGTCCGGGAACGCCCAGCGGATCGGGTGCGTGACGGAGAAGACGAACCGGCCGCCGGGACGCAGCACCCGATGCACGTCCCGGAGCACCCGCACCGGGTCGGCGACGAACGGCAGCGCCCCGTACGCGGAGCAGGCGAGGTCGAAGGAGCCGTCCGCGAACGGCAGCGCGCCCGCGTCGGCCTCCACCAGCGGCACCCGGGCCCCGAAGCCCTCCTGGATGCGCAGCGCGTGCTGGAGCTGGCGGTGGGAGAGGTCGAGGGCCACCGGCCGTGCGCCCTGCGCGGCGAGCCAGCGCGAGCACTGGGCCGCGCCCGCCCCGATCTCCAGGACGTCCTTGCCCTTCAGCTGCTCGGGCGGGCCGAGCAGCTCCGCCTCCACCTCGTCCAGCCCCTCCGGGCCCCACACGAAACGGTCGTCCCCGAGGAACGTGCCGTGCTCGATCTGGTAGTCGTCCGCGTTCCGGTCCCACCAGCCGCGATTGGCACGGCTGCTCTCCGTGACGTCGGCGTCGCGCCGGGTGGCCTCAGGTTCCGGTGCCTCGGGTGCGTCGGGCTCTTGGATGATCCGCTCCATCGTCGTTACTGTGCCGTCTGACGTCGTCGTTACGGTGGCGTCCGGCGTCGGCGAGTGCGTCGCGGCGGGGTGCGATGCGGCCGGTGTGGCCTCATGCAACACGTTTTGTGCCGGGTATGCGGCGATCCGCCCCGGGTGTGCGCCTTCGCGCATTGACCCTGTACGACAGCCCCCGTATGCTACAAGTTGCGCTGCGGGCCTGCGTTCCTCAGACATAGCAGGTTGCGCTCGCGTCTGTTGTATGTCCCCTCGGTTGTCGAGGCGCTTTCTGTTTCCTTCGGGAATCCAGGGATCCGCGTCTCCTAGGCTGTCCGGCTTCTGCAGAGCGAAACGGGCTCCGGCGTAAGCAGTACCTACGACTTCAATGTCCGTACCGGAGCCCTTTCCCACATGACGAGCAGCACCGAGACCACCGCCACCACTCCGCAGGTAGCGGTCAACGACATCGGTAACGAGGAAGCCTTCCTCGCCGCGATCGACGAGACGATCAAGTACTTCAACGACGGCGACATCGTCGACGGCGTCATCGTGAAGGTCGACCGGGACGAGGTCCTGCTCGACATCGGTTACAAGACCGAAGGCGTCATCCCGAGCCGCGAGCTCTCCATCAAGCACGACGTCGACCCCAACGAGGTCGTCGCCGTCGGTGACGAGATCGAGGCCCTTGTTCTCCAGAAGGAGGACAAGGAAGGCCGCCTGATCCTCTCGAAGAAGCGCGCCCAGTACGAGCGTGCCTGGGGCACCATCGAGAAGATCAAGGAAGAGGACGGGATCGTCACCGGTACCGTCATCGAGGTCGTCAAGGGTGGTCTCATCCTCGACATCGGCCTCCGCGGCTTCCTCCCGGCCTCCCTGGTCGAGATGCGCCGTGTCCGCGACCTTCAGCCCTACGTGGGCAAGGAGCTCGAGGCCAAGATCATCGAGCTGGACAAGAACCGCAACAACGTGGTCCTGTCCCGCCGTGCCTGGCTCGAGCAGACCCAGTCCGAGGTCCGCCAGACGTTCCTCACGACCCTGCAGAAGGGCCAGGTCCGCTCCGGCGTCGTTTCCTCGATCGTCAACTTCGGTGCGTTCGTGGACCTCGGCGGCGTCGACGGTCTCGTCCACGTCTCCGAGCTCTCCTGGAAGCACATCGACCACCCCTCCGAGGTTGTCGAGGTCGGCCAGGAAGTCACCGTCGAGGTCCTCGACGTGGACATGGACCGCGAGCGCGTCTCCCTGTCGCTCAAGGCGACGCAGGAAGACCCGTGGCAGCAGTTCGCCCGCACGCACCAGATCGGGCAGGTCGTTCCCGGTAAGGTCACCAAGCTCGTTCCGTTCGGTGCGTTCGTGCGCGTCGACGAGGGCATCGAGGGCCTGGTCCACATCTCCGAGCTGGCCGAGCGCCACGTGGAGATCCCGGAGCAGGTCGTCCAGGTCAACGACGAGATCTTCGTCAAGGTCATCGACATCGACCTCGAGCGTCGCCGGATCTCGCTGTCGCTGAAGCAGGCCAACGAGTCCTTCGGCGCCGACCCGTCGGCCGTCGAGTTCGACCCGACCCTGTACGGCATGGCCGCGTCCTACGACGACCAGGGCAACTACATCTACCCCGAGGGCTTCGACCCCGAGACCAACGACTGGCTCGAGGGCTACGAGACCCAGCGCGAGGCCTGGGAGACCCAGTACGCCGAGGCGCAGCAGCGCTTCGAGCAGCACCAGGCTCAGGTCATCAAGTCCCGCGAGGCCGACGCCCAGGCGGCGGCCGAGGGTGGCAACGAGGCTCCGGCCGGTGCGGCTCCCGCCGCCTCCGGCGGTGGCTCGTACTCCTCCGAGGGCCCGGACAACTCCGGTGCGCTTGCTTCGGACGAGGCGCTTGCCGCTCTGCGCGAGAAGCTGGCCGGCGGCCAGTCCTGACCGCGCGCCGCTCTCTTAGGCGGTAGCTGAGCACTGTGGGCCCGCACCTTTTGGTGCGGGCCCACAGTGTTTTTTGCGCCCCGCGGGGGTGTGTTGTCTCTGCGGGTTCGTGGGGGCTTGGCGCGCAGTTCCCCGCGCCCCTTACGGGGCTCGGTGCCGTGTGCCCCGGGGTGGCCCTTACGGGGCTACGGGGTTACCGGGACGTTGGTGAGGCCCTTGCCGCCCTTGACCGTGTTGCTTGCGTGGACCGTTGTTTTGCAGCTTGAGCTGTTGTTCGTCACGTTGATCGCCAGTTGCGTGTCGCCGGACGCGCCCGTCAGGTCGGACTTGTTGCCGCGGAAGACCGTGCCGCAGCCCCAGCCCGACTGCTGGGTGTGGGTCTCGAAGCCGTTGTTCGTTGTGTTCTTGCCGGTGTTGCCCTCGATGACGTAGTCGTTGCCCTTCACGTCGATCCACGAGTCGTCGTAGTTGTTGCCGGTCAGGCCCTTGCCGTCGAAGGTGTTGCCGGAGACCTCGCCGTTCCTCGTGCCCTCCTTGAGGTCGATCGCCTCACCGCCCACGTCCGGGCCGATGACGTTGTTCAGGATCTGTACGTTGTCGCTCTTGTCGGAGAGGCCGCCCGCGCTGCCGACGTACACGCCCTCGCCCATGCCGCGGTTGTCGTTGCCCGTGTCGTAGATCCTCGAGTTCTTGATCACGCCGTCGGGGCTCGACTTGCGGAAGTGGACGCCCTCCATGTCCAGGCGGTGGACCGTCACGCCGTCCACCACGACCCCCCGCGCGGAGTCGATCATGATGCCCTTCTGGCCGCCGGTGACGGTGATGCCCTTGACGGTCCAGTACGAGGCGCCGTTCAGGTGCAGCCCGTAGCCGCCGCCCGCGGTGAGGACGGCCTTCGATGAGCCGGTGAGCGTGATGCGGGAGCCGGAGCTCGCGGCGGTCGAGGTCTTGAAGTTCCCCGAGTACGTGCCGTCGGCGAGGTGGATCGTGTCGCCCGGGCCCGCCGAGCCGAGCGCCGACTTCAGCTGGGCGGCCGTGGAGACCTCGATGGTGGCGGCCGGGCGGGGGGCCGAGGGCGCCGGGGTCGCGTACGCGGCCGCGGTGAGGCCGCCCGCGGCGGTGGTGGCGGCGAGCGCGGCGATGAGGAAGCGGGTGCGCATCGTGGGGTTGCCTTCCCGTTGGGGCTGCTCTGATGAGTGAGTGGGTTCTTGTACGTGAACTCTGGACTTCAGTCTGAACACTGCACTGCTTCGTGACGGTAAAGGCGGGGCATGTTCGCGTCAAGGTCTGTACCTGGAGGGGTGAAATCAAGGCGCCGGGAGCGGGGTGTGCTGTGAACTCCCTGTGGTGTCCGAGGAGTTCAAGGATGGGAACCGTGGCGGCGGACCGGTAGGAAACGGATCAGCCGTGGCTGTGAATGTGCGGCGAGGGGAATGCCCGCCCCTCGGGGCGCGTTCTGCTCAATGAACACGAGGGGAGCGGTCACAGTGCTAGATCCGCAGGGTTTGTACGCATGGGAGCCGAAGGGCCTGGCTGTTGTCGACATGGCACTCGCCCAGGAGTCGGCCGGCCTGGTCATGCTCTACCACTTCGACGGATACATCGACGCGGGCGAGACCGGCGACCAGGTCGTCGAGCGGCTCGTGGACAGCCTTCCCGGGCAGGTCGTCGCGCGCTTCGACCACGACCGGCTCGTGGACTACCGCGCCCGGCGCCCGCTGCTCACGTTCCGGCGCGACCGCTGGAGCGACTACGAGGTGCCGACGCTGGACGTCCGCCTCCTCCAGGACGCCACCGGCGCGCCCTTCCTGCTGCTCTCCGGCCCCGAGCCGGACATAGAGTGGGAGCGCTTCGCCGCGGCCGTCAGGGAGATCGTCGAACGGCTCGGCGTGCGGCTCTCGGTGAACTTCCACGGCATCCCCATGGGCGTACCGCACACGCGCCCCGTCGGCCTCACCCCGCACGGCAACCGCACGGACCTGGTGCCGGGCCACGCCAGCCCCTTCGACGAGGCGCAGGTGCCCGGCAGCGCGGAGGCGCTGGTCGAGTACCGCCTCGCGGAAGCGGGCCACGACGTACTCGGCGTCGCCGCGCACGTCCCGCACTACATCGCCCGCTCGACCTACCCGGACGCCGCCCTGACCGTCCTGGAGGCCATCACCGCCGCCACCGGCCTGGTGCTCCCCGGCGTCGCGCACGCGCTGCGCACGGAGGCGCACCGCACCCAGACCGAGATCGACCGGCAGGTCCAGGAGGGCGACGAGGAACTGGTCGCCCTCGTCCAGGGACTTGAGCACCAGTACGACGCGGCTGCGGGCGCCGACGCGCGCGGCAACATGCTCGCCGAGCCCGTGGACATCCCGTCCGCGGACGAGATCGGGCGCGAGTTCGAGCGCTTCCTCGCCGAGCGCGAGGGCGACGGCTGAGGGTCGGCGGCGCTGTGTCGGCGGTCGCTGGTCGGGGGTCGCTGATCGAGGGGGCGAAGGGGCTTGTGGGGGCCGGGGGACGGGTGAGGGCCGGGGTTCCGGCAGACACGGGGAAGGCGGGCGCATAAGCTGCCGGTCATGCTGAAAGTGGGGCTGACCGGCGGGATCGGTGCCGGCAAGAGTGAAGTGTCACGGCTGCTCGTCGAACGGGGCGCCGTGCTCGTCGACGCCGACCGCATCGCCCGCGAGGTGGTGGCGCCCGGCACCGAGGGCCTGGCCGCGGTCGTGGAGACCTTCGGCCCCGGGATCCTCGCCGCCGACGGCTCCCTCGACCGCCCGAAGCTCGGCGCGATCGTCTTCGCCGACCCGGAGAAGCTGGCCGCGCTCAACGCGATCGTGCACCCCCTGGTGGGCGCCCGCTCCGCGGAACTGGAGCGCGCCGCGGCCGCGGCCGCCGACGACACGGTGGTCGTGCACGACGTGCCGCTGCTCGCCGAGAACGGCCTCGCGCCGCTGTACGACGTCGTGGTCGTCGTCGACGCCCGCCCCGAGACCCAGCTCGACCGCCTGGTGCGGCTGCGCGGCATGACCGAGGACGACGCCCGCGCGCGGATGACCGCCCAGGCGACCCGCGAGAAACGCCTGGAGATCGCCGACCTCGTCATCGACAACGACGGGCCCCTGGAGCGCCTCGTGCCGCGCGTCGACGAGGTGTGGCGGGACCTGCGGCAGCGGGCCCGGGCGGCGTAGCGCGCGACGGGCGGGGAGAGCGGCGAGAAGGGCGGGTCTTGTGGTCGTACTGGCGGCGTTCACCACCCTGGGCGGGCTCGTCGCGCTGCTCGCGGGCGCGTACGGGCTGCAGCGCACCCGGCACCTCACCGAGGCCGGCGAGATCGCGGACGCCCTGGTCAAAGCGGTGCTGCAAGGCGCCGACCGGCCGACCCTGCAGTTCGAGACCGCCGACGGGCGGGTCCTCGAAGTCGTCTCGCCGGTGCCCCCGAACCGGCGGCGGCCCCTGCGCGCCGGGGAGCGCGTGCGCATCGCCTACGACGCCGACGACCCGCGCGAGGTCGTGCTCATCGGCCGGGAACGGCGCGGCCTCGACCGGGCGTTCGTCGCCGCGGGCGCGAGCCTGGTGATCGTGGGGCTCGCACTGGGGATGACGGGCTGACCCCCGGGACCCGCCCGGGCACGTGTGCCCCGTCCGTGTGCCCCGTCCGGCCTCGGAATACGCCGGATCGGGTGGTGTGTTGACGCTGAGGAGTGAGGGAAGGAGTCCGGCGTGCCCGAAAGCAGCCCGGAAAGCCATGTCATCGACTTCCGCGCGGCCGAGCAACTGCTCGCCGCACGGGATCCGCGGGGTGCGGTGAAGCTGCTCGACTCCGTCATCGCCTCCCATCCGGAGAACACCGCGGCGCGGCTCCTGCGTGCCCGCGCGTTCTTCGCCTCCGCCCAACTGCGCGCCGCCGAGCTGGAGTTCAGCATCGTCCTGGAGCGCGAGCCGGACAACGCGTTCGCGCACTTCGCCCTCGCCCGCACCTACGAGCGCGCCGCCAAGCCCGACCAGGCCCGCCGCCACTTCCGGCTCGCCGCCGCGCTCGACCCGCAGCCGGAGTATCTGGCGGCCGCGCGGTTCGACGAGGACGCGGGCGGCGCCGGGGGCGCGGGCGGCTAGGTCCTCGGGGGGTCGTACGGCGGCACGTCCCGGCCCGGCTGGTAGTGCGGGCCCTGGCGGATGTGCCGTACGACCAGCGCCATGTCGACGACCACCACGAGCCACAGCACCCCGCACGCCACCGCCCACGCGGGGCGCCCGGCGAGCGCGAACGCCACCGTCCCCGCGGCCGCCCACACCAGCCCCCATACGCTGAACCAGAAGCGCATACGCAGCGGACTGCGCGCGGTCACCGGTTCACTGCCTGTGCGCATGGGAACGTCATCTCCTCCTTCCAGGGTCCACCCGGTACGGGGCGAACGGAAGGGCCGACGAAGGGGCAGGTGGAGCCGTGCTGGACGCACTGCGGGCCGGGGCCGAGCACGACGAGGCGCTCGCCGCCTGGCTGAAGGGCCTTGACGACCCGGGCGCGCCGGTCGCCGACGTCGTCCTGCCCGACGTCGACGAACTGCCCGACGTCCTCCTCGACCTCGCCGTGCCGCACGAGGACATCAACGCGCTGCTCGGCCTGCGGGCGCGGATCCTCGACGACCCGGACGCACGTTGGCTCCTCGCCCGGGCCGTCGGCGCGCTGCTGTCGGACCTGGGCGGGCCCGGGGTCGAGGTGCGGCTCCCCGTCCTGCCCGCGAGCCTCGGTGAGCTGGGCCGCTGCTTCCACGTCTTCGTCTTCGTCGCCGCGCTGCCCGCCGTGCGGGACCTTCACCGGCGCCACGGCATCCCCGACGACGTGTCCCGGCGCACCCTCGCCGACCTGGGGCGGCACATGGCCGTCCACCGCAGGCGCCACGGCACCCGGGGCGTGCCCGTGCCCGGCTGGCACGCGCTGCACTTCCGCGGTGAGCTCTACCAGTTGGGGCGGCTGCAGTTCCAGCGGGCGGTGCTCGGGGAGCGGATGGCGGCCGCCGTCGCCGCCGCGGGGCTCCGGGGCGACGCCGGGGATCTCTGTCTGAGCGTGCACATCCCCGACTTCCTCGGGCCGATGTCCGAGGCCGCGTGCGACCGGTCCGTCGAGTGGGCCCGGGAGTTCTTTCCCCGGCACTTTCCCGGGGAGCGGTACGACGTGGTCGTCTGCCACTCGTGGCTGCTCGATCCGCAGTTGAAGCGGTATCTGCCGGGGGCGGCCAACATCGTGCGGTTCCAGGAGCGGTTCCGGCTCGCGGAGACGTATGCCGGGCAGGAGCCCGACGACAGGTTGCCCGTGGGGTTCGTCTTCGGGGACCGGGAGCTGGACGTGGCGGGGCTGCCTCGGCGGACGCGGGTGGAGCGGGCCGTGGGGGATCACTTGCGGGGTGGGGGGCATTGGTACGAGGGGCATGGGTGGTTTCCGCTGGGGCGTCCCTCGGGCCGGAGGCCTTAGCGGACGTCCTGTGCGGGTGGGGCAGCCCCCGCCGAATCGGCGCTTCGCGCCTCGTCCTCAATCGCCGGACGGGCTGAGATCCTCGCCCGCGTCCACCGGCCTCGGCGTGGCCGAAAGTGTCGGGCCCGTGCGGGAGTTGAGGGCGCGTAGACGGTCCATGTCGCGGCGGTCGCGTTTGGTGGGGCGGCCCGTGCCCCGGTCGCGGATGCCCGCGGGGGCCACGGCCTCGCGCGGGGGCGGGGGCGGGCTGTTGTCCACGTAGCACTCGACGGCCACGGGGGCGCCGACCCGCTTGCGGATGACGCGCTTGACGATCACGACGCGCTCGCGGCCGCCGGCCTGGCGCAGTCGGACCTCGTCACCCTCCTTCACGCCGTACGCGGGCTTCACGCGTTCGCCGTTGACCCGTACGTGGCCGCCCTTGCAGGCCGCCGCGCCCGTCGAGCGGGTCTTGACCAGTCGTACGGACCAGATCCAGCTGTCGACGCGCACGGTGCCGCCGCCCGTACCCGGTGAAGTCTCCGAAGCCATGCGTCGACCTTAGTGCGGCATCGGTGCGGGGAGCCCGGCCGCCCGGCGAGCCGTCCGGAATCCGCGAGCCACCGCACTCGATAATTCGGGCTATTCGTAGCAAATCGCTTACTTCGTTCGCCCTCAGATCGCAGAGGTGCCGCCCATGACGCCCGAAGAGCTCGCCACCACGGTCGACGGACTGATGGACGGCCTGCGCGCCGACCTCGTCCGGCTCGCCGAGATCCCCTCCATCGCCTTCCCCGGGTTCCCGGACGGACCGGTCCAGGAAGCGCACGACCTGGTCGCGGAGCTGCTGCGCGACGCCGGTGTGCCGCACGTCGAGCGCCTCGACCTGCCGGACACCGCACCCGTGGTCTACGGCGAGATCCCGCCACCGGATCCCGGCGCCCCGACCGTGCTGCTCTACGGGCACTACGACGTCCAGCCGCCCGGCGACGAGAAGCTGTGGCGGTCGCCGCCGTTCGAGCCGACACCCATCGACGGGGGCGGGGACGGCGACGGGCTGCGGGCGCGCGGCATCGCCGACGACAAGTCCAACGTCATCGCCCATGTCGGGATGCTGCGGGCCTACGGAGGGCGGCCGCCCGTCGGCGTCAAGATCGTCATCGAGGGGCAGGAGGAGTACGGCAGCGCCTTCGACGGCTATCCGCCCACCGACCCCGACCGCTTCGCCTGTGACGCCATGGTCATCGCCGACCTCGGCAACCTTCGCCCCGGCACCCCCACCCTCACCACCGGCCTGCGTGGCGCGGCCGAGGTCCTCGTCGAGGTGCGCACGCTGGCCGAGCCGCGGCACAGCGGTGAGTTCGGCGGCGCCGCACCCGACGCGCTGCTCGTGCTGCTCAAGGCGCTCGCCACGCTGCACGACGTGCACGGGGACGTCGCCGTCGAGGGGCTGCGGCGGGAGGAGTGGGCCGGGACCTCGTACACGGAAGAGGAGTTCCGGGCGCTCGCCGGGGTGTGCGAGGGGATGCCGCTCATCGGCAGCGGCGGGCTCGGGGAACGGCTGTGGAGCGGGCCCGCGATCACCGTGATCGGTCTGGACGCGCCGAGCGTCGAGCACGCGGCGTCGGCGGTCGTGCCGTACGCCCGCGCCAAGCTGAACCTGCGGTTCCATCCCCGGCAGGACCCGGTGGAGGCGCGGGCACGGCTCGTCGACCACCTGCGCTCGCTGCGGCCCTTCGGCGTCCCGCTGACCGTCACCCCCGGCGACACCGGCCCCGGCTACGAGGCCGAGACCGGCGGGCCCGCCTACCGCGCCGCGCTCACCGCCCTCAAGGAGGCCTGGGGCAGGGAGGCCGCGTACGTGGCGACCGGCGGGTCCATCCCGCTCGTCAACGGGCTCGCGCAGGCGGCACCCGGCGCCGAGGTCCTGCTGTTCGGCGCCCAGGACAGCATGTGCAACCTGCACGCGCCCAACGAGCGCGTGCTGCTCTCGGAGCTGCGCGACACGGTGGTCGCGATGGGCGCGTTCGTACGGGAGTACGCGTCCGCCGCGCGCGGCAGTGACGGGAGCCGCGCGTGAGCACCACCACGACCGAGCCGGGCACCGAAGAGCCCGCGCCCAAGAGCAGGTTCACCTTCCCCAGCGCCCTCACCGTGCTTGCGATCGTCACCGTCGCCGTGTGGCTGCTCGCCTTCCTGGTGCCGCCGGGCGCCTACGACCGCAACGACAAGGGCGCGCCCGTCCAGGGCAGTTACCACCGCGTCCCGGACGACCAGTCCTTCGTCGACCGCCTCAACGACCTCTTCCTCGCCCCCGTCAACGGCCTGTACGGCGTGCAGGACACCGAGTCGGGCCAGGTCGGCCCGGACCTGACCGGTGAGCTGTACGGCAGCGCGGGCGTCTTCCTCTTCGTCCTCGCCATCGGCGCGTTCATCACCGTCGTGTTCGCCACCGGCGCCCTCGACCGGGGCATCGGACGGCTCGCCCACCGGCTGCGCGAACGCGGCGCGATGCTCATCGCGGGCGTCATGGTGGTCTTCTCCGTCCTCGGCACCGTGGAGGGCTTCGCCGAGGAGACGCTGGGCTTCTACGGCCTGATCGTGCCGCTGATGCTCGCCCTCGGCTACGACCGGATGACCGCCGTCGGCGCGATCATCCTCGGCGCGGGCGTCGGCGTCCTCTGCTCGACCGTCAACCCCTTCGCCACCGGCGTCGCCTCGTCGGCGGCGGACATCTCGCTCGGCGACGGCATCGTCCTGCGGTTCGCGATGTGGCTGGTGCTCACGGGCGTCACGGTCGCCTACGTCATCCGGTACGCCCGGCGCGTACAGAAGGACCCCGAGCGGTCCCTGAGCGGGTTCCTGCCCGGCGACCGGGACGGCGCCGCCGCCGAGCAGTCCGGGGAAGTGCCCGAGCTGACCGGGCTGCACAAGGCCATCCTGGTCGTGGTCGCCCTGGTCTTCGCGTTCATGATCTTCTCGGTGGTGCCGTGGTCCAGCGCGCTGACGGGGGACGCGGACGCCGAGCCGTACGGCTTCGAACTCGGCTGGTCCTTCCCGCAGTTGGCCGCCCTGTTCCTGTGCGCGGCGGTCCTCGTGGGCCTGGTGGCACGGATGGGCGAGCAGAAGCTCAGCTCCACGGTCATCCAGGGGGCGGCGGACTTCATCTCGCCCGCCCTCGTCATCGTGCTCGCGCGCGGCGTCACGGTGATCATGAACAACTCGCGGATCACGGACACCGTGCTGCACTCGATCGAGGGGGTCGTGAAGGGCACCTCGTCGGGCGTGTTCGCGGTCATCGTGTTCCTGGTCAACCTTCCGCTCGCCTTCCTCATCCCCTCCACATCCGGGCACGCCACCCTCGCGATGCCCATCCTCGCGCCGCTCGCCGACTTCGCGGGCGTCTCGCGGTCCGTGGTCGTCACCGCCTGGGCCGCCGCCAGCGGCTGGATGAACCTGTGGGTGCCGACGACCGCCGTCACCATCGGCGGGGTCGCCCTCGCCAAGGTCGGCTACGACAAGTACCTGCGGTTCGTATGGCCGCTGCTCGCCATCCTGTTCGTGCTGATCTGTGGCTTCGTGGCCGTGGGCGCGGCGGTGACCTGAGGGCGGGCGCGGGGCCCCGGCGACCGGTCCGGCGGGGCGGAGCCCTCCCCTCGGACGGCTACCGTGCCGGGATGAGTCTTTACCCGGAGATCGAGCCGTACGACCACGGCATGCTCGACGTCGGCGACGGCAACCGCGTGTACTGGGAGGTCTGCGGCAACCCGCTCGGCAAGCCCGCCGTGCTCCTGCACGGCGGGCCCGGGTCCGGCTGCACCCCCGGATTCCGGCGCTACTTCGACCCCGACGCCTACCGGATCGTGCTGCTCGACCAGCGCGGCAGCGGGCGCTCCACGCCGCACGCCGGTGACCCCGACACCGACATGTCCGTCAACACCACCAAGCACCTGCTCGCCGACCTCGAACTGCTGCGGCGGCACCTGCGCGTCGAGCGGTGGCTCGTCTGGGGTGTCTCCTGGGGGTCGGTGCTCGGCCTCCGGTACGCCCAGACCTACCCCGACCGGGTCTCCGAGCTCGTCCTCACCGGCCTCGCCACCGGGAGCCAGGCCGAGGTCGATCTGCTCACCCGGGGGCTCGGGCGGGTCTTCCCCGAGGCGTGGGCGGACTTCAGGGACGGGGTGCCCGAGGCGGAGCGGGACGGGGATCTCGCCGGGGCCTACCTGCGGTTGCTGTCCTCCGGGGACGCGGAGGTGCGGGCGCGGGCCGCGCGGGCCTGGACCGACTGGGAGACCGCCGCCGCCATGGCCGCGCCGCGGTCCGTCGCCCGGTACGAGGACCCGGTGTTCCGGGCCGGGTTCGCCCGGACCGTCACCCACTACTTCGCCAACGGGCACTGGTTGGGGGAGGACGGGGTGGTGCTGCGGGACGCGGGGGCGTTGCGGGGGATTCCGGGGGTGGTGGTGCAAGGGAGTCTTGACTTCGGGAACTTGCTGGGAGTGCCTTGGCGCTTGCAGCGGGGCTGGGGGGACGGGGAGTTGGTCGTGGTGGGGGATGTGGGGCATGACGCGGGGGCTGTGGGGATCGCCTCTGCGGTTGTTCGGGCTACGGATGGGTTTCGGTAGGGCCTCGCGGGGGCGCCCCAGTCCCGCCCCTTTCCCTAAACCGGGGCTTCGCCCCTGGACCCCACGGGGTGGGTGTCCCCTTCGGGTGGGACGGGCCTCCGCCGAATCGGCGCTTCGCGCCTCGTCCTCAAGCGCCGGACGGGCTGAAATTCAGCCGGGGCGGGCCGGAAAGGTGCCACGGGGTGGGTTGGAGAGGCGCTGCGGGGCGGTCCGGAGAGGTGCTGCGGGGAGGGCCCGAGAGGCGCTGCGGGGAGGGCCCGAGAGGCGCTGGGCGTGAGCCGTTTCGGGGTTGAAGGTGCCGGGCTGTTGCTCAGGCGGTGCGAGTTTGGGCGGGTGGGTGGGAGAGAGCCTGTCCGGCGATTGAGGACGAGGCGCGGAGCGCCGGTTCGGGGGTGACCGCCGTCGGGGTGATTTTCCGGGGTGGGGGGCAGGTCGGGGGGAATGGTGGGCACGTTCTGCGCAATGTGCCGGGAGAGCGCCGGTGCCTGGTGAGTGGAGCGGCCTGTGGTGTGCGGGAGGCTGTCGCGGGGGCTTGTCGGTGTTGCCGCTCTGCTGGGGCTCGCTGTCTGCGGCGGGGTGGCCGTCGGCGCGGACGCCCGGGGGGTGCCGGGGGACGTCGAGTTCTGGGTGAACCCGGACACCGCGGCCGCACGGCAGGTGGTCGCGTGGCAACAGCGGGGGCGGATCGTCGACGCCTGGTTCATGGAGCGCATCGCCGGACGGGCCCAGGCAGAGTGGCTGTACGAGGACGCGGTGGCGGCGGCGGACGGCACGGGTGGGACCCGGGACGTGGTGCGGGGGTACGTCGAGAAGGCGGCCGCCGCCGGCCGCACCGCCGTGCTCGTCGCCTACTTCGTGCCGCACCGCGACTGCGGGGACTACTCGGCGGGGGGCGCCCGCGACGCCGCGCACTACCGCGCCTGGATCGACGCCTTCGCCGGCGGAATCGGCGCGCACGCCGCGTACGTCATCGTCGAACCGGACGCCGTCGCCCAGGAAGTCGCCGGATGCGAGGGCGCCGACGCCACCGAGCGGTACGCGCTGCTCGCCCACGCCGTCGCCCGGCTCAAGCAGCAGCCCGGCGCCAAGGTCTATCTCGACGCGGGCAACGCGAGCTGGATCCCCCAGGAGAGCCGCCTCGTCGAACCGCTGCGCCAGGCCGGCGTCGCACAGGCCGACGGCTTCGCGCTCAACGTCTCCAACTACCGCACCACCGAGGAGAGCGCCGCGTACGGCCACCGCCTCGCCCGCGCCCTCGGTGGTGACAAGCACTTCGTCATCGACACCAGCCGCAACGGCAACGGGCCCTACGGAGGCGATGACAAGGCCTGGTGCAATCCGCCGGGACGTGCCCTCGGCACCCCGCCCACCACCCGCACCGGCGACCCCGCCGTCGACGCCTTCCTGTGGATCAAGCGGCCGGGCGAGTCGGACGGCACGTGCCGGGGCGGGCCCGCCGCCGGGACGTGGTGGCCGGAGTACGCCCTGGGGCTCGCCGTCCGGGCGCGCGAGGCGCACCTGGTGAGTCCGGTGCCGTCAGGTGTTCCCGGGGCGTGGGACGTTCCCGGTGTTCAGGGGCGCCAGACGTAGCGGACGTCCGGCTCGCGTTCCTCGTTGTCCGCGCCGTCCGTCCAGCTGTCCGCCGTGAAGCCGTGGCGTTCGTAGAAGCGGTGCGCGGGCTCGTTGACCTGGAAGGTGTGCAGGGTGAGGCCGGTGGGGGCCTGCTCCTTGGCCAGGGCGACGAAGCGGTCGCCGATGCCGCGCCCGCGCCACTCGGGCGCCAGGTACAGCTGGCTCAGCTCGGCCGGTGGGCTCGGTTCCGCCGATGCGGAGGCCTGGTGCGGTCCGGGGGCCTCGATGACCATCATGCCCACGATCTCGCCCGCCGCCTGCGCCACCCAGGTGCCGCCCCGCCCCACCACCACGTACCGGAAGAAGTCCCGGACCTCGTCGTCGGAGTGGGCGCGGCGCACGGTCGGCAGCGCGGCGTCGTACGAGCGCAGGTACACGTCGGCCACGGCGAGCGCGTCCGCCTCGGTGGCGGGGCGCAGGGTGACGGTGGCGGCCGAGGTGCTCATGCGTCCGCCCCTTCGGGCACGACGGCCGTGACGGTGATCTCCACGAGCTGGCCGGGGTAGCCGAGGACGGTCACGCCGAGCAGCGTCGAGGTGTGCGGGCGTTCGCTGAGGAGCTCGGACGCGCGGACCACGTCCCACACCCGCGCCAGCACGCCGGGCTCGTCCCCGACGACGTACACCGTGCTCGCCACCACCTGCGAAAGATCGCTGCCGACGGCGCGCAGGGCCTCGTCGAGATTGGCGATGACCTGCTGGGCCTGGAGGACCGGGTCGTCCTCGCCGACGAGGTTCCCTTCGGCGTCCAGGGGCACGGAACCGGCCATGAACGCGAGGCGCGTACCGGCTTCCACGACGGCCGCGTGGGCGTATCCGGGGGGCGGGAAGAGGCTGGGGACGACGGTTCGGTGGACGGGGGCGGTGGGCTTCGGGGGAGTTGGGGGAGTCGAGGGGGTGGCGTCGGTGGTCATGGGGGCATCGTGCGGTGTCGGGCGGGGCGGGCGCATCCGGATTTCCGGGGCGCCCGCCCCGTGGCCGTCGCCCGTGGCGGGCTCAGCGCACCTGCGCCGGTGAACTGCCTCCCGGCACCCGCAGTTCGGGGCTGCCCTTGCCGTCCGCCCGTGCCGTCCAGATGTCCTGCTTGCGGCCCTCGCGGCCCGGCAGCGCGTACGCCAGCGTGTCGTTGTCGAGCCAGGCCGCCTGGTCGTCGACGCTGTGGCGTTCGGCGAGGGGGTGCTCGCGCATGGTGCGCAGGTCCAGGACGTACAGGCGCCAGGGGTTCTTCGTGCCGCCGCGCACGCGCTTCTTGAAGGCGAGGCGGGTGTTGTCGGGGGAGAGGGACGGGCACTCCACGTTCTCGCGCAGGGCGCGGGCCGACCACTTCCGCATGTCGCCCTGGACCAGGTGCGTCCTGCCCTTCGTCGAGACGGTGGCGTAGAAGCGGTTGTCGTCGCGGGCGAAGGTGACGCCCCAGTAGTTGACGTCGGGGGAGTGGTAGCGGCGGCCGTCGAGGGTGAGGGGGATCTCCTCCATGTTCTTGACCAGGTAGCCCGTGCGGGTGTCGAGGATCGAGGTGCGGGTGGAGAAGGACGAGTCGCCGCCCGCGTAACTGTCGCCGGTGGTGAACATCGTCCACGACAGCATCCGGCCGGACGCCGAGACCCGTGCCCGGTTCGGGATGCCGGTGAGCGCCACGCGCCGCTTCTCGCGCAGCCGCTCGTCCAGGACCACGGCGTACGACTTCGGCGGGATGCCGGGGCGGCGCAGCAGGCACAGTGCGGTGCCCCCGGCGGCGTAGAAGCGTTCGCAGGAAGGGCCGTTGGGGGTGCGGGGGCCGGTGCCGGTCGCGGGGAGGCGGGCGACGCGGCCCGCTCCCGTCTGCGTCGAGCGGAAGTAGAGATGGCCGGGGTCGAGGGCGAACTCCGAGCTGGAGGCGATCGGTTCGGCCCGGTGGACGGCGCGCACGGTGTACGTGACGGCCGCGGCGGCGAGGAGGGTGGCGGCCGCCACGACGGAGACGACCCGCAGCCGGGTGGACGCCTCGGGCAGGGTGAGGGTCATGGGGTGCCTTCCGGGAGTGCGTGGGGTTTCTCCGGCGGGGCGTGCGGCTCCTCGGGGGCCGGTCCTTGTGCGGGTGCGGTGGTCTGCGACGGGCCCTCCGTCGACCGCAGCAGCGCCGCCCCGCCCGCGATCGCCACCGTCAGCGCGAGCGCCGCGCACGTCAGGGCCGCGCCGATGCCCCACAGGGTCCAGGCCGCGCCGAACCCCGCCGCGGCGAGCAGCCTGCTGAGGGCCTGGCCCGTCTGGAGCACCGCCATGCCGCTCGCCCGCCGCCCCTCGGGCAGGCACGGCGTGGCCAGGGCCATCAGGACGCCGTCGGTCGCCGCGTAGAACACGCCGAGCGCGAGCAGCACCCCGACGAGCAGCGTCCGGCCGCCGGTGGGCAGGAGCAGCAGGACGTACGCGACGAGCAGCGCGCCGTGCCCCGCGAGGAACGGGCCGCGACGGCCGACGCGGTCGGCGAGCCGCCCCACCGGCACGGCGAGCAGCAGGTACACCGCCGCCGTACCGAGCGGGAGCAGCGGGAACCAGCTCTCCGCGAAGTCCAGGCGCCGCTGCAGCAGCAGATAGAGGAAGGCGTCGCCGACGGTCGCCGCGCCGAGCAGCGCGGCGGCGGCGCAGACGCGGCGGAAGGCGGGGACGCGCAGGAGCGTGAGGGCCTTGCGGGGGCGGGACGCCGGTGTCCTCGCGGGCGCCGCGGGCAGCGCCGCCCGGCCCGGCACGAACGCCACCAGGAGCAGTACCCCGAAGAGCCCGAAGCAGAAGCTGACGACGAACACCGCGTCGTACGCGTCCGCCGTCACCCACAGCAGCGCGAACGCCGCGAGCGGGCCGAGCAGCGCACCCGTCGTGTCCATCGCCCGGTGCACGCCGAACGCCCGGCCGAGCCCGTCCGGCGGACTGCTCAGCGAGATCAGCGCGTCCCGGGGCGCCGTCCGCACGCCCTTGCCGAGGCGGTCCGCGGCGATCGCCGCCCCGATCCCGGCCGTGGCGCCGCCCGCGAGCAGCAGCCCAAGGCGGGACAGCGCGGACAGCAGGTACCCGGAGCCCGCGACGAGCTTGTGCCGCCCGCCGCGGTCGGCCGCGTACCCGCCGAGGAGCCGTACGAACGCCGTGGCGCCGTTGTAGAGACCGTCGAGGAAACCGAACGCCAGCGGGGACAGGCCGAGGCCGAGGACGAAGTACAGCGGGAGCACCGCCGCGACCATCTCCGACGAGATGTCGGTGACGAGGCTGACGGCGCCGAGCGCGAGGACGGGACCGGTGACGCGACCGCGCCCCTTGCCCTCGCGTCCGCCGTCCTTCCGGGCGGGACCGCCCGCGCCCTTCTTCTTGTCCTTGGCCGTGGTGACCGCGTCCGTGGTGGCCAGATACATCTGTGCGACACCTGGTCCGGATCAGCGGCAGCTGTAGGACGGGCTGGTGTCCTTCGTGGACCCGTCCGTGCCGATCAGCTTCCAGGAGAAGCCCGTGTCGGTGAAGTCGAGCTTCACGACGCCGTAGGTGTTGGTGATCCGCTTCTGGCTGTTGGGCTGGACCTCCTCGATCTTGTACGGGTTCGCTCCGCCCGTGCCCGCGAGGATCTCGACGATGCCGCCCGAGTCGGCGGAACCGTTCGCCTTCTGCGGCGCGAACCGCTCGTAGTGGTGGTCGTGGCCGCCGAGGACCAGCTCCGCCTTCGCGTCGTCGAGCAGCTTCCAGACCGGCTTGCCGACCGGGTTGTTGCCGTGCTCGCCGGAGGAGAACAGCGGGTGGTGCCAGTACGCGGCCACGCACTTCTTGGAGTTCGCCGCCAGGTCCTTCTTCAGCCACTCGATCTGCGAGCTGCTGTCGAAGCTGTTGGAGTCGAGCGCGATGAAGTGCCAGTTGTCCTGGTCGAAGCTGTAGTAGCTCTTGCCGTTCGGGTAGGCGACCGAGCCGAAGTAGGACTTGTAGCCCTTGAGCGGGCCCGCCGGGTCGTACGTCTCGTGGTTGCCCGGCACCGGCTTGGTCTTGTTCTTGAAGGCGCCCCAGGTGGTCGCGTAGTACTTCTGGAAGTCCTTCAGGCGGGCGTCGTCGTACTGGTTGTCGCCCATCGTCAGCACGAACTTCGGGTCGAGCCGCTGGACGAGCGCGGCCGTCTTCGGGTGCGCGCAGTCGCTGTCGCTCTTGGTGCACTGCTCGGCGATGTCGCCCACGGCCACGGCGGAGAAGGCCGCCCGCGGCGACGCCGCGGCGTCGGCCTCGTCGGCCGGCGACCACAGGAGCACTCCGCCGACCACGGCGAGCGCGGTGGCCGCGGCGGCCGGGACGGCCCAACGGGCTTTGGGCTTACGGGAGTTGTGGCTTGAAGCGGGAGTCGTGGTGGGGGTGTCGGTGGGGCGGGGGGTGAGCGACATGTCCGTCTCCTGATCGCGTGGGGGGTGGCGCGTGGGGGTGCGGGAGATGCGTCCGGTGCTTCTGTCTCAGGAATGGTGGCGAGGGGGCATGTGCGCGTCAAGATTGTGGACCAATAATTGTTAGGAAAGTTTCCTACCGTGGGATGGGGCGGCCGCGCGGAGTGCGGCGGCGCGGCGGCCGCGCGGCACCGGCGGCGGTGCGACCGCGCAGGTCCGGCGGCTGCGCGGGGCGCGCGGGCGGACTCGGCGACGGGGTGGGGTGCGGGGTCGCCTTAGGGTGGCGGTGGGAGCTGACGGGTGCGGGTGCGTATGTGTGTGCGTGCGCGAGTGAACGGGTGAGGTGGTGGCGGTGGTGGTTGGGGGTGCCGGGGTGGCCTCTGCCGGTGTTCGTCGTGCCGTCGTCGGTGGTTCCGGCGTCGATGGGCCTGCCGCCGACCGTGCCGCCGTCGATCGTGCCGCCCGCGCCGCTCTCGTACGCACCTGTGCCGCCGTCTTTCTGCCCGCCGAGGTGCCCCGCGACGGCGTGCTCGCGTGGTGGCGGCCGGACGGCGGGGAACTGCCCGACGTGCCCGGCGCGGGGGGCGCGGGGACGTGGGGGCGGGGGGAGCTGACCGTCGTACGCCGCCATGGCACGGGGGTGCGCAGGCGGATCGTGCCCGCGCTGTTCGCGCCGGTGGGGGAGGGGGTTGAGGTCCTTCTGGGGGGTGCTGGTGGTGGGGCGGGACGTGGGCGCGCCCACGGCCGAGCCTCTGCTCGCACCCACGACTCCCCTCGTACCCACGACTCCCCTCGCACCCACGGACCCGCCGTCGTCGCCGCGCATCCCGCCGCCGCGTGCTGGGACGCCGCCGCCCGGCACGCCCTGCACCTCGCCGCCCGGGGCAGACTGCTGCCCGGCCTGACCGATGCCGACGTGGACGCATGGCGGGCCGGGCCGCTCGCCGCCGAGGACGTCGCGCACCTGCGGGCCATCGCCGCCGCCATGCCCCCGGAAGCGCACGCCGTGCCCCTGCCCGGCGCCCGGCCGCCACTGCTGTTGCCCGATCCGTACGCGCTGGTCAGGGCCTTCGTCGACGCCGTCGTCGACGTCCTGCCGCGCACCCCGGCCGCCGCGTACGCCGTCGGCGCGCCCTTCGCCGCCCGCGCCCCGCAGTCGCTGCCCGCGGCGCGCGAGTGGGCGGCGGAGGTGGCGGCCGGGCAGGACGCGGGGGTGCGGGTGTCGCTGCGGGTGGATCTGCGGGCGCACGACTTGTTCGACGGGGAGGGGGAGGGTGCCGGGGCGGGAGAAGGGGGTGGGTCGGCTGGGGCTGGGGCTGGTTTCGGGACCGGGGTCGGGTCCGGGTCTGGGGCCGGGGCCGGTGGGGGTGCCGGGGGCGGCCGGGGTGCCGGGGTCGGCAGAATCGCCGGGGTCGGCCGGAGTGCCGCCGCCGGGGCCGCTGCCGCCGTGCTCCAGGTGCACAGCCTCGCCGACCCCACCCTCGTCGTCGACGCCGCGCGGCTCTGGGAGGGCGCCGAGCACTTCGGGCCGCGCGCCAAGGCCCAGACGCTGCTCGCGGTGCGCCGGGCCGCCCGCGTCTGGCCGCCGCTGGGGCGCCTCGTCGACCGGCCGCGCCCCGACGTGCTCCCGCTCACCGAGGCCGAGCTGTACGACCTCCTGGGCGCCACCGCGACGCGGCTCGGCGCGGCCGGGGTCGACGTGCACTGGCCGCGGGAGCTGTCGCGCGAGCTGACCGCGACCGCAGTGGTGCGGCCCGCACCGGGTACGGCCGCCGACAACTTCGACTTCTTCAAGACCGAGCAACTGCTGGAATTCCGCTGGCAGTTGGCGCTCGGCCCGTACGGGGGCGGAGGCGGGGACGGGGGCTCCGGCGCCGAGGAGGGCGGCTCCCCGCTCACCGAGGCCGAGATGGACGCCCTCGCCGAGGCGCACCGCCCCATCGTGCGGCTGCGCGACCAGTGGGTCCTCGTCGACCCCGACCTTGTCCGCAAGGCCCGCAAGCGCGACCTGGGCCTGCTCGACCCCGTGGATGCCCTCACGGTCGCGCTCACCGGCGCCGCCGACGTGGACGGCGAACGCGTCCCCGCCGTCCCCACCGGCGCCCTCGCCCACCTGCGCGAACGCCTCACCGGCGACCCGCACCCCGTCCCGCAGCCGCCCGCGCTCAAGGCCACCCTGCGCGACTACCAGCTCCGCGGCCTGGCCTGGCTCGACCGCATGACGGCGCTCGGCCTCGGCGGCTGCCTCGCCGACGACATGGGGCTCGGCAAGACCGTCACCCTCATCGCCCTGCACCTGCACCGGGCGCGCCCCGAGCCGACCCTCGTCGTCTGTCCCACCTCCCTGCTCGGCAACTGGCAGCGCGAGATCGAACGCTTCGCCCCGCACGTCCCCGTACGCCGCTTCCACGGCACCGGCCGCAGCCTCGACGACGTCCCCGACGGCGCCATCGTCCTCACCACGTACGGCACGATGCGCACCAGCGCCGCCGAACTCGCCGCCCGCGACTGGGACCTGGTCGTCGCCGACGAGGCGCAGCACGTGAAGAACCCGCACGCGGCGACGGCGCGGGCGCTGCGCACGATCCCCGCCGCGGCGCGGGTCGCCCTCACCGGCACGCCCGTCGAGAACAACCTCTCCGAGCTGTGGGCCCTCCTCGACTGGACCACCCCCGGGCTGCTCGGCCCGCTCAAGGCGTTCCGCGCCCGGCACGCCCGCCTCGCCGAGACCGGCGGCTCCGCCGAGAGCGACGAGGCCGTGGCCCGCCTCGCCCGTCTCGTACGCCCCTTCCTCCTCCGCCGCAAGAAGTCCGACCCGGGCATCGCCCCCGAACTGCCCCCGAAGACGGAGACCGACCACCCGGCGCCCCTCACCCGCGAACAGACCGCGCTCTACCAGGCGGTGGTGCGCGAGACGCTCGCCCGCATCGAGGCCGCCGACGGCATCGCCCGCCGCGGCCTGGTCATGAAGCTGCTCATGGCCCTCAAACAGATCTGCAATCACCCCGCGCAGTACCTGAAGGACGGCGCCGCGCGCACGGGCGAGGGCCACTCCCGCACGGGCGCGGGCCGCTCCCGCTCCGGCAAGCTCGACCTGCTCGACGAACTCCTCGACACGATCCTCTCCGAGGACGCCTCCGTGCTCGTCTTCACCCAGTACGTGGAGATGGCGCGCCTCATCGAGTCCCATCTGACCGCGCGCGGCGTACCCACCCAACTCCTGCACGGCGGTACGCCGGTGGCCGCGCGCGAGACGATGGTCGACCGCTTCCAGGCGGGCGAGGTCCCGGTCTTCCTGCTCTCCCTCAAGGCGGCAGGAACCGGCCTGAACCTGACCCGCGCGAGCCACGTCGTGCACTACGACCGCTGGTGGAACCCCGCCGTCGAGGACCAGGCCACCGACCGCGCGTACCGCATCGGCCAGACCCAGCCCGTCCAGGTCCACCGCCTCATCACCGAGGGCACCGTCGAGGACCGCATCGCCGAACTCCTCGCCGCCAAACAGGCCCTGGCGGACGCGGTACTCGGCGACGGCGGCGAGGCGGCCCTCACGGAGCTGTCGGACGCGGAGCTGTCGGAGCTTGTGGCGCTGCGGAGGGTGCGATGAGCTCCGCTCCGGGTGACGGCGCCCACTCCCCGATGTTCCCCGGCGTCGGCGGTGGTGCCCGCTCCCGTGTCTTCCCCGCCCTCCCGCCCCGCACCGACCCCGACGCCCCCTTCGCCTCGACGTGGTGGGGCGACGCGTGGATCGCCGCCCTGGAGGACTCGGCGCTCGACCCGGCCCGCCTTGCCCGCGGCCGTACGTACGCCCGCGAGGGCCACGTCGACACCATCACCGTCGAGCCGGGCCGCATCGTCGCGTACGTCCACGGCAGCCGCCCCCGCCCCTACCGCGCCGAACTCCGCATGCGCACCCTCACCCCCACCGACTGGGACCGCCTCCTCGACGCGGCCGTAGCCGACCCCGCCCACCTCACGGCCCTCCTCACCCGCGACATGCCCCACGCTCTCGCGACCACCGCCGACGACACCGGCGTCCCCCTCCTCCCCGGCCACGGCGACCTCATCCCCTCCTGCACCTGCCCCGACCGCGGCCACCCCTGCAAACACGCCGCGGCCCTCACCTACCAAACAGCCCGCATCCTGGACGCCGACCCCTTCGTCCTCCTCCTCGTACGGGGCGCCGAGGAGACGCGCGTACTGGACGAACTCGCGCGCCGCAACGCACACTTCGCGGCCCGGGAGGCGGCGCCCGCTCCGGCGACGCCGCGCCCTCCGGCGGCGGCGCACGCTTCGGCGCTCCCGCACGGGGAGACGGCGACGACGGGGGTCCCGTCGGACGACACCGCCCGCGTGGGGGCCGCCGACGGCGGTGGCGTCAGCCGCGAGGCGGAGGCGGAGGTTACTGAGGCCGACGAGGTGGTGCGCCCGGTGCCGGGGACGCACGACGGTTCCGGTACGGCGGCCGGGGCGGACGACGCCTTCCGCGCGCCGGCATCCGCACAGGGTGACGCCGCCCGTCCGGCGGCCGAGTCACCCGAGGCACGGAAGACCGCGCGCCCGTCGGACGCGGCCCGAAGGGCCATCCGCTCGGCTGCCCGGGCGGGGGAGGCGGCTCGCCCGGGGCTGGAGGCGGGTGACACCACGGGGGATGGTGCCCGTCCTGCTGGTCCGGCGGGGGGCGTTGTCCGTCCGTCGGACGCGGCGCGGAAGGCTGTGCGGACGAGCGCGAGGGCTGGGCGTGCCCTTCGCGCCCTGCCCGGCGAGGGCGACGCCGCCCCTTCGTCGTCCGTGACAGGGGACGCTGCCCGTCCGTCGGACGAGGCGCGGAGGGATGCCCGGGGCGCCAGGGCGGGGGATGCTCTTCGCCTCGTGCCTGGCGAGAGTGACGCCGCCCTTTCGACGTCCGCGGAGGGGGATGCCCTTCACCCCACAGCCGACGAGGGTGACGCCACCCCTTCGACGGCTGCGGCGGCTGGCGCCGCCCGTCCATCGGACGCGGCAAGAAAGGCCATCCGAGGCGTCAGGGCGAGGGGCCCCCTTCGCCCGGTGGCGGAGGACGGCGACGCCACCCGCTCGACGACGAGGGTGCGGAACGCCATCCCCTCGACTGCCAACGAGGGCGACACCAGCCCCTCGACGCCCACGGCACGTGCTACCACCCGCCTGGCGGCCAACGCGGCCAACGCGGCCAACGCGGCCAACGCGGCCAACGCGGCCAACGCGGCCGACGCGGCCGACGCGGCCGACCCGTCCTCCCCGCCCCAGGGCACACCCGCCCCCCACCCCGAACGGCCCGCGACAGCCCCCCTCGTGCCCCCGCCCCTCCCGGGCATCCCCGCCCGGGACGTCCTGGCCGGTGGCTACCGGCCCCCGCTACCGCCCCCGTTCCCCGTTCCGCAGCGCCCCGGCGACGCGCCCGTCCTGCCCGCCGTGCCGGGTGCGCCCGACGCGGCGGCGCTGGAGTTCCTGGCGACGGACGCGGCGGCGCGGGCCCACGCGTACCTGAGGTGGGGCGAGTCCCCGTTCGCGGCCGACGGGTGGCTCGACGCGGTGCGGCTCGCCGCGTCCCACCCCGGTCTGACGGGGCGCCGGACGTTCAGCCGTCAGTTCGCCGCGCTGGCCGCGTCGGTGGGCCGCACCCCCGCCGACCTGTCCCGCGCGGCGGCGGCCTGGCGGCAGGGCGGCGAAGAGGGCCTTGCGGTCCTGGAGTCCCCCTGGGACCCCCCGGCAGGCCCCTTCGACCGGGCCAGGGGCGCCCTCGCCGGCGCGGACCTGCCCCGCATGACGATCCACCGCAACCACCTCACGGACCCCACCGGCACCCACCAGATCCGCTACGGCCACGACGGCCGCTGGTACCCCTACCGCGCCGAGCCCCACTCCGGCCGGGCCGACTGGTGGCCGGACGGCCCCGCCGACGAGAACCCGGTGGGAGCCCTCACGAGTCTGCTCGGCGTCTGACGTCCGGGGCCGGTCCGTGGCCGCTACCGTGGACTCTCCAGCGGCAGCAGCGGCGACGAAGGAGACCCCGTGGACGCAGAGTTGACCGCCCTCGCGGCGGCCGGAGCTACGGCGCTCGTGCAGTCGATGGTGGGAGACGGGTGGGCGGCCGCGCGGGAGCGGGCCGTCGGGTTCTTCACGCGGCGGCGCGCGCAGGACGGTGACGGTGCCGCCGACGCCGTCGGCAGTGAACTCGACGAAGCACGCGAGGAGTTGGTCGCCGCACGGGACGCGGAGGACGCGGACACCGCCGCCGACGTGCAGGCCGAATGGCGCAACCGGATGCGGCGGGCGCTGCGGGACGATCCCGAGGCCGCCGCCGAACTGCGGGTGCTGTTGGACGAGTTGGCCCCCGACGGGGGAGAGGAAGGGCGGGGCGGCGCCGTGCGCAACACCATCAGCGGTGGTGTGCAGCACGGGAACGTCATCCAGGCCCACACCGTGGGCGACGTCACGCTGAGTTAGGTCCGCGCGTGCGCAGAAGGAGGGCGCGGAGGCAGGGCGCGGCGGTGTGTGCGGCGGTGAGGCGTGGAGGTGCCGTGCGGAGGCGCCGTACGGAGGTGAGGCGTGGAGGGCGCCGTGGGCCGTGAGGTGCGGTGGTGGTGCCGGGGTCGATGGCCTGCCGTCAGCTCCCGGCACCCCGTGAACGGTCCGACTCGCCGCCCGTCAGAAGTCCACACGCGCCCGGTCGTCGAGCCGCCCCACCGAGTCCTGCTTGAACTTCTTCTCGTAGTCGGAGCGGATCTCCTCGATGAGGACGTCCCGCTTCTTCGCCTCGGCGGTGGGGTACAGCAGGATCAGCTCGTACGAGCGCTCCCGCTCGATCTTGCCGTTGCTGTCCTTCCACTGGCCCCGGCCCTGCTGGATGGTCAGGCCGTCGGAGAAGCCGGGCGTGACCTCGGTGTCGATGAACTTCATGAACTGCTTGTCCGTCACGGCCGGGCCGCCGTCGGGGCGTTCGGTGCCGAAGAACAGACGGGTCTCGACGAAGGGCTCGCCGCGGGAGGCCGTGCCCTGCGTGCGGGGTGCCGTGTCCTCGGAGTCCAGGGCCGCGTACGCCGTCGGCGCGCCGATCGCGAGGACCGCCGCCGCGGCGGCCAGGGCGAGGCGCGGGCCGGTGAGCGTGAGGGTGAGGGCCATGGGGCCGCCTTTCGTGCGGGCGCGCGGCCGCGCGGGCCGGGCGACGGGTACGGGGCGCCGACGGCCGGGTGCGGAGCGGCGTCGACGGGCGTAAACAGTAGAGGACCCGGGCCTCGTGGATGTGTCGGCGCACGGGCCTGTCCGTAAGTCGCCGTCTTCCGTCCCGTCACTCTCATCCCTTACCTTTCCCAGGACTTGACGGGTGTCGCGGAGGGGACGACGGTGCGCACAGTGACGGAATGGTCGGCGGGTACGGGTAGTACGGAAGGCACGGCCGGTGCGGAAGGTACGGGGCACGCCGAGGCAGGGGCACCGCGCGGGCGCGGCAAGGTCCTCGGGCTCGCCCTCGCCTGCGCCGTCGCCGGTGCCCTGACCGCCGCCCCGCCCGCCCTCGCCGACAGCGGCCCCGCCTCCGTGCCCGCCGCCGGCTCCCCGTACGCCGCCACCACCGGCGTCGGTGTCCACAACGCGTACGAGAAGTCCAAGTACCCCTACTTCGCGGACGCCCTGGACTCCGGCGCGGGCATGCTCGAACTCGACGTGTGGACCAACGTCTTCGGTGGCGGCTGGCGCGTCTCGCACAGCAACCCCGTCGGCAACGACAACAACTGCGAGAACGCGCAGAAGCCCGAGGAGCTGCGCACCAAGGCCCGCAACCAGCGGCTCGACGGCTGCCTCGCCGACATGAAGGCCTGGCACGACGCCCACCCGGGCCACCGGCCCGTCCTCGTGAAGGTCGAGCTGAAGGACGGCTTCCAGGCGAAGAACGGCCGCGGCCCCGCCGAACTCGACGCCCTGCTGCGCGGCAAGCTCGGCGACGCCCTCTACCGGCCCGGCCAGCTCGCCGAGGGCAGCGCGAACCTCGACGAGGCCGTGCAGAAGAAGGGCTGGCCCGACCGGTCCGACCTCGCGGGCAAGTTCATCGTCGAGCTGATCCCCGGCACCGTCGAGCAGGGCAACCCCGCCGACAACCTGTGGACCGACCGCGAGTACGCCACGCATCTGCGGGACCTCGCCGCCGCCGGTCGCCTCGGGGACGCCGGAGCCTTCCCCGCCGTCCTCGGCGCCGCCTCCGGCGACCCGCGCACGCGCTACACCGACACCTCGATCCGGCCGTGGTTCGTGCTGTTCGACGGGGACGCGTCGGTGTACGCGGGCGGGTCCGTCGACACCAAGTGGTACGCGGACCGGCGCTATCTCGTCGTCATGTCCGACGCCCACAACGTGCCGCCCGCCATCAGCGCCACCAACCCGACCGAGGCCCAGGCCCGCGACCGCGTCGCCCTCCTCGCGGGGCGGCACGCCAGCATCGTGTCGTCCGACTGGTATCCGCTGCCGGGGGTGCTCTCCACGGTGGTTCCGCGCGGGTAGCCGCCCCTCGGCGGGGTCAGGGCCGGAACCGTATCCACACCGGCGCGTGGTCCGACCCCGGCGCGTCCCGCCGGTCCTGCGGATCCGTCCCCACCGACGGCAGGTCGAGCCCCGCCGCGTCGTCCGGCAGGCCCGTGCTCGCCTCGCCGTCGGCCACCACCCGGGCGGTGAGGCGGTGGCTCAGGAGCACGTGGTCGATCAGTTCGCGGCGGCCGAAGTTGACGCGGGAGAAGCGGCGTTCGGCCGGTATCAGGGGTGCCACGTTCCACAGCCGGGTCGCGTCGCCCCTGTCCGGGTGGGCGTGGCCGGGGGTGCCCAGCTCGGATCCCGGCGGGCCGAGCAGGATCTGGGTGGTGGCCGCCGCCACCTCGTCGTTGAGGTCGCCGAGGACGGCCACATCGCGTGACTGGCCCTTCCGGTCGATCAGTTGGTCGGCGAGCGCGCGCAGCGTCGCGGCCTCGGCGGTGCGGCGGTAGAGCGCGTACGCCCCGACGCGGGCCCGTTCGCCCTCGTCAAGCGGCTGGAACCGGCCGCCCGGATACGTCAGGAGCTTCGACTTCAGATGGCAGACGGCCGCGTCCAGGGTGATCGCGCGGCTGACGACGCGTACGGCGAACAGGCCGCGGCCCGTCGTGCCGACCTGCCTGCCCGCGTCGTCGCCCTGCACCGGCCGCAGCTTCGGCGGAAACGCCTCGACGTCGGCGATGACCTCCAGGTCGAGCCGGCTGAGGAAGCCGACGCGGATGCCCCGGTCGTCCGCGTGCCGCGACACCGCCGTGTGCCAGTCGCCGTCGAGCATCGCGGCGAGGTCCGCGAGGGCGGCCGGATCACCGACCTCCTGCACACCGAGCAGGCTCGGGTCGAGGGCGCGCACCGTCTCCGCGAGCGCGGCCAGCTTCGCCTCGTACGCCGTCTTGTCGGTCGGGCCCGACGGGCCGCCGGGGCGGAAGAGGTTCTCCAGATTCCAGGTGCCTAGGAGCATGCCGGGTTCCTTCGCCGTCGTGAGGTGGCGTGGGGTGTGCGGGTGGCGGGAGGCTTTCGTGAGATGCCGGGAGGTGTCCCACTGGAGCCCGCGGGCCCGAAGGCGGCGACGGGCGGCTGACGCCAGAGTGCCCCCGAAACGCCTGCCGCGACAGGCCCACGGCGACCCGCTCCCCGTACCGTGAACGGATGACCGAGCCTGCCGCATCCGGCCCCGCCGACCTCATCATCATGGGCTGCACGGCCCTCGTCCACGACTCGGCCGAGCGCGTCGGCTTCGCGGCGGACACCGCGATCGTCGTACGTGACGGAGTCATCGCCGACGTCACCACGACCGCCGCCGCGGCCCCGCTCGCCGCCGTCGAACGCATCGACGCCCGCGGCCAGGCGGCCCTGCCCGGCCTCGTCAACTGCCACACCCACTCCCCGATGGTGGCCCTGCGCGGCATCGCCGAGGACCTGCCCGTGGAGGAGTGGTTCAACGACTACGTCTGGCCCATCGAGTCCAACCTCGAGGAGCGCGACGTGGAGCTCGGCGCGCGCCTGGCCTGCGCCGAGATGATCCGCGGCGGCGTCACCACCTTCGCCGACCACTACTTCGCCATGGACACCGTCGCGGACGTCGTCGCCGAGACCGGGCTGCGCGCCAGCCTCGGCCAGGCGTACTTCTCCTCCCAGGGCCCCGAGGGCCGGGAGGCGTCCCTGGACTTCGCGCTGCGCCGCGCCGGATCCGCCGACGGCCGCGTCACCACCTGCCTGGCCCCGCACGCCCCGTACACCGTCGACGACGCCGACCTCGCCGCCACCGCCGAACTCGCCCGCGAGCACGGCCTGCTGGTCCATCTGCACGCCGCCGAGAGCCGCGCCCAGACCGAGCACAGCCTCGCCCGGCACGGCGCCACACCCATCGAGATCCTGCACCGCGCGGGCCTCCTCGACGTCGACGTCCTCATCGCCCACGGCACCGGCATCGTCGAGCGCGACCTGCCCGTCCTCGCCGGAGCCACGGGCCGCGTCGCCGTCGCGAGCGCGCCCCGCGGCTATCTGAAGTTCGCCTGGGACACCACGCCGGTGCGGGAGTTGGCCGACCTCGGCATCCCCGTCGGCCTCGCCACGGACGGCGCCGCCTCCAACAACTCCCTCGACGTCTGGGAGGCCATGGCGCTCACCGCCCTCGTCCAGAAGTCCACGACCGGCGACCCGCGCTGGCTGACCTCCCGCCAGGCCCTGCACCACGCCACGCTCCAGAGCGCCCGGGCGGTCGGCCTCGGCGACTCGATCGGCTCGATCGCCGCGGGCCGCCGCGCCGACCTGATCCTCGTCGACCTCTCCGGACCGCACACCCAGCCCGTCCACGACCTGGCCGCCACCCTCGTGCACAGCGCGCGCAGCGGGGACGTCCGCACGACCGTCGTCGACGGCCGCGTCCTGATGCGCGACCGGCAGCTCCAGACGGTCGACGTGGCGGCCGTCGTGGGGGAGCTGGGCGAGCGGATGCCCGCGCTGGTGGAGCGGGGGCACGGGAAGCGGATCCAGGAGTACGACGGGTGAGGCGGGTGGTGCCGGACGCGAACACGCTGACCCTCGGGGAGGGGCGGGCGACCCCTCCGGCGGCCCGGCTGAGAAAGAATTCGGGAAATCCCGTACAGGACCGATGAGTTCTCGTGAGACGTCCAGTCAGCCCTCCCGAGGACCCGCGAACCGCGGATCGGATCCGGAGGATTGCGCCATGGGACTGCCGCACATCGTCACGCGCGCGGAGTGGCTGGCCGCGCGCGAGGAGCTGCTCGCCAAGGAGAAGGCCGCGACCCGTGCCCGTGACGAGCTGAACGCCGACCGGCGCGGGCTCCCCATGGTCGAGGTGGACAAGGACTACCTGTTCGACGGCGCGGACGGGAAGGCGAGCCTGCTCGACCTGTTCGAGGGCCGCGCCCAGCTGATCGTGTACCACTTCATGTTCGCGCCCGAGTGGGACGCGGGCTGCCGCAGCTGCTCGGCGTTCCTCGACCAGATCGGGCACCTCGCGCATCTGCGGGCCCGCGGTACGACCTTCGTCGCCGTCTCGCGTGCCCCCTTCACCCGCATCCTGCCCTTCAAGGCCCGCATGGGCTGGGTCGTGCCCTGGTTCTCCGCGTGCGGCGGCGAGTTCAACCGCGACTTCGCCGCGTCGTTCGCGGGGCCCGACGGCCTTGTGCGGGACCGCCCCGGCATCAGCTGCTTCCTGCGCGACGGGGACCGCGTCTTCCACACGTACTCGACGTTCGACCGGGGCCTGGACGGCCTCGGCTCCACCACCAGCCTGCTCGACCTCACCGCGCTCGGCCGCCAGGAGGAGTGGGAGCGGCCCGAGGGCCGGGCGTCGGCGCTCGGGGCACCGGCGGGGAGTGACCGGGTGCGGTACCACGACGAGTACGAGGAGTACGACGGCTACGGGTACTGACGGCGCGCACGGGCCGCGCGATGCTGCCCTACGGCCTCAACTCTGTGTCTGTTAGGTCACTTTGTGAGCCGAACGGGGTGCGGCGCGCGTTCTCCTCGGTGCAGGGTCTTTGTTTTCGGGGAATTCGAGGGCCGCAGGGCCTTCGAGGACCTCGTACCGAACAACCGAGTCGTACACGGGGGAACGTGAACATGATGAACGGACGAGTCGTCCTCGAGAGCTTTCCGGCGGGCGGACCGCGCGGGTCGTGGCCCGCGGAGGAGTTCGCACGGGACCGGCGCAGTGAGGGACAGCGCGCGGAGGTCGTGATGGACCTGTCGAGCGACGCGTTCCTGGTGATCGTGCGCGGTCAGGAGGCAAGCGGGCGCTCTGTGGCCTGACGGCCTGACGCCCTGCCGCGGCGGGCCGGGGGCGAGACGCTCTCGGCCCGCTCCGGTGTCCGGGCCTCAGGCCCGGACGGCCCCCGCCCACCCGGGAACGGCCCCGGCGAGGCGGCACAGGCCCAGATACAGGGGGATCGGCGGGGTATAGGGGACAGAGCCCTCGGGCCGGTGCACGAGCACCGGCTCCCGGGTCGCGTCCGGCACCACGGCGCCCGGCGAGTAGAACGTCGACGGCGGCCACTGCAGGGCCACGTCCGAGTCCGCCGGCACGATCCACCACCAGCGCGGCCCGTCCTCGTACAC
The DNA here is from genome assembly GCF_042677545.1 of Streptomyces sp. NPDC127108. Classification (NCBI taxonomy): domain Bacteria; kingdom Bacillati; phylum Actinomycetota; class Actinomycetes; order Kitasatosporales; family Streptomycetaceae; genus Streptomyces; species Streptomyces sp. NPDC127108. The sequence goes on along the minus strand of NZ_JBHXTE010000006.1, from coordinate 136,966 downwards.
ACAACCCACCCGGGGCAGTCGCTCCAGGAGGCGCGGACCGAACTCCGCCGGCATGGCGACCGCGTCGCAGCCGAGGGGTTGCCGCATTCCGGCGGGGACGGCGAGTCGTGCCACTGGCTGCACACTCACGACTCGCCGTCCGACCGCCCGCTCCCGCTCTCGCGAGAGCCGTACCAAGGTGTCAAGGTCGAGCAGTCGCGCTGTCCTCGTGCTCACATGTCCCCCGACCGCATCACTGTCGCACTCGCATCCCCGTCAGTCGGCTCACAGGCCGTCGGTCAAGGCCTCGACGCCCTCGACGTCCTCGACATCGAGGACGTCCGTATCGAAACCGTGGACACCGGTATCCGCCGTGCCGAAGCACATCGCCGGATCGGGTGATCTGGGCAGCTCCGCCCACACCGAAAGGCCGGATCCGGAGTCCTGGACACCCCATGCGCTGCTCACGGCGCTCACGAGAAGCAGTCCCCTCCCATGCTCCTCGTCAGGTCCCCGCAGCCCTGTCGGCCGTGGCACCCCGCAGCTCTGCCCCTCGTCGCGTATGGCTATCCGCACGGTGTCGGCTCCCGTGCAGATCTCGCAGACGACGGTACGGCTACCGGTGTGCACGATCGCATTGGTGACCAGCTCCGATACGACGAGCGCCGCCAGGTCGCAGGCGTCGTCGCCGACCGCGAGGGAACACAGCCGATCACGCGTCAGCCGCCTTGCCCGCGCCACGGAACTCGGCATCGCGGCCAGGGTGAAGGTGACGCAAGGCTCGCCGGCCTCCGCCCGACCCTCGGCGGAAACGCCAAGTCGGGCTCGGGTGGCTTCGGTTCCTAACGATGCGGGCGGAGTCACGCTCTCCACTATCGCCCCGCCGCGAACACCTTGGCAAGGGCCACTCTGAAAAGTGCACAGTGACATGTCCCTTTGAGACGTCCCATGGCACACTTCTCGCAACGCCTCACCGAGCGGCGTGACGTGCGCGACACGTGGTGAAGTGCGGTGACGCACGGTAACGCGAGTGGCACAACGGCGATGCAGAGAGCGACGCGAAGTGGGTGGAGGTAGGACGTGAGCGAACCGCGGTCGGCGCCGACCGTCGGACAGGTCGTTCTCGGTCGTCGCCTGCAGGACCTGCGCGAACGAGCCGGTCTGAAACGCGACGAAGCCGCGCGGGTGCTCCGCGTGGCCCCCGCCACGGTCCGCCGCATGGAGACGGCCGAGGTCGCGCTGAAGATCCCGTACCTCCAGCTGCTCCTGAAGGCGTACGGCGTCACGGACGAAGAGGCCGAGGCCTTCGTGCTGCTCGCCGAGGAGGCGAACAAGCCCGGCTGGTGGCAGCGCTTCCACGACATCCTGCCCGGCTGGTTCAGCATGTACGTCAGCCTGGAGGGCGCCGCGAGCCTCATCAGGTCCTACGAACCGCACTTCGTGCCCGGGCTGCTCCAGACGGAGAGCTACGCGCGTGGCGTGCTGCGTTCCGGGGCCATCGGCCAGACCCGGCCCGAGGACATCGAGCGGTACGTGGCGCTGCGCATGGAGCGCCAGGCGCTGCTCACCCGCGAGGACGCGCCGCGCCTGTGGGCCGTGATGGACGAGACCGCGCTGCGCAGGCCCGTCGGCGGCCCCGACGTGATGCGGGCACAGATCGACCGGCTCCTCGAAGCCGTGGAGATGCCGCACGTGACGCTCCAGGTCGCGCCGTTCGCCTCCGGGCCGCACCCGGGCACCTTCGGGCCGTTCGTGCTCTTCCGTTTCGCGATGGCGGAGCTGCCGGACATGGTCTACAGCGAGTACCTGACCGGTGCCGTCTATCTGGACGCGCGCACCGAGGTGGCGACGCATCTTGAGGTCATGGACCGCATGGCGGCCCAGGCCGCCACCGCACAACGCACGAAGGAGATCCTCCGGGATGTCCGCAAGGAGCTGTGAATGGACCGAGATCGACACCGTGCGGGCACGGGCCCTGCGTCCCGGCCCGACACCCGCGCCGACTCCCGGCCCCCCGGGTCCCGGATCTACAACGGCATGCCCGCGCGCGAACTCGGCGCCGAGGGCTGGCACAAGCCGTGGAGCGGCGGCAACGGCGGCAACTGTCTCGAAGCCATGAAGCTGGAGGACGGCCGCGTCGCCGTCCGCCAGTCCTCCGACCCGGACGGACCCGCGCTCATCTACACGGACGGTGAGATCCGGGCGTTCATACAGGGCGCGAAGGCGGGGGAGGCGGACTTTCTGCTGTCGTGACCGGGTACGTCACCGGCGGGTCGGCGGATACGCCACCGGCCGGTGCGGCGGGTGCCGCATCCGCCGGTGAACTCGTACGTCGTGCGCGCGCACCCCGACCACGGTGCGCGGGGACCTCGGTGAAGGGGCAAGGGAGCCACAGATGACGGGGACGGGGCAGGCCCAGGGGGACGAGGGCGGCTCGTCGTACATCGACACGAGCAAGCCGCATCCCGCGCGGATGTACGACTGGTGGCTCGGCGGCAAGGACAACTACCCCGTCGACGAGGAGATGGGCCGCCAGCTCGTCGCCATGGACCCGCGCATCCCCGCCGTCGCGCGCGCCAACCGCGCCTTCATGCAGCGCGCCACGCGCTGGCTCGCCACGGCCGGGATCCGGCAGTTCCTCGACATCGGCACCGGCATCCCGACCGAGCCCAACCTGCACCAGATCGCCCAGGGCATCGCGCCCGACACCCGCGTCGTCTACTGCGACAACGACCCCATCGTCCTCGCCCACGCCGAGGCCCTGCTGCGGTCCGCTCCCCAGGGCGCCACCGAGTACATCCAGGGCGACGCCCGCGAACCCGCCGCCATCCTCGCCGAGGCCCGCAAGACCCTCGACTTCACGCGTCCCGTCGCCCTGTCCCTGGTCGCGCTGCTGCACTTCGTCCCGGACGAGGACGGCGCATACGAAGTGGTGGAAGAACTGGTGTCCGCGCTGCCGTCCGGGAGCCATCTGATGCTGTCCCACGGCACCGGCGAGTTCACCCCCGAGCAGGCCAGGACGGCCGGTGACCTCTACAAGTCCCGCGCCCTCACCCTCGCCCTGCGCGACCGTGCCGAGGTCGTCCGCTTCTTCGACGGCCTCGACCTGGTGGAACCCGGCGTGACGGTGGCCGACGCTTGGCATCCGGAGCTGGGCGAGCGGGTGGAGCCCGTCGGGGACGGGCCGCTCCCCATTTACGGCGGGGTGGCTCGCAAGGGGTGAGAGGGAGGCGTGCGGGCGGAGGGTGAGGGGCTGGCCGTGGGCGGTGCTTCGGGGTGAGGGGCTGGTCGTGGGCGGTGCTTCGGGGTGAGGGGCTGGCCGTGGGCGGTGCTTCGGGGCGAGGGGCCGGTCGCGGGCGGCGCTTCCGTACGTTCTCCCTGGTGGCCGGGTGGTCGTGTGCGGGTCCCGTCAGGGCCTGAGCGGGCCGTCGTGTGCGGTCACCGGGGACGGCAGTGACGTCGTGCCCATGAGGTGGCGGTCCACGGCCGCCGCGACCGCGCGGCCCTCCGCGATCGCCCACACCACCAGGGACTGGCCGCGCCCGGCGTCCCCGGCGACGTACACCCCGGGAACGTTCGTCGCGTAGCCGCCGTCCCTGGCGACCGTTCCGTCCGGCGCCACCGTCACGCCCAGCTCCGCGACCGCGCCCCCGACGGTCACCTCCGGCCCCCGGAACCCCAGCGCAAGGAGCACAAGGTCGGCCCCGAGGACCCGCTCGGCACCCGGCACCGGGCGCCGCCGCGCGTCCACGGCGCCCAGGTGGACGGCACGCACCCGCCCCGCCCCGTCCCCGGAGAACCGCAGCGTCGACGCCGCGAAGAGCCGCGCGTCGGCGTCCGGATTCTGGCCGAAACCCAACGCCTCGGCCTCCTCGTGGGCGGGGGAGACCCGGTACACCGTGGGGTACGTCGGCCAGGGGTCGGCCGTCTCGTCCCGCTCCGCCGAGGGGAGCGCGCGGATGTCCACCTGGGTCACGGACGCGGCGCCCTCCCGGACCGCCGTGCCCAGGCAGTCCGCCCCGGTGTCGCCGCCGCCCACGATCACCACGTGCTTGCCCGCGGCGGACAGCGGGGAGACGTCGAGGTCGCCCTCGCCCACGCGGTTGGCCTGCGGCAGGTACTCCATGGCCTGGGTGACCCCCGCCAACTCCCGCCCCGGAACCGGAAGTTCCCGCCAGGCCGTGGCCCCGACGGCGAGCACGACCGCGTCATGGCGGCTCCGCAGCGCCGCCGCGCCGATGTCCCGGCCGACCTCCGTCGACGTACGGAACCTCGTGCCCTCGGCCCGCAGTTGCGCGAGCCGCCGCTCCAGGTGGTGCTTCGCCATCTTGAACGCGGGGATCCCGTAGCGCAGCAGCCCGCCCGCCCGGTCGTCCCGCTCGTACACCACGACCGTGTGCCCCGCCCGCGTCAACTGCTGCGCCGCCGCGAGGCCCGCGGGTCCCGACCCGACGATCCCCACCGACTTCCCGGTCAGCCGCTCGGGCGGCATCGGCGGGGCGAGGCCGTCCGCCCAGACGCGGTCGGCGATGGCCGCCTCGACGTTCTTGATGGTCACCGCGGGCTGGTTGATGGCAAGGACGCAGCCCGCCTCGCACGGCGCCGGGCACAACCGCCCCGTGAACTCGGGGAAGTTGTTCGTCGCGTGCAGCCGGTCGGCCGCGGCGCGCCAGTCGGCCCGCGAGACCAGGTCGTTCCACTCGGGGATCAGGTTCCCCAGCGGACAGGCCTCGTGGCAGAACGGAACCCCGCAGTCCATGCACCGGTCGGCCTGCTCCTCGATCAGCGGCAGCAGCGCCCCGGGGACGTACGCCTCGTCCCAGTCCTTCACCCGCTCGCCCACCGGCCGCCGCGGCCACTCCCGGCGCGGGTGCCGCAGGAACCCCTTGGGGTCGGCCATGGCCGTCTCCCTACGCGTAGGGCGCGTCTTTCAGCCACCACGGTATGCCGGGGAGACGGGGTCGGCACGCGGTCGGGGGGCGGTGCGGTGCGGGGAGGGGCGGCGGGCGCGCCGGGCGGCGGACAGGCCGGGCGGCCGGGAATCCTCAGGTCAGGCCGAGGATGAAGGAGACCGTCGCGGCGGTGGCGGCACCGGTGCGGATGTGGTTCCACATCGTCCATTCGGCCACGTACGTACGCCAGTACTCCGCGCCGGATTCGGCCGCCGCGTCGACCTTCGCCAGCTCGTTGTTGCGCGGCACGTTCGCCACGACCGTCACCCCGAAGCAGCCGAAGAGGTACAGCGCGCAGCCGAGCAGCAGCTCCACCGTGCCCTCGTCCGGCCAGACCACGAAGGTGACCACGGCGAGCACCACGCTGACGCCGGTCGCCCCCATGAACACGGCCATGAACGGCGGCCTGACCGCCGTCACGTTGATCGCGTTCATCGCGGCGATGCCCTGCGACGACGGCAGCGCGGCGAGGCCCCGCATCACGAAGGCGGAGAAGCCGATGAACACCCCGGCGACGAGGGCGCAGGTCACCGCACCGAGAACGGTGAGCACGAAGTACGGTCCGTCGATCATGGCAACTCCCTGACTGGGTCCGACCGCCGACGGCCGGTGTGGCCCGCCCGATCCTGCATGGCGCGGTGTGTCTGTGACCAGTCAATGACCCCACAGTCCCGAACGCCATACGCGACCCCCGCACCTCCATGTGCGGACGTCTCGCCGGCCGGGGGCCCGACCCGCTCCAGCGGGGGCGGCCCGTCCCACCCGACGGGAACGACGAGGCAATTTCAGCCCGTCCGGCGCTTGAGGACGAGGCGCGGAGCGCCGATCCGGCGGTGCCCCCGTCCCACCCGAAGGGAGCCCCCACCCCCGGGGGCCAGGGGCGGAGCCCCGGTTTCGGGAAGGGGCGGGACTGGGGAATGCCCGCAGGGCAACCATCCCGCACCGTCCGACACCGGGCCCTTCATACCCCGGCACCCCACTCCGGCCCGTCCTCCCCGGCCCCCGGCCCGTCCACCCGCCACCCCCGCAACCGCTCCTCCACCGCCCCCGCGATGGCCCGCCGCGCCTCGCCCCTTGGCACCCCGCGCATCAGCAGCTCGTCGTACTCCGTGTCCGTGTGCCGTACCGCGGCGATCACGGCCGCCGTCACCGCCCTGGGAGTCAGGGCGCGGCCCGCCGCGCTGCGGCCCACGCGGCCGCTGCCCCGGGCGCCCGCGTGGGCGGCGATCGCCTGGGCCCGGTCCGGCGGGCAGCCCGGGAACAGCCGACGGATCTCCGCCGCGAACGCCTCGACGAACCGCACGTCCTCCCCGGCCCGCCGGGCGGCGTCCCGTGCCCGCCGCCGCGCCCGCGCGTCCGCGTCGGCCAGGCACCGTTCCTCGGCCCGGACGAGTGCCGCCTCCTCGACCAGGACGCCCTGCCGCTCGTACCGGCTCCTGCGCCGGTTGAACCGTACGACCACCGCGGCAAGACCGCTGCCCTCCCGCGCCCGCCGCGTCAACGCCGTGTCCCCGCGCGGCAGATACACCAGATGCCCGAGGTCGGCGCAGTCCAGACAGCGCGGCTCCCCGCCCTCGTCGACGAGCAGGGACAGCGGTCCGCCCCGGCACTCCGCACAACGCCTGCCCTTCAGCGGCTGGATGACGACGGGCCCGGTGCGCACGCGAGGAACTGCCATGCCCGGTTCATGCCCGCCCACCGGCACCCCGCATCATGGGCTCGTGCGACTCGAAGCGATCACCTGGGAACGCCTCACGGACACCCTCGCCGACCGGCTGCTCGACCTGGAGCCGGGGGACGGCGGGGCCTGGCCGCGCGTCGCCTTCGACGGCGCCCCCGCCGCCCGCCCCGGCGAACTCGCCGCCGCGGTGGGCGAGGCGCTGCGCGTGCGCGGGCGGCCCTCGCTCGTCGTCGGCACCGAGGGGTTCCTGCGGCCCGCCTCGCTGCGCCTCGAGTACGGGCACGAGGACGTCGAGGCGTACTACAGCGGCTGGTTCGACACCGGTGCCCTCTGGCGCGAGGTCCTCGGGCCGCTGGATCCCGATGGCACCGGCCGGGTCCTGCCCGACCTGTGGGACCCGCGCGCCGACCGCGCCACCCGCACCCCCTACGTCCAACTCCCTCCCGGCGCCCTGCTGTTGCTGCACGGCCCCCTGCTGCTCGGCCACTGGTTCCCCTTCGACCTGACGGTGCACGTACACCTCTCCTCCGGCGCCCTGCGGCGGCGCACCCCGCCGGACGAACAGTGGACCCTGCCCGCCTTCGACCGGTACGAGGCGGAGACCGCCCCCACCGCCGCGGCCGACGTCGTCGTCCGCACCGACGACCCGCGCCACCCGGCCTGGACGGGCTGACCCGACCGCACGCCCGGTACGGCCGCCCCGCTCGCCCCGACTGGCCTCGCCCGCCCCCGACCAGCACCCACCGGCCTCGCGGCGGCTGCGGGTGCGACCTGTGGGTGCCGCGACGAGAATGAGGACGCCGGGACTAGCGGCGCCCCCGCGCCGCGCCGGCCGTCCGGCACCGGGAGGTACCCATGACCACCGCCGGAGACATCATGCACCGGGGTGCGCAGTGGATCCCCGCGCACGAAACCCTGGACCGCGCGGCCCAGCTCATGCGCCAACTCGACGTGGGCGCCCTGCCCATCAGCGACCAGAACGACCGGCTGTGCGGCATCCTCACCGACCGCGACATCGTCGTCGGCTGCGTCGCCATGGGGCACGACCCGGCCAAGGTCACCGCGGGCGACATGGCCAGGGGCACCCCGCGCTGGATCGCTTCGGACGCCGACGTCGAGGCGGTGCTGCACGAGATGCAGGGCCACCAGATCCGCAGGCTGCCCGTGATCGAGAACAAGCGTCTCGTCGGGATGATCAGCGAGGCCGACCTCGCCATGCACCTGACCGACGAGCAGCTCTCCGGCTGGGTCGAGAGCGTCTACGCCAAGTCCTGACCCGTCCCGGGCATGCCCCCGTCCCGTACCTCACCTCGTGCGTCCCCCGCGCACGCCCCGACACGTCACCCGGCGTGAGCCTGCGTCACAGCCAACCGCTGCGCCGGAAGCCGCGGTACAGCAGGACACACGCCGTCGCTATCACCCCCACCACCAGTCCGTATCCGTACTTCCAGTGCAGCTCGGGCATGTGGTCGAAGTTCATGCCGTAGACCCCGCAGACCATCGTGGGCACGGCGACGATGGCGGCCCAGGCCGTGATCTTCCGCATGTCCTCGTTCTGCGCGACCGTCACCTGGGCGAGATGCGCCTGGAGGATCGAGTTCAGGAGTTCGTCGAAGGCCGCTATCTGTTCGGTGACCCGCTTGAGGTGGTCGTCCACGTCGCGGAAGTACGCCTGTATGTCCGGCGGGATCAGGCGCGTCGGTTTGGCGGCGAGGATCTGGAGCGGGCGGCCGAGCGGCACCACCGCCCGCTTCAGCTCCAGGAGCTCGCGCTTGAGCTGATAGATCCGGCCCGGGTCGGCGCCGCGTGCGCCCTCGGGCGCGAACACCTCCGCCTCGACCTGGTCGATGTCGGCCTGCACCGAGTCCGCCACCGCCAGATAGTCGTCCACGACCTGGTCCGCGATGGCGTGCAGGACCGCCGCCGGGCCCTGCGCCAGCTGGTCGGGCGTCCCCTCGAGCTCCTCGCGCAGCGGGCCGAGCGAACCGTGCCTGCCATGCCGCACGGTGATCACGAACTCCTTGCCGACGAAGACCATGATCTCGCCGGTGTCCACCACCTCGCTGGTCGCGGTCAGCTCGGCGTGCTCCACGTAACAGACCGTCTTGAACACGGCGAACAGCGTCTGGCCATAGCGCTCGACCTTCGGCCGCTGGTGGGCGTGCACCGCGTCCTCGACCGCCAGCGGGTGCAGGTCGAAGAGCTCGGCGATGCCCGCGAACTCCCGCTCCGTCGGCTCGTGCAGCCCGAGCCACACGAAGCCGTCGTCGTGCTTGCGGACCTGCCCCACGGCCTCGACGAGATCGCCGTCGCGGGTCGGCGTCTGGCGCACCCCCTTGCGATAGGTCACGCACTTGACCACCGACGAGCCCAGCGGGGAGCGGGCGGGGTGGCTCAGGTCGACGCGAGGGCCGCGCCGGGCCAGTCCCGCGACCCTGCGCAGTCCGCGGACGCTCCGCAGATTCCCGACCTTGCGGAGGCTTCCGACCTTCCGCAGGTTGCCCGACATCGACATGTGCAGCTCCTCGTGCTGGACTTGATGAGCAAGTCTGCCAGTCCGGTCCGACACCACGACGGGGCCTGTGGGAACGGAATACTCCGCTCCGGAACTGTAATGATCGCCACATGACGCGAACCGACGGACATCTCCTCGACGGCAGGCCCGGCGAGTCGGCGACCCGCTCCAGCGCCTTCGCCGCCCTCTTCGACCCCACCACGTTCCGGCACATCGAACGGCTCGGTGTCGGGCCCGGCTGGCGCTGCTGGGAGGTCGGCGCCGGCGGCACGTCCGTCGTGTCCTGGCTCGCCAAGCGGGTCGGCCCGACCGGCAGGGTGCTCGCCACCGCCACGGACACGGCGCCGCTGCTGGCGGCCGCGCGCCCGCCCGTACAGGTGCGCACCCACGACGTGTCCGCCGACGCGCCGCCCGCCGAGGCGTTCGACCTCGTGCACGCCCGCCTCGTCCTCACGCACGTACCGGACCGCGAGCGGGCCCTGCACTCCATGATCAAGGCGCTGCGCCCCGGCGGCCGGCTCCTGATCGAGGAGGCCGACCCCGCCCTGCAGCCCCTGGCCTGCCCCGACGAGCACAGCCCCGAGGAGGAGGCGGCGAACCGGCTGCGCGGCGGCGTACGCGCCCTGCTCGCCGACCGCGGAGCCGACCTCGCGTTCGGGCGGGTGCTGCCGCGGCTGCTGCGCGAGGCCGGACTGCGGCAGGTGGAGGCCGACGCGTACTTCCCGCTCGTGTCCCCGGCGTGCGCGGCCCTGGAGTCCGCCACCGTCGAGCAGGTCCGCGCGGATCTGGTCGCCGCGGGCCTCGCCTCGCACGACGAGATCGAGCGGCACCTCGCCCATGTCGCCGACCGCGTCGTCGTCCCGGCCACGGCCCCGCTGGTGTCGGCCTGGGCCCGCAAGGCCTGATCTGAGCGCGACCTCGGACCGGGGCGCCTCATGCCCCAGGGGGAGCCCCCGCACGTCCCCCGGGAAGCGGGGCCCGCAGCTCCGGCCGGGCCCCCACCCGTGACACCGCCCGCGCCCCCGCCCCACACCCCTCACCCACGGCCTCCCGCAGCCCCGCCCCCGCCATCCGCGACGCGACGTACGCCCCCGTGAACGCGTCGCCCGCGCCCGTGGAGTCCCGTGCGTCCGCCCGCACCGCGGGGGCGCGGACCCGCACCCGCCCGTCCCGCGCGGCCAGCGCGCCGTCCCCGCCCAGCTTGACCACCACCTCGGGGAACCGGCGGCTCAGCTCGGCGGCCGCGGCGTCGGGCTCACGCGCGTTCGCCGGTCCCGTCAGCAGCAACGCCTCATCACGGCTCGGCAGCAGTACGTCGACCCCGGACACGTCGGCCAGGAAGCGGTCCACCCCGTGCCGGAGGAGGAACCCCGTGGACGCCGGGTCCACGCTCACCGTCACCCCACGCGCGCGTGCCGACGCCAACGCCGCCCGCGCCGCCGCGCGGCTGGACTCGGCGAAGAACAGGTAGCCGGACAGGTGGAGCCAGGTCACGCCGTCGAGCAGGGACGGCGTCCAGTCGGCGGGGGACAGGCGCAGGGCCGCGCCGCTGTCCGTGAGGAACGTCCGCTCGGCCGTCGCACCGGCCGCGTCGACCAGGCAGATCACCGTGCCCGTCGGCGCTTCGGGATCGACGGCGATGTGGGGGCGTACCGAGGCGCGGAGCAGCGTCTCCTCGTGCCACGCCGCCGCGTCGGCACCGGCCCGCCCGAGGAAACGCACGTCGGGGCATCCCCAGTGGGCCGCCCAGCAGGCGACGTTGGCGCCCGCGCCGCCGGGCACGGTACGGATCGCCGCGGCCGTGTCGGTGCCGGGCGCGAGGGGGTCCCGGTGCCGGGCGACGATGTCCGTGACGACGTCGCCCACGACCAGGAGGGCGCCGGTTCCGTTCGGTGAGGGCGTCGAGGGGCGGCCGGGCCCGCCGGAAGCCGTGGCACGGGAGCCCTGCGATTCGCCGGGAGCCGTGGCGCGGGAGTCCGGCGATTCGCCGGGAGCCGTGGCGCGGGAGTCCGGCGATTCGCCGGAAGCCGTCACGTCCGCGTCCACGCCGCCGCGATCCGCGCCGCGAGCCGTACGTTCCCGCGCACCGCCGCGAGGTTGGTCTCCAGGGAGGCTCCTTCGGTGTGCCGCATCAGGTGGTCGAGGAGGAACGGGGTCACCGCCTGACCGTGCACACCTCGTGCGGCGCACTCCCGCAGCGCCTCGTCGAGCACGCGCGCGTGGAGGGCGGGTTCGAGCTGTTCGGCCTCCGGCACCGGGTTGGCCACCACGAGCGCGGACTCCGGTCCGGCCAGCTCGTCCTGGGCGCGCATGACCGCGGCGACCTCGTCCGGCGTCCGCAGTGTCCAGTCCACGTCGTGCCCGGAGTCGGAGAGGTAGAAGCCGGGGAAGCGGGACGCGTCGTAGCCCGCCACCGCGACGCCCAGGGTCTCCAGGCGCTGGAGTGTCGCGGCCACGTCCAGGATCGACTTCACGCCCGCGCACACGACCGTGATCCGGGTCCGCGCGAGCAGCCCCAGGTCGGCCGACTCGTCCTGGGTGAGGGTCCACTCCCGGTGCACCCCGCCGAGCCCGCCGGTGGCGAACACACGCAGTCCGGCGCGGGCGGCGAGCAGGGCCGTCGCGGACACCGTCGTCGCCCCGCTCGCGCCCGCGGCGACGGCGAGCGGCAGGTCCCGATGGCCCAGCTTGCGGATGCCGTCCTCCCCGGCGACCCGCTCCAGCTGGTCCTTGTCCAGGCCGACGTGGGGGCGCCCGTCGAGGACGGCGATCGTGGCGGGCACGGCGCCCTCGGAGCGTACGGCCTGCTCCAGTTCGAGGGCGACGCGCAGGTTGCGGGGGCGTGGCAGCCCGTGCGCGATGATCGTGGACTCCAGGGCCACGATCGGGCGCCGTCGTGCGAGAGCCGCCTGTACCTCGTCGGACACCACCAACACGGTCAGCCTCCTGCCAGTCGGGTCTTCCTTCATCCCTGGCGGGCGGTGCCCTGCGGCAAACCCATTAAGGTGACCGGCCATGACCACGAATGATCAGAACGCGCCCTCTTTTGCCGTGCACATTCCGGACGCCGAGCTGGAGGCGGAGCCGCTCGACCCGCAGCAGATCGTCTCCGGGGAGCCCGTCGTCACCGGCAAGGTCCTCTGGGAGTCCGCCGACGGCAAGCAGCTGCGCGGCATCTGGCAGATCACCCCGGGCGTGGTGACCGACACCGAGGCCAACGAACTCTTCGTGGTCGTCAGCGGCCGCGCCACCATCGAGGTGGAGGGCGGCGACGTCCTGGAGGTCGGCCCCGGCGACGCGGCCGTGCTGCGCGAGGGCGACCGTACGACGTGGACCGTGCACGAGACGCTGCGCAAGGCGTACCACATCACCCTCGGCGGCTGAACGCCCGCCGCGACGGCGGGCGTTCGTTCGTGTGGTGCGCGGTTCGCGCGATGCGGTTCGTGCGATGCCGCTCCTGCGGTGCGCGGTGGCGCGGTGCGGCGTCCCGGGGTCAGTCCTCCGGTACGGCGGCGGCTCCGGCGTCCGTACGGCTGGGGCCGCGCGTGAACAGGGCGAACGCCGCGAGCGGCAGCAGCAGGAGCGCCGCGATCAGGTTGAGCCAGCCGTAGCTCGCCCGCGCGACCACCAGGCCCGCCACCGCGCCGCCCACTCCCGCCGCCGTGTTCATGGTCAGGTCCGAGAGGCCCTGGGCGGCGGCGCGCGCGGCCTGCGGCACGGAGTCGGTGAGCAGCGCGGACCCCGCGACGAGCCCCGCCGACCAGCCGAGGCCGAGCACGAAGAGGCCCGCCGCTGTCTGCCCGTGGTTGCTCCCGGCCGTCCCCGCGAGCAGCGCCGCGCAGGCCAGCAGGCTCACCGAGAGGGCGATGACGGCGAGCCGCCCGATCCGGTCCGCGAGCCTCCCCATCACCGGCGAGAACGCGTACATGCCCGCGATGTGCCCGCTGATGACCAGGCCGATCAGATCGATGCTCGCCCCGTGATGACCGAGGTCGACCGGGGTCATCGACATGATCGACACCATGGCGGTGTGCGCGATGGCGACCGTCACCAGCGCGAGCCGTGCCTGCCTTGACGCGGCCACGGCGGCGAACCCGGCCCGCAGCGATCGGCCCGCCGCCGTCTGGTCTCCGGCGGGTTCCAGCGCGCGGGCGGTGAGCAGCGGATCGGGGCGCAGCAGCAGTGCCACCACGACCGCCGAGATCAGGAAGATCCCGGCCGCCCAGACGAAGGGCCCCGCCTCCTTCGGAATGCCGAGCCCGGAGACGCTGCGGCCCGCGGGCGCCGCGATGTTGGGCCCGAGGACAGCGCCGATCGTCGTGGCCCACACGACGTTGGAGATGGCGCGCGCCCTGGCCCCGGGCTCGGCCAGGTCGGCCGCCGCGAACCGCGCCTGCAGGTTGGCCGACGACGCCGCGCCGAACCCGGCCATGCCCACCAGGAGCAGCGGGAAGTTCCCCACGGCGGCGGCCACGACCACCACGCCCGCGCCCAACGCGCCGATGAGGTACGCCAGTACGAGGCCGGGGCGGCGGCCCCGCGCGGTCATCAGCGCCGCCAGCGGCACCGAGAGCAGCGCGGTCCCGGCGACGGTCGCGGTGGGCGCGAGCCCGGACAGCGACTCCGTGCCGCTGACCTCCTTCGCGAGCACGGCGGCCAGCGCGATCCCGGTGGCCACGCCGAGCCCGCCGAGGATCTGACTCGCGACCAGGACCGCCGTGATCCGCCGCCGCAGCGCGGGCAGCTCCTCGACGGCGACGGGGGACGGCGAGGGCGAGGCGGAGGGCGAGGGGGATATGACCACGCCGGAAGTGTGTCAGGAGAGGTGGTGTTCATGTACATGCAGTACGGGAGGAAACCGAGTCCGCGGACCGCCCCGGAACACCGAGTCCGCGGACCGCCCCGGAACACCGAGTCCGCTGACCACCTCAGAACAGCGGCTCCGGAAGCACCCCCTCCAGCGCGAGCAACCGCCGCTTCGTCTCCAGGCCGCCGCCGAATCCGCCGATGCCGCCGTCGCTCTCCACCACCCGGTGGCAGGGCACCACGACCGGCAGCGGATTGGAGCCCATCGCCATGCCCACGGCCTGGGCCGCGCCGGGCTGGCCGACGCGGCGGGCCAGGTCTCCGTAGCCCACGACCGTCCCGAACGGCACGCTTGCCGCGAGCTCGCGCAGCACCTGGCGGTTGAAGCCGGAGATCAGCGACCAGTCCAGCGGCAGCTCGAAGTCGCGCCGCTCCCCGGCGAAGTACGCCCGCAGCTGGCGTATGGGCTCGGCGAGCAGCGGTGAGCCGGGATCCTCGACCGGCTCGGCGCCCAGGCGGGAGCCGAGGCGCTCCAGGGCCTTGTCGCGCACGTCGTCCGTGGCGTGGAAGACGACCGTGACCAGGCCCGCTCCGGTCGCGGCAAGCAGCAGCGGGCCGATGTCGCTGGCGACGACGGCCCACACGGCGCCGGGCCGTGCGTCCGGCTCCCGACGCTCGTCCCTGTCCTGCTCGTTGTGCCCCATGGCGTTCATGGAAACCACGGTACGTCCGGGCACTGACAACGCCGCGGGACGAGTCGTCCCGCGGCGTCCGGCAGGCGCGGGGCCCGCCGTCGGTCGAGCCGTCGGCCGTCGCGTCAGCTGTTGATCGCCCTGCGCACCACGTCGGGCTTGTTGGTGATGATGCCGTTCACGCCGAAGCCCGCGACCCGCCGCGCCGCGGCGGTCTCGTCCACGGTCCATGTGAAGATCTCCAGGCGCTTGCCGTGCACGCCCTTGAGCCGGTGGATGGCGGAGACGTAGTCCGCGGTGATGGACGTGTGCGTCGAGTTGATCTGGTCCGCGAACTTCGCGTACGCCGGGAGGTCGGCGGTCGCGGGCGTGCCCAGGAAGCCGGTCTTGATGTCGGGCCGCTGGGCGTGCACCTTCTTGATGCTGTCCGCGCTGAAGCTCTGGACGACCAGCTTGTTCTTGACGTGGTGGCGGTCCAGCCAGCCGGTCTTGCGCAGCACCCGCAGGGTGTCCCGCTCGATGCCGGGGTACAGCTCGGGCTTCTTGATCTCCAGGACGAGGCTCTGGTGGTTGCGCGAGACGCGGTTCATGTACTGCGTGAGCGTCGGCACGCGCGCGCCCTTGTACTTCTCCGCGAACCAGCTGCCCGCGTCCAGTTTGGCGATCTCCGCCGCGGTGAAGTCTTTCACCTTCCACGGGGAGCGGCCGGGGAAGACCTCCTCGACGTTCGTCGTCCGCTTCAGGTTGTCGTCGTGGACGATCACCAGCACGCCGTCCTTGGTGCGCTGGACGTCGTTCTCGACCCAGCGGAAGCCCATGTGGGCGGCCTTGTCGATGGCGGCGAGCGTGTTCTCGGGGGCGTAGGCGGAGGCTCCGCGATGGGCCACGACTGTGGGGTTCCTGTGCGCGGTGGAGGCGGCGGCGACGGCGGTGCCGGCGGGGGCCTCGGCGCTGGCGGTGGAGGGGAGGACGAGTGCTCCTGTTCCCAGGAGAGCTGCGGTCGTGGCGGCTGCGGCGCGTGCGTGCACGGGTTCTCCTCGCGTCATGAGCTCACGGTTCGCTTGAGAATGACAGTGCACGGCCAACTACGGACAGGTACAGGATGACCACACGTTGAACACCGGTCTCCCAAGTGGGGACCCCAGGCGCGGAACCCGTGTTTCTTTGCCGGAAAATCGGTCGTGCGTTCATGGCTGAGCCCTACTCTCACCTCAGCCGACGGCCCGTCACCTGGGCGTCGGTCGAGGGCAGACGGGGCGATCCGGGACATCCAGGTACGACAGGCGGAAGGGCTACCGCTCATGGAGGGCACGGTCGACGGCTTCAGCTACGGATTCGTCACGCCTGTGGTCGCCTATCTGATGGCCTGTCTGGGCGGCGCGCTCGGTCTGCGCTGCACCACGCGGTCACTCCTGGTCGCGCACTCCTGGCGGCCCGGCTGGCTCGCGCTCGGCTCGGCCGCCATCGGGTCGGGCATCTGGACGATGCACTTCATCGCGATGATGGGATTCAGCGTCGAGGGGACCCCGATCCACTACGACCGGGCGACGACCTTCGCGAGCCTGGCCGTCGCCATCGTCATGGTCGGCGTCGGGATCTTCATCGTGGGCTACCGCGGCGCCAGCGGAGCGGCGCTCTTCACAGGAGGCACCATCACGGGGCTCGGCATCGCCTCGATGCACTACCTGGGCATGGCGGGGATGCGCCTCGGCGGCAGGCTCCAGTACAACACCCTGACCGTCGCCGCCTCCGTGGTGATCGCCGTCGTCGCCGCCATCGCGGCCCTGTGGGCCGCGGGCCAGATCAGGGGCTTCCTGTGGAGCCTCGGCGCCAGCCTCGTCATGGGCCTCGCCGTCAGCGGCATGCACTACACCGGAATGGCCGCCGTCACCGTCCATCTGCACGGCCGCTCCACCGCGCCGCCCGGCGACTCGTCCCCCGAGATCCTCGCCCCTCTCATGGTCGGCCCGCTCGCCTTCCTGCTGCTCGCGGGCGTCATCGTGATGTTCGACCCGCTGATGATGCTGGGCAAGGCCGACCTGAAGGCCGCCGCGGCCCGCCCGCGCACCGCCTCCTACCCCGTGCCCCGCTCCGGCGACCGCCAGACCGGGCACGTCAGCCGCCGGCCCGCCGTGCGCCCCGGCCGCAGGATCCGCCGCAGAACGGGGGCGCGGACGCCGCAGAAGTGGTGAGCGCGGGGGCGTTGTCAGTGGGGGGTCGTACGGTGGGTTCCATGCGGCCCGTATCGAAGATCGAACGCACGGTGGCACCTTTCGAGGTCGTCAGCCCGTACCAGCCCAGTGGCGACCAGCCCACGGCCATCGCCGACCTGGAGAAGCGCATCCGCGCGGGCGAGAAGGACGTCGTCCTGCTCGGCGCCACCGGCACCGGCAAGTCGGCCACCACCGCGTGGATGATCGAGAAGCTCCAGCGCCCCACGCTCGTGATGGCGCCGAACAAGACCCTGGCCGCCCAGCTGGCCAACGAGTTCCGCGAGCTGCTGCCGAACAACGCCGTCGAGTACTTCGTCTCGTACTACGACTACTACCAGCCCGAGGCGTACGTCCCCCAGTCGGACACGTACATCGAGAAGGACTCCTCGATCAACGAGGAGGTCGAGCGCCTGCGCCACTCCGCGACGAACTCGCTCCTGACCCGCCGCGACGTCATCGTGGTCGCCTCCGTCTCCTGCATCTACGGCCTCGGCACCCCGCAGGAGTACGTGGACCGGATGGTCCCGCTCAAGGTCGGCGACGAGATCGACCGCGACCAGCTCCTGCGCCGCTTCGTCGACATCCAGTACACCCGCAACGACCTCGCCTTCACCCGCGGCACCTTCCGGGTCCGCGGCGACACCATCGAGATCTTCCCGGTGTACGAGGAACTGGCCGTGCGCATCGAGATGTTCGGCGACGAGATCGAGGCGCTCTCCACCCTGCACCCGCTGACCGGCGAGGTCATCAGCGACGACGACCACCTGTACGTCTTCCCGGCGTCCCACTACGTAGCGGGCCCCGAGCGCATGGAGAAGGCGATCAACGGCATCGAGAAGGAGCTCGCCGAGCGCCTCGCGGAGCTGGAGAAGCAGGGCAAGATGCTGGAGGCCCAGCGGCTGCGCATGCGCACGACGTACGACCTGGAGATGCTCCGCCAGATCGGCTCCTGCTCCGGCGTCGAGAACTACTCCATGCACTTCGACGACCGCGGCCCCGGCACCCCGCCGCACACCCTCCTCGACTACTTCCCGGACGACTTCCTGCTCGTCCTCGACGAGTCGCACGTCACGGTCCCGCAGATCGGCGCGATGTACGAGGGCGACGCCTCCCGCAAGCGCACCCTCGTCGACCACGGCTTCCGGCTGCCGTCCGCGCTCGACAACCGCCCGCTGAAGTGGGAGGAGTTCCAGCAGCGCATCGGCCAGACCGTCTATCTGTCGGCGACCCCGGGGGCGTACGAACTCTCCCGCTCCGACGGCGCCGTGGAGCAGATCATCCGCCCCACCGGCCTCGTCGACCCCGAAGTCGTCGTCAAGCCCACCGAGGGCCAGATCGACGACCTGGTGCACGAGATCCGCAAGCGCACCGAGAAGGACGAGCGCGTCCTGGTCACCACGCTCACCAAGAAGATGGCCGAGGACCTCACGGACTACTTCCTCGAACTGGGCATCCAGGTCCGCTATCTGCACAGCGACGTCGACACCCTGCGCCGCGTCGAGCTCCTGCGCGAGCTGCGCGCCGGTGAGTACGACGTCCTGGTGGGCATTAACCTCCTGAGGGAGGGCCTGGACCTGCCCGAGGTCTCCCTGGTGGCGATCCTCGACGCCGACAAGGAGGGCTTCCTGCGCTCCGGCACGTCCCTGATCCAGACCATCGGCCGCGCGGCGCGCAACGTCTCGGGCCAGGTCCACATGTACGCCGACAAGATCACCCCGGCGATGGAGAAGGCCATCGAGGAGACCAACCGCCGCCGGGAGAAGCAGATCGCGTACAACAAGGAGAAGGGCATCGACCCGCAGCCCCTCCGCAAGAAGATCAACGACATCGTGTCGGCCATCGCGCGCGAAGAGGTCGACACGGAGCAACTCCTCGGCACCGACTACCGCAAGGCGAAGGACGGCAAGAACGCCAAGGCCCCGGTGCCGTCGCTCGGCACCGCGGGCGGCGCGGCGGCCAAGGGCGCGAAGGCGGGGACGTCGGGGAAGGCCGCCAAGGGCAAGGCCGGGCAGACGGTGCCCACGGACCGGCCGGCCGCCGAACTCGCCGAGCAGATCGAGGAGATGACCGCGCGGATGCGCGCCGCCGCCGCGGACCTGCAGTTCGAGATCGCCGCCCGGCTGCGTGACGAGGTGTCGGAGATGAAGAAGGAACTGCGGCAGATGAAGGAGGCAGGCCAGGTTTAGTGCAGTGTTGCAACACCGACACAAAGTGCCCGGCAGGGTGCGGCGCGGTGGACACGGCTGCATAGGGTGATGGGCAACCGCCCGCAACGGGCGGTTGCCCAGGGCAGTTCGAGAAGGGGACAGCGCGTGACGGTCAACATGACCAAGGGCCAGGCCATCAGCCTGCAGAAGGACGACGGGGGCGCTCTGACGTCGGTGCGCATGGGACTGGGCTGGCAGGCGGCCCCGCGGCGCGGCCTGTTCGGCACGCGCACGCGGGAGATCGACCTCGACGCGTCGGCCGTCCTGTTCGCCGACAAGCAGCCCGTCGACGTGGTGTTCTTCCGGCACCTCGTCAGCGACGACGGCTCCGTGCGGCACACCGGCGACAACCTGGTCGGCGGCGTGGGCCAGGGCGGCGACGACGAGGCCATCCTCGTCGACCTGCAGCGCGTCCCGGTCCACATCGACCAGATCGTCTTCACGGTGAACTCCTTCACCGGCCAGACCTTCCAGGAGGTGCAGAACGCCTTCTGCCGCCTGGTCGACGAGACCAACGGCCAGGAACTGGCCCGCTACACCCTCGACGGCGGCGGCCAGTACACCGCCCAGATCATGGCCAAGGTCAACCGCGCGGGCTCCGGCTGGCAGATGACGGCCCTCGGCAACCCCGCCAACGGCCGCACCTTCCAGGACCTGATGCCGTCGATCCTGCCGCACCTCTGAGCACGACCGCACCACTGCCCGGCCGGAGCACCACCGTCCGCACGGCAGTCCGCACGCAGGCCCGGTGAGGGGGCCGACACCAAGGGGGAACGAACGCGATGACCGCCGAGCTGGTCAGGGGGCAGAACCACCCGGTTCCCGGCACCCGCCTCGAGATCCGGGTGTCGGCCGGAAAGCCGATCGTCGCCGGCGCCACCGTCAGCGACGACCACCGCAAGGTGCGCGGCACCTCCTGGGTCGCCCACCCCGGCGCCCCCACCCTGCCCGGACTCGAAGTGTCCCGGCAGGCGGCCGCCGACCACCGTCTGGCCGTCGACCTGGGCGCGCTGCCGGACGGCGCGCACCAGGTCAACGTGCTGCTCGCGCTGCCCGTCGGCGTCGCGGGCCCGGTCACCTTCGGCGCCGTCGCCGCGCCCTTCGTGGCCGTCACCGGACTCGACGGCACCGAGATCGCCAGCTACACGATCACGGACCTGTCCGCCGAGTCCGCCGTCGTCGCCCTGGAGCTGTATCGCAAGCAGGACGTCTGGAAGGTCCGCGCCGTCGGCCAGGGCTACGCCGGCGGCCTCGCCGACATGCTCGCCGACCAGGGCCTGCCCGAGGCCCAGGAGCTGGCGACCGCCATCAACGACGCGGTGGCGCGCGGCCTCGCCCGCTCGGTGGCCGCGCCCCCGCCCCGCCCCGCGGACGAGACCCGCGTGCGCGCCGCCGCCCAGGGCCACACGAGCCCCGGCCGACAGCCGTCAGCACCCGAGCCGGGCCCCGACACCGCCGCCCAGCCCGTCACCCCCACGCCCGCGCCCGGCGAGGGCGGCCAGCCCCCGCAGCCCGTCACCCCCGCGTCCGGCGACGCCACCCCGCCCGCGCAGTCCGGCGACGGCGGCCCCGTGAACTACACCCACCCGCGCCGCCAGACCAGCGCGCCCCCGCCGCCCCCGCCCACCGCGCCGCCCGCCGCACCCGGGCAGCCCGCCCGCCCCGTCGCGGGCGACGCCACCGGCTGGTCCATGGAGGAGCGGCTCTACAACCAGGTGTGGGGCATGTTCGAGGACCTGGCCCGCTCCGCCGCGGCGTACCGCAGCGCGGTGGACTTCGCCGACTCCCGCATGGAGCAGGAGCTGGACAAGGTCCTCTCCGACCCGCGCAGCCGCATCGGCGGCACCGGCGACGCCGCGCGCGAGACGGCCCGCGCCCGCCACGGCGACCTCGTCGACCAGGCGCGCGCCGCCCTGGACCGGGACCTGGCCCAGCTGGCCGCCGAGGTGGAGGTCGTCGAGCCGGCCCTGCCCCCGGCGTTCGCCGACTGGTCGAGCCCGGTCTGGCACGGGTATCGCGTGCCCATGGAGATCCCCATGGCCCTGCGCCTCGGCGGCCTCCACCTGCCCGAGCGCCCCGACCTGCGCATCCCGATGCTCGTCCGGCTGCCCCTGGAGCGCGGCCTGTGGATCGACAGCGGCCGCTCCGGCACGGACTCCCTCGCGGACGCCGACCAGCTGCGCCGCCTCGCCCTGGACAGCGCCGTCGCGCACGCCGCGCGGCTGCTCGCCGCCTACCCGCCCGGCGCGTTCACCGTGCACGTCATCGACGCCGCGGGCAGCGGTACGAGCGCGTTCGCCCCGCTGGTGAGCGCCGGGGTCCTCGACGAGCCGCCCACGACCGGCGCCGCGGGCGCCACCGCCGTGCTGACCCGGCTCACCCAGCGCGTGGACCTCGTCCAGATGGCGGTCCGCGGCGGCATGGCCGACGCGCTGCCGCAGGACCTGGACACCGGCGAGCACCTGCTGATCGTCAACGACTTCCCGCACGGCTTCGACGACCGCGCCGTGACCCAGCTGCGCTATCTCGCTGACGAGGGCCCCGCCGTCGGCGTCCATCTGATGATGGTCGCCGACCGCGAGGACGCCCGGGAGTACGGCCCGCTGCTCGACCCGCTGTGGCGCGCGCTGATGCGCCTGACACCGGTGCCCGACGACCACCTCGCCGACCCCTGGGTCGGCCACGCGTGGACGTACGAGCCGCCCCTGCCCCCGTCCGGCAGCCAGGTGCTGCACCGGGTCCTGGGGACGGTGGGCACGTCCCGGCGCAAGGGCGGCCGCTAGGCGCGACGTCCTGCCCGCCGTCGGCCGCACGCCCCCTGCGCCGGGGTGTGCGCGACGGCCGGGACGTGCGCGACGTCAAGTCGACTAAGTCACCTCGCACTTCTCTGACCTGCGCACTTGAGGGCAGTTTGCCGTCCCCTTTACCAAACCTTGGTCTTTCGCGTACCCTTGTCGCAGCGGAGGGGAGTACTCCCGTACGCGACGTGCCCGTCAATACGGACCGCCATCGGTCCCGGGGCGTCGGCCCGTGGCGCGGTTGAGCGCCCGGGTGGAAGAGACCTCCGGCAGCGACGACGCTGATCAGTAGCCGTACGAAGCCGGAGGCGCAGTGGACGTTTCTATGACCCTGTGGGTGACGACCGTTCTCGGTCTGTGTGCCCTGATCGCGGTCGACTTCTTCATCGGGCGCAAGCCCCATGATGTGTCGATCAAGGAAGCCGGAATCTGGACGGTCGTCTGGATCATCCTCGCGGTGCTCTTCGGACTCGGCCTGCTGATCGCCGGTGAGAGCCAGGCGTCCGGCGAGTTCTTCGCGGGCTTCATCACCGAGAAGTCGCTCTCCGTCGACAACCTCTTCGTCTTCATCCTGATCATGGCGAAGTTCTCGGTGCCGTCCCATCTCCAGCAGCGCGTGCTGCTGTTCGGCGTGCTGATCGCCCTGGTCCTGCGAGCGATCTTCATCGCCGCCGGCGCCGCGGTCATCGCCAACTTCTCCTGGGTCTTCTACATCTTCGGCGCGTTCCTGATCTACACCGCCTGGAAGCTCATCCAGGAGGCGCGTGCCGACGAGGAGGAAGAGGACTGGGAGGAGAACCGTCTCCTGAAGTCCATCGAGAAGAAGTTCGGCGTCTCCGACCGGTACGAGGGCACGAAGCTCTTCATCCGGAAGAACGGCAAGAAGATCATGACGCCGCTCATGGTCGTCATGCTCGCCATCGGCACCACCGACGTGCTGTTCGCCATGGACTCCATCCCGGCGATCTTCGGCCTCACGCAGGACCCGTACATCGTCTTCACCGCCAATGCCTTCGCCCTGATGGGTCTGCGGCAGCTGTACTTCCTCATCGGCGGACTGCTCAAGAAGCTGGTCCACCTCAGCTACGGCCTGTCGGTGATCCTCGGCTTCATCGGTGTGAAGCTGGTGCTCCACGCACTGCACGAGAACGGCGTGCACGTCCCCGAGATCTCCATCCCGGTCTCGCTCGGCGTCATCTGCGGTGTCCTGGTCATCACGACGATCACCAGCCTCATGGCCTCCAAGAAGCAGGCGGAGCGCGAGGCGGCCGAGGCCGCCGAGTCCGGCGGCGACCAGTCCGGCAAGGACGACGCCCAGAAGGACAGCGTCGAGGCGTGACTGTGTAAGAACCACCCCGGAGCGGTGCACGGTCGTCGACCGTGCACCGCTTCCGCATGAAAGGAACCTATGAAGTCGCGGCCCTCCCGTGAGCGGGGCAGCATCGAAAACATGATCCCTAAGCTCCGGGCACTCGCCGCACGGTGGACCGCCGCCGTGCCCGTGTTCGGAATTGTTCTCCTCGCCCTCACCTGGGGGCGCGACCTGTCGGGCGTGGTCGTCGCCCTGGTGACGGCGGTACTGGCCGGGGCGGTGCTCGCCGCGGTCCACCACGCCGAGGTCATCGCGCACCGCGTCGGCGAACCCTTCGGCTCCCTCGTCCTGGCCGTCGCGGTCACCATCATCGAGGTCGCCCTCATCGTCACCCTCATGGCCGACGGCGGCGACAAGAGCTCCACCCTGGCCCGTGACACGGTCTTCGCCGCCGTGATGATCACCTGCAACGGCATACTCGGCCTCTGTCTGCTGACCGGCGCCCTGCGCCACCGCGTCGCCGTCTTCAACTCCGAGGGCACCGGCGCCGCGCTCGCGACCGTCGCCACCCTGGCCACGCTCAGCCTGGTCCTGCCGACCTTCACGACCTCCAAGCCCGGACCGGAGTTCTCCACGGCGCAGCTCACGTTCGCCGCCCTGTCGTCCATCGTCCTGTACGGCCTGTTCGTCGCGACGCAGACCGTCCGGCACCGCGACTACTTCCTGCCGGTCACCAAGGAGGGACAGGTCCTCGACGCCGACGACCACGCCGAAGGCCCCTCCGCCCGCACCGCCCTGATCAGCCTCGGCCTGCTCGCGCTCGCCCTCATCGGTGTGGTCGGGCTCGCCAAGGGCGTGTCGCCCACCATCGAGTCGGGCGTCGAGTCGGCCGGTCTGCCGCACGCCGTCGTCGGCGTGATCATCGCGCTGCTCGTGCTGCTCCCCGAGACCATCGCGGCCGTGCGCGCGGCCCGCCGCAACCGCGTCCAGACCAGCCTGAACCTGGCCCTGGGCTCGGCGATGGCCAGCATCGGCCTGACCATCCCCGCCGTCGCCATCGCCTCCGTGTGGCTGTCCGGACCGCTCGTGCTCGGCCTCAGCTCGACCCACATGGTGCTGCTCGTCCTCACCGTCCTCGTCGGCACCCTCACGGTCGTCCCCGGCCGCGCCACGCCCCTCCAGGGCGGCGTGCACCTGGTGCTGTTCGCGGCGTACCTGGAGCTCGCGGTCAATCCGTGACGCGCGGGAGCGGACGGTGCCGGTCCCGGGGTCACCCCGTGACCGGCACCACCGCCTCCTTCCGCACGGGCCGCGTCTCCGGAAGCAGCGCGAAGCACCCGAGGCTGAGCACCGCCACGGCCGTCAGATACGCGGCCACACCCCACGGCGTGCCCTCGCCCCGCGCCGCCGCGGTCGCCACCATCGGCGTGAGCGCCCCGCCGAGGACACCGGCCAGGTTGTAGCCCACCGCCGCCCCCGTGCAGCGCACCCGCGGCTCGTACAGCTCCGGCAGATACGCGGCGACCACGGAGAACATCGTGACGAACGCGATCAGCGCCACCAGGAAGCCCAGGAACATCAGGAACGGCTCACCCGTGGCCAGCAGGGCGACCATCGGGAACATCCACAGGGCGATCCCCGCACACCCCACCAGACACATCGGCCGCCGCCCGTACCGGTCGCCCAGGAAGGCCGCCACGGGCGTCAGGGCGCCCTTGACGACGACGGCGGCCATGATGCACGCCAGCATGACGGTACGGCTCACACCGAGGCGCTCCACGCCGTACGAGAGCGACCACGTCGTCACCGCGTAGAACACCGCGTACCCGACGGCGAGGGCGCCCGCCGTGAGCAGCACGAGCCGCCAGTGCCCGCGCGCCACCTCGACGAGCGGTACGCGCGCGGGCTCGCGCACCTGGAGGAAGTCCGGGCTCTCCACGAGCGAGGCGCGCAGCGCGATCCCCACCAGCGCGAGCACCCCCGCTCCCCAGAACGGAATCCGCCACCCCCAGGAGGCGAACTGCGCCTCCGTGAGGGTCGCTGAGAGCGCCAGCGTCACGCCGTTGGCCAGCAGGAACCCGATCGCGGGCCCGACCTGCGGGAAGCTCGCCCACAGGGCGCGGCGCTCGGGTGGCGCGTGCTCGGCGGTCAGCAGCACCGCCCCGCCCCACTCCCCGCCGAGCCCCACGCCCTGCACGAAACGCAGCACGAGCAGCAGCACCGGCGCGGCCACGCCGATCGTCCCGTACGTCGGCACGCAGCCCACGGCGACGGTGGCGACGCCCGTCAGGAGCAGCGAGATCACCAGGACGGGCCGTCGGCCGCGCCGGTCACCGAGGTGCCCGAAGAGCACGGAGCCGAGCGGCCGGGCCACGAAGCCCACTCCGAATGTCGCGAACGCCGCGAGAGTTCCCGCCAGCGGGGAGAACGTCGGAAAGAACAGCGGCCCGAGGACCAGGGCCGCCGCGGTGCCGTAGATGAAGAAGTCGTAGAATTCGATGGCCGTCCCGGCGAGCGACGCGGCGGCGAGCCGGGGCAGTGAAGGGGGAGTGGGCTGGGCCGTGGGCTGGGAGCCTGACGGAGAGTCACTGTTGTGCACGGTGCGTCAACTACCCGGTGTGACAGGCGGTTACGGGGGCGCGCGGGAGTCCGAGGGCGCGCCGGAAGGCCCGGCGGCGCACCCCGCCCGTGGGCGTCGCAGTGCCCCGCTCAGTACGTGACCGTGATCCGCCGCTCGTCCCCGTCCACCCGCACCGTGCCGCCGTACGGGATCACGTACTGGGGATCCGTGTGCCCGAGGTCCACGTCGAAGACGGCCATGGTGGCGGGAGC
Source organism: Streptomyces sp. NPDC127108 (assembly GCF_042677545.1). NCBI lineage: Bacteria > Bacillati > Actinomycetota > Actinomycetes > Kitasatosporales > Streptomycetaceae > Streptomyces > Streptomyces sp. NPDC127108. The sequence goes on along the minus strand of NZ_JBHXTE010000006.1, from coordinate 110,979 downwards.
GTACGCGGCGAGCGCTTCGAGCACGGCCTCGCGCTGCTCGCGTGCGTAACGAGCCCGCTCCTCGGGGCCCTGGGGCCGGTCGAGGCTCCAGCGCTTGGGGCGGCCCATGAGCAGCGCGGCGAAGCGCGCGAGGAGTCCGCGCTCGCCCATGGCGCGCAGGATCCGGAACACCTCGGTGGGGGAGGGGAGTTGTTCCGTCGTCTCCAGGAACAGGACGTGCCCGTCGTACGCGGCCGGGTCGGCGACCTCGCGGTCGGCCATCAGGAGCCCGGCCAGGACCTCCAGGCAGCCGCCCCAGGAACGCCCCTCCACGACCCGCTCGGCCCCCTCCGGCAGATGCCAGCTCCAGCCCTCGCCCGGCTCCGTCGGCGGCTCGGCGGCGAGGGCCGCCGGGTCGTCCCAGGGGACGTCGATGTCACGGAAGCGCTCGGCGGGACGCAGCTCGTAGCCGCCAGGGGTGAACAGGGCGGCGCGCAGCGAGTCGGCCGTCTGGGCGGCCATGGCCCCCGGCCGCCCCAGCTCGCACATCACCGACGCCCCGTGGAAGCTGACGATGCCGGTCCGCCACAGGAACGCGTGCAGGTTGGTGTTGTCGCTGAACCCGAAGAACGGCTTGGGGTGCGCCCGGATCAACTCCCGGTCCAGGAACGGCAGCACGGTGATCTGGTCGTCGCCGCCGATGCTCGCCATGACGGCCTTGATCTGCGGATCGGCGAACGCGGCGTGCAGGTCGTCGGCACGCTCCCGCGCCGAGGCGCCCATCCTGCGCGTCGTCGGATACTCCACCGGCTCCAGGAGGAAGTCCGTCCGCAGCCGCCGCAGGCCCAGCTCGTAGGGCAGCGGGAAGAGCTCCGGCAGCCCGGCGGCGGGCGACACGACGGCAATGCGGTCGCCCGGGACGGGCTTTGGCGGATAGAGCGGCGGGTGCGGGCGGCCGGGCGGTGTCATGCCCGGCAGCGTACGTCCCGACTCACCGCGTCCGCACCGTGATAAACCGGCACTGACCAGCAGTCCGACGCACGGAGGTCCCTGTGCCCCACACCCTCGCCACCGCCCCGGTCCTGATCCTGAACGGGCCCAATCTGAACCTCCTGGGCAAGCGCCAGCCGGAGATCTACGGCACCGACACGCTCGCCGACGTGGAGGCGATGTGCGCCGAGGCGGCCGCGGCGCACGGCGGGACGGTCGACCTGCGGCAGTCCAACCACGAGGGCGAGCTGGTCGACTGGATCCACGAGGCACGCGAGCACCACGCGGGCATCGTCATCAACCCCGCCGCGTACTCGCACACGTCGATCGCCATCCTGGACGCGCTCAACACGTGCGACGGCATGCCGGTGGTGGAGGTGCACATCTCCAACATCCACCAGCGGGAGTCGTTCCGGCACCACTCGTACGTCTCGCAGCGTGCCGACGGCGTCATCGCGGGCTGCGGTGTGCAGGGGTACGTGTTCGGGGTGGAGCGGGTGGCGGCGCTGCTGGGGCGGGGCTAGGCCCGCCCCAGCGGGGGTCACCAGCCGCGTGCGCGCCACTCCGCGAGATGCGGACGCTCGGCGCCCAGCGTGGTGTCCTTGCCGTGGCCCGGGTACACCCACGTCTCGTCGGGAAGCGTGCCGAAGATCTTCGTCTCGACGTCCTCGACGAGGCTCGCGAACCGCTCCGGGTCCTTCCAGGTGTTGCCGACGCCCCCGGGGAAGAGGCAGTCGCCGGTGAAGACGTGCGGGTGGCCGTGCGGGTCGTCGTAGACGAGCGCGATCGAGCCCGGGGTGTGGCCCACGAGGTGCCGGGCGGTGAGCGAGATCCGGCCGAACGTGATGGTGTCGCCGTCGTCCACGAGGACGTCGGTCGGCGTCGGGATGCCCTCGGCGTCCTCGCGGCCCGCGTACGTGCGCGCGCCCGTCGCCGCGACGACCTCCTCGAGCGCCTGCCAGTGGTCGCCGTGCTGATGGGTGGTGACGACGGCCGAGATGCCGTCGTCACCGATGAGCCGCAGCACCGTCTGCGGCTCGTTGGCCGCGTCGATCAGAAGCTGCTCGTCGGTGGCCCGGCAGCGCAGCAGATAGGCGTTGTTGTCCATCGGGCCGACCGCGACCTTCGAGATCATCAGGTCCTGCAGCTCGTGCACGTCCGCGGGCCCGCCGACCTTCACCACTCCGCTGTACGTCATGCGGCTCAGCCTATAGCGGGGGGAGGGCGGGCAGGGAGCCGCCGTCGACGGTCAGCTCGGCGGTGAGTGTGCGCTGGTCGCGGCGGCCTGCGAGCCAGCCGACCAGTGCCGGAGCCGGGCCGCTCACGGTGACCTCGGGCTTGTCCGCCGCACGGCCCGTCGACCACGCGCGCGTGCCGTCGGTGACGCTCGTCGGCGGTACCTCGGGGTTGCCGGAGAAGCGGTCGGTGAGGAAGCCGATCTCGCGCTCCAGGAAGTCGGCAGGCACGTCCTCCAGCTCGTAGCCGATCCCGAGGTCGACGTGGTGCAGCTCCAGCTCGACCCAGCGCCGGAACGGCACCCGGGACGCCGAGTCCGTGACGCCGTTGCGCATCGTGATCGTGCGCGACCAGTCGGCGGGCAGCGCGGCCTGGGCCTCCAGGCGGGCCGCGGACTCCCTCAGGTCGGCGAGCTGCACCTCCAGCGGTCGCGGAGCGTCCCGCTCGATGTCGGCGTCCCGCGCCTCCCCGCTGACGTACATGGGCCGCCCGGCCAGAACATTCACCAGAGCGTCGGCGTTCCGTGCGACGTGCGCGAGGACGTGTCCGCGCGTCCAGCCGGGAAGCCGTGACGGCTCGGCCGTCGAAACGTTGTCCAATGCGGCGGCTGCGGCGAGCAGCCGTTCGGTCGCGTCACGTACAGACGCCAGGTCGCGCACATGATCAATCATGGGCCCGACGATAGCTCCGCCACACGTTCGGGTGAAGGCGGTGGACCAGCCCCGCAAATCGAATGTCCGTGCTATAAGGTCGGTTGCGGCATCGGGCATTCTTGGTAGTCCGGGTTGCGTCGACCTCCGGGTCGCGAACCAGAGAATCCGGCCCGGCGTTGTCAGTGGGTCGCCCTAGTCTGTGAAACGACGGGGGCCCCGCCCCTGTCACTTCTCTCAAGAAAGGTGCGGACCGGCGTGGCCGACCGTCTTATCGTCCGTGGCGCGCGCGAGCACAATCTCAAGAACGTCTCGCTCGACCTCCCGCGTGACTCCCTCATCGTCTTCACCGGTCTGTCCGGGTCCGGCAAGTCCTCGCTCGCGTTCGACACGATCTTCGCCGAGGGCCAGCGGCGCTACGTCGAGTCGCTTTCGTCGTACGCCCGCCAGTTCCTCGGCCAGATGGACAAGCCGGACGTCGACTTCATCGAGGGACTGTCCCCCGCGGTCTCCATCGACCAGAAGTCGACCTCGCGCAACCCGCGCTCCACGGTCGGCACCATCACCGAGGTCTACGACTACCTGCGCCTGCTGTTCGCGCGCATCGGCAAGCCGCACTGCCCCGAGTGCCGCCGCCCGATCTCCCGCCAGTCCCCGCAGGCCATCGTCGACAAGGTCCTCGAACTGCCCGAGGGCAGCCGCTTCCAGGTCCTGTCGCCGCTGGTGCGCGAGCGCAAGGGCGAGTTCGTCGACCTCTTCGCCGACCTCCAGACCAAGGGATACAGCCGCGCCCGGGTGGACGGCGCGACCATCCAGCTCTCCGAGCCGCCCACGCTGAAGAAGCAGGAGAAGCACACCATCGAGGTGGTCGTCGACCGCCTCACCGTCAAGGACAGCGCCAAGCGCCGCCTCACGGACTCCGTGGAGACCGCGCTCGGCCTCTCCGGCGGCATGGTCGTCCTGGACTTCGTCGACCTCCCCGAGGACGACCCCGAGCGCGAGCGGATGTACTCGGAGCACCTCTACTGCCCGTACGACGACCTGTCCTTCGAGGAGCTCGAGCCCCGCTCCTTCTCCTTCAACTCGCCCTTCGGCGCCTGCCCCGACTGCACCGGCATCGGCACGCGCATGGAGGTCGACCCCGAGCTGATCGTCCCGGACGAGGACAAGTCCCTCGACGAGGGCGCCATCCACCCCTGGTCCCACGGCCACACCAAGGACTACTTCGGCCGGCTGGTCGGTGCCCTCGCCGACGCGCTCGGCTTCGCCACGGACATGCCCTGGGCGGGCCTGCCCCAGCGCGCCAAGAAGGCCCTGCTGCACGGCCACAAGACCCAGATCGAAGTGCGCTACCGCAACAGGTACGGCAGGGAGCGGGTCTACACCACCGCCTTCGAAGGCGCCGTCCCCTTCGTCAAGCGGCGGCACAGCGAGGCCGAGAGCGACGCCAGCCGCGAGCGCTTCGAGGGCTACATGCGCGAGGTGCCCTGCCCCACCTGTGAGGGCACCCGCCTCAAGCCGATCGTCCTCGCCGTCACGGTCATGGGCAGGTCCATCGCCGAGGTCTCCGCGATGTCGATCAGCGACTGCGCGGACTTCCTCGCCGAGCTGAGGCTCGACGCCCGCGACAAGAAGATCGCCGAGCGGGTCCTGAAGGAGGTCAACGAACGACTGCGCTTCCTGGTCGACGTGGGCCTGGACTACCTCTCGCTCAACCGCGCCGCGGGCACCCTCTCCGGCGGCGAGGCCCAGCGCATCCGCCTGGCCACCCAGATCGGCTCCGGCCTGGTCGGCGTGCTCTACGTCCTGGACGAGCCGTCCATCGGCCTGCACCAGCGCGACAACCACCGCCTCATCGAGACGCTCGTCCGGCTGCGCGACATGGGCAACACCCTGATCGTCGTCGAGCACGACGAGGACACCATCAAGGTCGCCGACTGGGTCGTCGACATCGGCCCCGGCGCGGGCGAGCACGGCGGCAAGGTCGTGCACAGCGGCTCCCTGAAGGAACTGCTCGGCAACGACAAGTCGGTCACCGGTCAGTACCTGTCGGGCAAGAAGGTCATCCCCGTCCCCGACGTCCGCCGCCCCGCCGACCCCACCCGCCGCCTCACGGTGCACGGCGCCCGGGAGAACAACCTCCAGGACATCGACGTCTCCTTCCCGCTGGGCGTCCTCACGGCCGTCACCGGCGTCTCCGGATCCGGCAAGTCCACGCTGGTCAACGACATCCTCTACACCCACCTGGCCCGCGAGCTGAACGGCGCCAGGTCCGTGCCCGGACGGCACACGCGCGTGGAGGGCGACGACCTCGTCGACAAGGTCGTGCACGTCGACCAGTCGCCCATCGGCCGCACCCCGCGGTCGAACCCGGCGACGTACACCGGAGTCTTCGACCACGTCCGCAAGCTCTTCGCGGAGACCACGGAGGCGAAGGTCAGGGGCTATCTCCCCGGACGCTTCTCCTTCAACGTCAAGGGCGGCCGCTGCGAGAACTGCTCCGGCGACGGCACCATCAAGATCGAGATGAACTTCCTCCCGGATGTGTACGTCCCCTGCGAGGTCTGCCACGGCGCGCGGTACAACCGCGAGACCCTGGACGTGCACTACAAGGGCAAGTCCATCGCCGAGGTCCTCGACATGCCCATCGAGGAGGCGCTCGACTTCTTCGAGGCGGTGCCCGGCATCGCCCGGCACCTGAGGACCCTCCACGACGTGGGCCTCGGCTATGTCCGCCTCGGCCAGTCCGCGCCCACGCTCTCCGGCGGCGAGGCCCAGCGCGTGAAGCTGGCCAGCGAGCTCCAGAAGCGCTCCACGGGCCGCACGGTCTACGTCCTCGACGAGCCGACCACCGGTCTGCACTTCGAAGACATCAGCAAGCTGATCACGGTCCTGTCCGGCCTGGTCGACAAGGGCAACACGGTCATCGTCATCGAGCACAACCTCGACGTGATCAAGACCGCGGACTGGGTCGTCGACATGGGCCCGGAGGGCGGCAGCGGCGGCGGCCTCGTCATCGCCGAGGGCACCCCCGAGCAGGTCGCCGGGGTCCCGGTCAGCCACACCGGCAAGTTCCTGCGCGACATCATCGCCGCCGACCGCATCAGCGACGCGGCGGTGCCCGCGGCTCGCCGGAGCACCAAGAAGACCACCGCCAAGAAGACGGTGGCCTCGAAGGCGGCCCCCACGAAGACCGCCGTCACGAAGTCGGCGGTCACCAAGTCGGAGCCCACGAAGTCGGCCGTGAAGAAGACGGCCACCAAGAAGGCGACGGCCAAGAAGGCGCCCGCGAAGAAGACGACGACGCGGACGCGCAAGGCCTGAGGCCGAGCGCCCACCCGGCCGCCGACCACGTCACGACAGCGCGCCGCCCCGCACAGGGGCGGCGCGCTGCGTCTTTCCCACCGCCCAACGCGTACACGGCTCAACTCGCGTACCGTCCGACGCACCCACCGCCCGCCGTCCACCGCCCGCCGTCCACCGAACAACGCACCACCGGTCACGCACCACCGTCCGACGCACCACAGCGACCAAGGAGGCGTACGAGATGTCAGCCGCAGCCGCCCCGTCCGTGCGGAGCGAACGGAAGGGAGCCGTCACCACCGTCGTCCTGTCGCGGCCCGAGGTGCGCAACGCCGTGGACAGGCCCACCGCGCGGGCCCTCGCCGATGCCTTTCGGGACTTCGAGGCCGACCCGGAGGCATCCGTCGCCGTGCTGTGGGGCGAAGGAGGCACCTTCTGCGCGGGCGCCGACCTGAAGGCGTTGGGAACCCCGGAAGGGAACGAGGTCGCCGAGGTCGACGGGGAGAACGACGGGCCGATGGGGCCCACACGCCTCAGCCTGTCCAAGCCCGTCGTCGCCGCGATCTCCGGGCACGCCGTCGCGGGCGGACTCGAACTCGCGCTCTGGTGCGACCTCAGGGTCGCCGAGGACGACGCCGTGCTCGGGGTGTTCTGCCGCCGCTGGGGCGTGCCGCTCATCGACGGCGGGACGGTGCGGCTGCCCCGGATCATCGGCGAGGGACGCGCCCTGGACCTCATCCTCACCGGCCGCCCCGTCGACGCGGCGGAGGCGCTGGGCATGGGCCTGGTCAACCGCGTCGTGGCGCACGGCACCGCCCGCGCGGCGGCCGAGCGACTCGCCGCCGAGATCGCCGCGTTCCCCCAGACCTGCCTGCGGCACGACCGGCTCTCCGCCCGCGAACAGCACGGCCTCCCCGAACAGCAGGCGCTCGCGGGCGAGTTGGCCCACGGTCTGCACGCCCTCGGGGAAGCGGCAGAGGGCGCCGCGCGGTTCGCCGCCGGAGCGGGACGGCACGGCGCCTTCGGGACGAGCTGAACCTCCCGGGCCCGGGGGCCCTACGCCTCGCCCTTGCCCGGCTCCAGGAACTGCATGTCCAGCTGGATCTTCACAGCCTCGCCGAGCATGCCGGGGGCGAACGTCAGGCCGTACTCGCTGCGGCGGATCTCGCCCGTCGCCTCGAAACCGGCGTGGCGGGTGTCGCCGAAATCGCCGAGACCGCCGAACTCCACGGCCAGCGTCACCGGGCGGGTGACATCGCCGATGGTCAGCTCGCCCGCCATCGTCCAGTCCTCGCCGGAACCGGAGATCCGGGCCGAGCGGAACGCCATCGTCGGGCGCTTCTCCACGTCGAGCAGGTCGGAGGCGCGGACGTGCGCGTCCCGGTCCGGGTTGCCGGTGTCGATCGACGCGAGGGCGATGGTGGCGTTCACCACCGTGTCGTCGAGGGTCTCGCCCACCACCAGCTCCGCGTCGAACTCGGTGAAACGGCCCCGCACCTTGGAGATGCCCAGGTGGCGGATGGTGAAGTTCACGGCGGAGTGCAGCGGGTCGAGCGCCCAGCGGCCCGCCGGCAGCGGCAGGGCGGTGGTGGCGGCAGCGTCAGTGGTGTTGGTCTCGGTGGTCATGCCGTCCACTCTGCGGCGGCCGCCGAACCCGAGGAAGGCCGGGCGGAGACTGGTAGTGGCAGGGCCACCATCAGGGGCGGCGGCCCCAGGAACCACCCTGGTACGTTCGAACGGTGAGCGAGAACGAGCTGGGAGCCTTCCTGCGTGCCCGCCGCGAGGCCGTCACCCCCACCGAAGTGGGCCTGCCCAGCGGCCCGCGCCGCCGCACCCCCGGACTGCGCCGCTCCGAAGTCGCCACCCTCGCCGGCATCAGCGTCGAGTACCTGACCCGCCTGGAACAGGGCCGCGACCGCAACCCGTCGCCGTCCGTGCTCGGTTCACTCGCCGACACCCTCCGGCTGACCGTGGAGGAGCGCATCCACCTGCGCCGCCTGGAGAAGGCGAGCAACGGCGCCGACAACCCCTGCTGCTCCGCGGCCCCGCCCCCGGCCCTGTCCGTGCGGCCCACCGTGCGCGCCCTGGTCGACCGCCTCGAACCCACCCCGGCCGTGCTGCTCAACCGGCTCAGCGACGTCCTCACGTACACGACGGGCTACGAACGGCTCGCCCGCCCCCTCGGCCTGCTCGACGGCGACCGGCCCAACCTGCTGCGGTTCGTCTTCACCGACGAGCGGGCCCGCACCGTCTTCCCCGAGTGGGACCGCGTCGCCGACGAGCAGATCGCGCACCTCAGGAACGAATCGCCGATGATCGACCCCCATGTGGTGCAGTTCGTCGACGAGTTGACGGTGCTCGCGGGGGCGCCGTTCGCCGATCGCATCGAGGCCGTGCCCGGCCTGCCGCGCCGCAGCGGCGTGGAGCGCCTGGCACACCCGCAGGTGGGTCCGCTGCGGCTTTCGTACGAGACGCTGGCGCTGCCCGACGTCGACGGCCAGCGCCTCCTCGTCCACCTCCCGGCCGACGACGCCACCTCGGCGGCGCTCGACCAGCTCAACGGCCGCCAGCCGGGCGGCCTGCGCGCGGTCAGCGGCTGAGGCCCTCGTCCAACTCCCGCGCGTACGGCGGCTCCGCCCCCGCCCGCGAGCAGGTGACCGCCGCCGCCCGCGCCGCGAACCGCAGCACCTCGGCCCAGGCGCCGCCGCCGAGCCCCGCCGCCGCCCGCGCGGACAGGGCGTCCCGCGCGGCCAGGGAGTGCAGCAGCGCCGCGTTCACCGTGTCGCCCGCGCCGATCGTGTCCACGACGTCGACCGCGACACCCGGCACCGAGATCTCCCCGTCGGCGCGCGTGAAGACGGACAGGCCGTCGCCGCCCCGCGTCACGACCACGGCCGCCGGGCCCGACGCCAGCCACTCCTCGGGCGTGCCGCCCAGCCAGCGGGCGTCCTCCTCGGACAGCTTCAGGAGTGCCACCGCCGGCAGCCAGCTCTTGAACCGGGCGCGGTAGGCGTCCGCGTCGGCGATGAGGCCGGGGCGGATGTTGGGGTCGAGCGCCGTGAAGACGCCGCGGGCCGCCTCGCGCCGCATCAGCTCCTCGTACGCGCTCGCGCCCGGCTCCAGGACGAGCGAGCAGGTCCCGAAGGACATCGCCCGCACGCCGTCCGGGACCCGGCGCGGCACGGCGAAGAGCCGGTCGGCGGTGCCGTCCACGTAGAAGGAGTACGCGGCCGAGCCGTCGGTGGCGATCGAGGTGAGGGCCAGGGTCGTCGGCTCGGGGCCGCGCTGGACGTAGGAGACGTCGACGTCCGCCGCCCGCAGGCGCGCGAGCAGCGCCTCGCCGAACGCGTCGAGCGAGACCCGGGAGCAGAAGGCGGTGGGGGAGCCGAGGCGGCCGAGCGCGACGGCCGTGTTGTACGGCCCGCCGCCGAGGCGCGGCGCCAGGTCGGGCAGCGCGGGGTCCCGCGCGTCCCGCGGCGCGTCCTGCGGCACGAGGTCGATGAGGGCCTCTCCTGCGACGACTATCACTGAGGGTTCCTTCCCGGCGTACGGCTCCGGCGGTCGGGCGTTCCGGCGTCCTGGAGCCCCGGCCTCCGCCTGCGGACAGGCTAAAGCCAGACCCGGCGGAAGCGACCGATGCGGGCGGCACTCGGGCACCCCGGAGCCCCACCCGGTCACACGACCCCCCACCGGTAAGGTCGATTCGTCGCCGAACCAGCCTGACCTGTGGAGACTTCATGCCCGGCACGTCCCCCGCCCGTCGCACCGTGCTGCGCGCGGCCGCCCTCGCCCCGGCCGTCGGGCTCGGGCTCACCGCCTGCTCCTCCGGTGGCAACGGCAGCCGTTCCGCGCCGACCGAGCCGGTGGACCTGGGCGCGGCCGACGAGGTGCCGGTGGGCGGATCGAAGCTCTACCAGGACGAGAACGTGGTGGTCAGCCGGATCGCCGACGACGAGTACAAGGCCTTCAGCAGCATCTGCACGCACGCGCGGTGCCCCATCGAGAAGCTTCAGGGCGCCAAGCTGACCTGCCAGTGCCACGGCAGCCAGTTCGACGCGAGGAACGGCAAGGTGCTGCGCGAGCCCGCCGTGTCGCCCCTGGAGGAGCTGCCGGTGAAGGTCGCGGGCGGCAAGATCGTGGCGGGCCCGGGGGCCTGAGGGGTCACTCCCAGTCCCAGCCGATCCCGATGATCCCGGCCCGCACCTGCGGCTCCACGAGGTGCACCGACCGATGGCTGCCGCTGAGCGTCAGCTCCCGCAGGCCGAGGCGCGGCGCGGCCGCCGACCGCTGCGTGAAGCGGTGGCAGCGTACGGGCAGGGCGTCCTCGGCGAAGCGGACCTGGAGGGCGTACTGGCCACCGGTGAAGCTGAAGCCGCGTACGTACTCGGCGCTCGTCCCGGCCGTGCCGTCCTCGAAGCCGTAACAGAACAGATGGGTCTCGCCCGCGCGCAGCCGGGCGTCGAACAGCAGCTCCGCGACCAGGACACCCGTGTCGTGGTGCCAGCGCACCCGCCCGGTGCGGCAGTTCTCCAGGGCCCGCACCTCCATCCGCTCCGGGGCGCAGCCGGGGTCCCCGTGGTGGATGGCCAGATAGCGGTCGATCCCGTCCGTGTGGGCGCGCACGACGTGCTGGGAATCGCGTCCCAGCAGTTCACGGTGTGCGCCTATGCGTATGCGCTCATGGTGTCCGACGGTGTGCAGGCCGCCGTCGAGCGGGGACTCCAGGTCCGCGAGGAGCGACTGCAGGACGTCGGAGGCCTCCACCAGGGAACGGTACGAACGGGCCGCGGGGCGCTCGGTGTTGATACGCTCCTCGGCCTGGGCGAGGAGCCGGATGAGTGATTCGTCCGGCAGCCGCAGGATCTCCTCCAGGGCGCGTACGGCCCGTAGCGACTCGGCGCGCTGGGGGCGGCGCGCGCCCTGCTGCCAGTAGCTCAGACTGGTCACGCCGACGTGGACGCCCGCGCGTGCGAGATGGTGGCGCACCCGTTGCAGGGGCAGGCGCCGGGCGGCGATGGCGGCGCGCAGGGCCACGTGGAACGGGCCGGTGCGCAGGGCGGTGGCGAGGTCTGCCGGGGTGTCGTCCGCGAGGGGCGTCGTGTGGGGCGTTGCGTGGGGGGTGACGTTCCGCACCGCAGGTCCTTTCTGTGAACGTTCACTCCGGCCGTGCGGGTATGAGCCCCGGTCGAAGCGGGTGGCCAGGTGAGCGTGCGACCGGCGTTCACAGATGTACGCCGTTGTTCACGCTTCAAACCATGCCGCATTGAAGCGTGTTGACCTGCACTGGACAACACCTGATGCTCAATCGCAGCGTCCGGACGCGCTCCTCCACATCCCACCCCCACTCCGCTCGGGAGGAACGCGATGCACCACTCCACCCGCGGGTTGAGCCGTCGCAGACGGCTGTCCGCACTGGCCGTCGCCGCGGCGGCCTTCCTTGCCGTACCGGCGGCCACCGCCGCCGCGGCACCCCACGACACGTCGTCGACCGTCGCTCCGGCCGCCTCGGGAGCGGCCGACCCGTCGGTCCTCGCCGCCAAGCGCCTGAACATCACCATGCAGGCGCAGCAGAAGACCAACTGGTGCTGGGCCGCGGCGGGCAACACCATCGCCACGTACCTCGGCAAGAACTACAGCCAGAACCAGTTCTGCAACGCCGCCTTCGGCCGCAACCAGAACACCGAGTGCCCCAACAACCAGGCCACCCTCGGCAATGTGCAGACCGGCCTCCGCTGGGCGGGCATCAACTCCGGTTCGTACGTCACCGGCTGGCTGCGCTACCCCACCGTGCAGTCGGAGATCAACGCGAACCGGCCCGTCGAGACCCGCATCCAGTGGTCCAACGGCGGCGGCCACATGCACGTCATCTACGGCTACGACACCGCCAACAGCTGGGTGTACTGGGGCGACCCATGGCCCTCCAGCGACCGCTACAACTGGGCCTCGCACGACTGGTACGTCAACAACAACACCTTCTCCTGGACCCACTCGCTGTACCGGATAGGGGCGTGAGAGCGATGACCAGTCCCCTTTCCTCCGGTCGCGCGCTGCAAGCCGTGCTCGCCGGCTCGGCCGCCGCGCTGCTCCTCGGCCTCGCGGCCCCGCACGCCACGGCCGACTCCGGTCCGGCCGCGCGGCCCGCGCCGCCAGCCCCCTCGGCGCCCTCGGACGCCGCCCGCGGCGCCGCCCACGACGCGGCCGAGGCCCCGAAGACCCTCGACACGCTCTCCCGCTTCTTCGCCCGCGAGGGAGCCGTCACGAAGGCCGCGGCCGAGCCGCGCGTGGCGGGAGACAAGGCCGTGCCCGTCTACTACTTGTCGCCCGACTTCGTCGCGGGCAAGAAGGACGCGCCTGTCGCCCGCATGGAGTTCCTGGCCAGCAAGGCGGTCTCCTCCGACGGCCAGGAGGCATCGCTCTGGTCCGTCCGGCAGGAGGGCTCCTGGAAGATCGTGAACATCGCCACCGGGGACGACGAGACGCACTACGCGCGCGTGGGTGCCGACAAGCTCCCCGGAGGCACCGTCTTCCACGAGCCGCAGATCAACGGCTGGTACGTCACCAAGGGGGCGCGCGTGCTGCCCCTCGACAAGGACGCGATACGCGCGGTCGGCGCGGAGGGGACCTCGACCGACGCCTACCGCAAGCGGGTCCAGAAGGCGTACGGGGACAAGCTGCCGGGGTCGGCGTACGCCAAGTCCGGCAAGGCGGGCGGCTACGCCGAGGAACCGGCGGCCGAGCCGGCCGAGGCGGCCCGGACCGCTGAGTCCGCCTCGTCCTCCTCGTCCTCCTCCGATGGGGCGGTGACCGTCGCCTCCACCGTGGCCGGAGCCGGGGCGCTGGTCGCGCTCGGCCTGTCCGGGGCGGCTCTCGTGCGGCGGCGCTCGCGGCGCCTCGGCTGAGGTCGTCCGGGACGTTCCCCACCCGCCCGCCCCTCACAGGGCGGGCGGGTGCACTCGCGGGCGGTCGCCCGGGACGCGCCGAGGCGGGGGAGAAGCGGACGGGCCACCGGCATCGGCACCGCCTGGTCACCGCGACTGACTGTCACTGCTCGCCAGTAGGCTGTCCGACATGGCCGACCCTTCCAGCTACCGCCCCAAGCCGGGACAGATCCCCGACTCGCCGGGGGTCTACAAATTCCGCGACGAGCACCGCCGGGTGATCTACGTCGGGAAGGCCAAGAGCCTGCGCCAGCGCCTGGCGAGCTACTTCCAGGACCTGGCGAACCTGCACCCGCGCACGGCCACGATGGTGACGACGGCGGCGTCCGTCGAGTGGACGGTCGTCGCCACGGAGACCGCGGCACTCCAGCTGGAGTACACCTGGATCAAGGAGTACGACCCGCGGTTCAACGTCAAGTACCGCGACGACAAGAGCTACCCGTACCTCGCGGTGACGATGAACGAGCAGTTCCCGCGCGTGCAGGTGATGCGCGGTCAGAAGAAGAAGGGCGTGCGCTACTTCGGTCCCTACGGCCACGCGTGGGCGATCCGCGACACCGTGGACCTGCTCCTGCGCGTGTTCCCCGTCCGCACCTGCTCCGCCGGAGTCTTCAAGAACGCCGCCCGCACCGGCCGCCCCTGCCTGCTCGGCTACATCGGCAAGTGCTCGGCGCCCTGCGTGGACCGGGTCTCCGTCGAGGAGCACCGCGAACTGGCCGAGGACTTCTGCGAGTTCATGACCGGCCGCACGGGGACGTACATCCGGCGCCTGGAGCGGCAGATGACGGACGCCGCCGAGGACATGGAGTACGAGCGCGCGGCCCGGCTGCGCGACGACATAGACGCCCTCAAGAAGGCGATGGAGAAGAGCGCCGTCGTCCTCGCCGACGCCACCGACGCCGACCTGATCGCCGTCGCCGAGGACGAGCTGGAGGCCGCCGTCCAGATCTTCCACGTGCGCGGCGGACGCGTGCGCGGCCAGCGCGGCTGGGTCACCGACAAGGTCGAGGCGGTCACCACGGCCGACCTCGTGGAACACGCGCTCCAGCAGCTCTACGGAGAGGAGACGGGCGACGCCGTCCCCAAGGAGGTGCTCGTCCCCGCCGTGCCCGACCCCGTGGAGCCGGTCCAGGAGTGGCTCACCCAGCGCCGCGGGTCGAACGTGTCGCTGCGCGTCCCGCAGCGCGGCGACAAGAGGGACCTCATGGAGACCGTCGCGCGCAACGCCCAGCAGTCCCTCGTGCTGCACAAGACCAAGCGCGCCTCCGACCTCACGACCCGCTCCCGGGCCCTGGAGGAGATCGCGGCCGCCCTGGACCTCGACAGCGCGCCCCTGCGCATCGAGTGCTACGACATCTCGCACCTCCAGGGCGACGACGTGGTCGCCTCCATGGTCGTCTTCGAGGACGGCCTCGCCCGCAAGAGCGAGTACCGCCGCTTCCAGATCAAGGGTCGTGTCGGAGACACGCAGATCTGGCACGGCGAGGGGCAGGACGACGTCCGCTCCATGCACGAAGTGCTCAGCCGGCGCTTCCGGCGCTATCTGGCCGAGAAGGAGAAGACGGGGGAGTGGTCCCCGGAGGAGGCCCAGGAGAGCCTCACCGAGGAGGACGGGCGGCCCAAGAAGTTCGCGTACCCGCCGCAGCTCGTCGTCGTCGACGGCGGTCGGCCGCAGGTCGCAGCCGCCCAGCGGGCCCTGGACGAGCTGGGCATCGACGACATCGCGGTCTGCGGCCTCGCCAAGCGCCTGGAAGAGGTCTGGGTGCCCGGCGAGGACGACCCGGTGATCCTGCCGCGCACCAGCGAGGGGCTCTATCTGCTCCAGCGGGTGCGTGACGAGGCTCACCGGTTCGCGATCAGCTACCAGCGGTCGAAGCGGACCAAGCGCTTCAAGGCGAGCCCGTTGGACGCGGTGCCCGGCCTGGGCGAGGCTCGCAAACAGACACTGATCAAGCACTTCGGTTCGGTGAAGAAACTCCGGTCCGCGACCATCGACCAGATCTGCGAGGTCCCGGGCATAGGCCGCAAGACGGCGGAGGCCGTCCTCGCGGCCTTCGCCCAGGCCGCCCCGGCGGCGCCCGCGGTGAACACCGCGACTGGAGAGATCATGGAAGAGGAGGAATCCGCGACGGCGGGTGACTCCGGCCACGGCGAGCAGCCCGCGCACGCGGGAGACTCGTCCGACGGCGGCGGGCATTCCGCACAGGCGGAAGACTCGCACGACGACGGGCCCGACACGACCGGGGGCCCGGGCGACAGCGAGGCGCCCACACGCGTGGGCGCCGCACGGACACGACGGGGGATGGAGACATGAGCGAGCACGACGAAGGCGGAGAACAAGTGAGTACGGGCACGACCATCGAACCGGGCGAAGCCGCGGAGGCGGCCATCCCCGAGCTGGTGATCATCTCCGGGATGTCCGGCGCGGGACGCTCCACGGCCGCGAAGTGCCTGGAGGACCTCGGCTGGTTCGTCGTCGACAACCTGCCGCCCGCGCTGATCCCCACCATGGTGGAGCTGGGCGCCCGCTCCCAGGGCAACGTCGCGCGCATCGCGGTCGTCGTCGACGTCCGCGGCCGCCGCTTCTTCGACAACCTGCGCCAGTCCCTCGCGGACCTGGAGTCCAAGCACGTCACCCGGCGCATCGTGTTCCTGGAGTCCTCCGACGACGCCCTGGTGCGCCGCTTCGAGTCGGTGCGCCGCCCGCACCCGCTGCAGGGCGACGGCCGCATCGTCGACGGCATCGCGGCCGAGCGCGAGCTCCTGCGCGAGCTGCGCGGCGACGCCGACCTGGTCATCGACACCTCCAGCCTGAACGTGCACGAGCTGCGCGCCAAGATGGACGCCCAGTTCGCGGGCGACGAGGAGCCCGAGCTGCGGGCCACGGTCATGTCCTTCGGGTTCAAGTACGGCCTGCCGGTCGACGCCGACCTCGTCGTCGACATGCGCTTCCTGCCCAACCCGCACTGGGTCCCCGAGCTGCGCCCGTACACCGGCCTGAACGAGGAGGTGTCGGCGTACGTCTTCAACCAGCCCGGCGCCAAGGAGTTCCTCGACCGCTACACCGAACTGCTCCAGCTGATCGCCGCGGGCTACCGCCGCGAGGGCAAGCGGTACGTGACCATCGCCGTGGGCTGTACGGGCGGCAAGCACCGCTCGGTCGCCACCTCGGAGAAGCTGGCCGCCCGCCTCACCGCCGCCGGGATCGAGACCGTCCTCGTCCACCGGGACATGGGGCGCGAATGAAGCCCAACCGCCGGGTGCTCCGCCTGAACCGCCTGGGCCGCAAGCGGGGCACCCAGCCCAAGGTCGTCGCCCTCGGCGGCGGCATGGGCCTGTCCGCGTCGCTCGCCGCGCTGCGCCGCATCACCGGCGACCTCACCGCCGTGGTGACGGTCGCCGACGACGGCGGCTCCAGCGGGCGGCTGCGCGCCGAGCTGGGCGTGCTGCCGCCCGGCGACCTGCGCAAGGCGCTCGCCGCGCTGTGCGGCGACGACGACTGGGGCCAGACCTGGTCCCGCGTCATCCAGCACCGCTTCCAGTCCCGCGGCGACCTGCACGAGCACGCGGTGGGCAATCTGCTGATCGTCGCCCTGTGGGAACAGCTCGGCGACCACGTCCAGGCCCTGGACCTGGTCGGCAGGCTGCTCGGCGCGCACGGGCGGGTGCTGCCCATGTCCGCGGTGCCGCTGGAGCTCCAGGCGCTGGTCAAGGGCCACGACCCGGACCGCCCCGACGACGTGGACACCGTCCGCGGCCAGGCCACCGTCGCGCTCACCCCGGGCGAGGTGCAGTCCGTGCACGTCGTTCCGCACGACCCGCCGGCCGTGCCGGAGGCCGTCGCCGCCGTCCTTGACGCCGACTGGGTGGTTCTCGGCCCCGGGTCCTGGTTCTCCTCGGTGATCCCGCACCTCCTGGTGCCCGAGCTGCTCGACGCGCTCACCGAGACCAAGGCCCGCCGGGTCCTGTCGCTCAACCTCGCGCCGCAACCCGGAGAAACCGAGGGGTTCTCTCCGCAGCGTCATTTGGAGGTTTTGGCCCGACACGCCCCTAAACTCGCCCTGGACGTGGTGCTGGCCGACGAGGCCGCCGTGCCCGACCGTGGATCCCTGACCGACGCCGCCAAGCGGTTCGGCGCCACGGTGGAGCTGGCGCCGGTGGCCCGCGAGGACGGCAGCCCGAAGCACGACCCGGAGCTGCTGGCCGCCGCGTACGACCGTATTTTTCGGATGCATGGAAGGATCGGCCCATGGCGATGACGGCAGCGGTGAAGGACGAGATCTCCCGGCTCCCCGTCACCCGGACCTGCTGCAGAAAAGCAGAGGTCTCGTCGATCCTGCGGTTCGCGGGCGGTCTGCACCTGGTGAGCGGCCGCATCGTGATCGAGGCGGAGCTGGACACCGCGATGGCGGCGCGCCGCCTCAAGCGGGACATCCTGGAGATCTTCGGGCACAGCTCGGAGCTGATCGTGATGGCCCCCGGCGGCCTGCGCCGCGGCTCGCGCTACGTCGTTCGGGTGGTCGCGGGCGGCGACCAGCTGGCCCGCCAGACCGGCCTGGTGGACGGCCGCGGCCGCCCCATCCGCGGCCTGCCCCCGCAGGTGGTCTCGGGGGCCACCTGCGACGCCGAGGCGGCCTGGCGCGGCGCCTTCCTCGCGCACGGCTCGCTGACCGAGCCCGGCCGCTCCTCCTCCCTGGAGGTGACCTGCCCGGGCCCGGAGGCGGCGCTCGCGCTGGTCGGCGCGGCCCGGCGGCTGCAGATCGCCGCGAAGGCCCGGGAGGTGCGCGGCGTGGACCGCGTCGTCGTCCGGGACGGGGACGCCATCGGGGCCCTGCTGACCCGGCTCGGCGCCCATGAGTCGGTGCTCGCCTGGGAGGAGCGGCGGATGCGGCGCGAGGTCCGCGCCACCGCCAACCGCCTGGCCAACTTCGACGACGCCAACCTGCGCCGCTCGGCCCGTGCCGCCGTCGCCGCGGGGGCCCGGGTGCAGCGCGCCCTGGAGATCCTCGGCGAGGAGGTGCCCGAGCACCTCGCGGCCGCGGGCCGGCTGCGCATGGAGCACAAGCAGGCCTCCCTGGAGGAGCTGGGAGCGCTCGCCGACCCGCCGCTGACCAAGGACGCCGTCGCGGGCCGCATCCGCCGCCTGCTCGCCATGGCCGACAAGCGGGCGCAGGACCTCGGCATCCCCGGCACGGAGTCCAACCTGAGCGAGGAGCTCGCCGACAACATGGTCGTCTGAGACACGGTGGCGCGAGCCGCGATCCTCTGAGACCGCCGCAGCCCCCGAAGCCGCCGGTGCCCCCATGGGCCCGGCGGCTTCTCCGTGCCCGGAGGGCCCCGTGGCCCGGCCGGGGAACCGCCCGGGAACCGCTCACCCGCCGTATTGACATGATCATGAAGCGTGACGAGCCTGGCGTTCGCGCACAAACGTGCCGGACAACTGCAAGGGGGGCTCATGAGACGAAGAGCGAGCGCGAGATCGATCCTCGCCGCGAGCGCACTGCTCGTCGGCGGACTCGCCGCCGCACCGCACGCCCAGGCGAGCGGACCGGCCAAGGCTCCGGGCGCCGACGACCCGGCGGCCGTCAAGGTCTACCAGGCCGACGTCACCAAGAAGCAGATACCGATCCTGGTCGAGGCGGGGCAGGACGCCCACGAACTCGCCGGACAGGCACCCGAGCGCGGCACCGGCCGCGTCGAGCTGTACCTGACCGAGGGCCAGGCCAAGGCGATCGAGCGCAAGGGCATCGACCTCAGCGAGCACCGGGTGTCCGCGGCGGCCGCGAAGAGGGTGAAGGCCGCGGGGGACGGCGTCTTCAGGCCGTACAGCGGAAAGGGCGGGCTCCAGGAGGAGATCGTCAAGACCGGGCAGGCCCACCCCGGCCTCACCAAGGTTGTCTCCATCGGCAAGACGGTCCAGGGCAAGGACATCCTCGCGCTCAAGCTCTCCAAGAACGCCAAGAAGTCCAAGGACGGCTCCAAGCCCGCCACGCTCTACATGTCCAACCAGCACGCGCGCGAGTGGATCACCCCCGAGATGACCCGCCGCCTGATGCACCACTACCTCGACAACTACGGCAAGGACAAGCGGATCACCAAGCTCGTGAACTCCACCGAGCTGTGGTTCGTGCTCTCCGCCAACCCGGACGGCTACGACTTCTCGCACGCCGCCGGAGGCGACCGGCAGTGGCGCAAGAACCTCCGTGACATCGACGGCGACGGAAAGATAGCCCCGGGCGACGGCGTCGACCTGAACAGAAACTTCGCCTACAAGTGGGGCTACGACAACGAGGGTTCCTCGCCCGAGGCGTCCTCGGAGACCTACCGCGGCACCGGGCCGATGTCCGAGCCCGAGACCAAGGCGATCGACAGCTTCCAGAAGCGCATCGGCTTCGCGTA
This sequence comes from Streptomyces sp. NPDC127108, assembly GCF_042677545.1. Taxonomy (NCBI): domain Bacteria; kingdom Bacillati; phylum Actinomycetota; class Actinomycetes; order Kitasatosporales; family Streptomycetaceae; genus Streptomyces; species Streptomyces sp. NPDC127108. The sequence continues at coordinate 91,484 of NZ_JBHXTE010000006.1, read as the reverse complement.
CGGCATCAACTACCACTCCGCCGCCGAACTGATCCTCTACGGAGTGGGCTGGCAGGTCGCCACGCCCACCCCGGACGACGTGCTCTACAAGGCGCTCGCGGGCACCCCCGAGAAGCCCGCCGTCCCCGGCTACCACCCGCAGGTGTCCTCCGAGCTGTACACCACCAACGGCGAGGCCGACGGGCACGCGGGCAACGTCAACGGCATCCCGATGTTCACGCCGGAGATGTCCACCTGCCAGACCGCGTCGAACGTGGACCCCAATGACGCCTGGCGGCCCCAGGACTGCGCGTCCATCTTCACCTTCCCCGACGACGAGAAGCTGATCCAGCAGGAGTTCGCGAAGAACGTCCCCTTCGCGCTCGCCGTCGCCGAGACCGCGCTCCACCCCGACCAGCCGGTGTCGGTCACCGGCATCGAGGCCCCCGACTTCACGCTCGACGCCTTCGGCACGTCGTACGCGCGCGGAGCGGACCAGGAAGTCGCCGTCACCGCCCGCAAGTCCGTGCGCGCCAAGGAGCTCAACTACCGGATCAACGGCGGCCGTACGCAGGACGAGAAGCTCAAGGCCTGGAAGGGCGGCGAGACCTACGGCGGCGAGGACAACCTGCACTTCGACCAGTACCGCGCCGACGTCGAGGGCGCCCGCGCGGGCGACAAGGTCGAGGTGTGGTTCAGCGGTCGCGACAAGAAGGGGAAGAAGGGCCGTACGCAGAGCGAGCACTTCACGTACACCGTCGCCGAACGCCCCAAGGCGAGCACCCTCGTGGTCGCCGAGGAAGGCGCCCCGGCCACCCAGACCCAGAAGTACGTCGACGCCTTGAAAGCCAACGGCCGCTCGGCCGCCGTGTGGGACGTCGCCAAGCAGGGCGTCCCGCACCCCCTCGGCGTCCTCTCGCACTTCTCCGCCGTCGTCCACCACACCGGCGACCCCGTGCCCGGCGCGCCCACCCAGCTCGCCCTGCGCGCCTACCTCAACGAGGGCGGCAAGCTGATCGAGTCCGGCGAGCGGACCGGCAGCGACGTCGACCTCGGCGAGGCACTCACCGACGACTTCGCGCAGTACTACCTGGGCGCCTACGAACGCCTCTCCGCGCCCGACGCCAAGAGCTTCAGCGGCGCGGGGGCGCTCGCGGGGGCGGACGGCGCGCTCGGCGCTGCCGAAGGCAACCCGCTGGACAAGGCGGGCCGCTTCACCGTCACCTCCGACACCCTGCCCGCCAAGGACTTCCCGCAGTTCAAGAGCGCGGCGGCGGGCTCCTACCCCGGTCTCAGCAACCCCTACGCGCCCTTCGCGGGCCAGGGCATGGCCTCGGCGACCCACGCCGACCGGGACTACAAGCGGCTCACCCACACCTTCGACCTGACCGGCGTCACGGCCGCCGACAAGCCGGAGCTGCGGCTCGCCCTCAACTGGAACCTGGAGCCCGGCTTCGACCACGGCCTGCTCGAGGCGCACACCACGGGTGCCGACGACTGGACCACGCTGCCCGACACCAACGGCGGCTCCTCGGCCACCGTGCCCACCCAGTGCGCGGCCGGGTTCCTCATCAACGGCCACCCCTTCCTGAAGCACTATCTGACGCAGGGCGCGACGGGCTGCACGGCGAGCGGCAGCAGCGGCTCCTGGAACAGCTTCACCGGCTCCTCCGGCGGCTGGAAGCAGGTCGCCTTCGACCTCGGCGCCTACGCGGGCAAGAAGGTGGAGGTCTCGCTCAGCGCCGTCACCGACCCCGGCAGCGGCGGCCGCGGCCTGTTCGCCGACAACGCCCAGCTCTTCGTCCGCGGGAGCGCCACCGAGACCGAGGGATTCGAGACCTCGCTCGGCTCCTGGGCCGTCGCCCCGGCCCCGCCCGGAAGCCCCAATATCACGGGCGACTGGGCGCGCACCGGCGAGCTCTACAAGTCCCACGCCGCGATCACAGCGCGTGACAGCGTGCTGCTCGGCTTCGGCCTCGAACACATGCCCTCGGCGGCCGACCGGGCCCGGCTCCTGGGCAAGGCACTGGACCACCTGCGCCGCTGACGCTGCGTAGTCAGGACCAAGGTCCCGGTGGCCCGTGCCCCTACTGGGGGGTACGGGCCACCGGGCCGCCGGGGCCCCTGTCGATGTCACCCCGGAGCCGCCGGAGAGGTAGGGTCGGAGGCGGTCGGGGACATCCCATACAACTCGCCGGCGTCTCAGACCGGCGTACCAACGAGGAGATCGGTTCGTGACGATCCGCGTAGGCATCAACGGCTTTGGCCGCATCGGGCGCAACTACTTCCGCGCGCTCCTCGAGCAGGGTGCGGACATCGAGATCGTGGCTGTCAACGACCTGGGTGACACCGCCACGACGGCTCACCTGCTCAAGTACGACACCATCCTGGGCCGCCTCAAGGCCGAGGTGTCGCACACCGAGGACACCATCACCGTCGACGGCCACACCATCAAGGTGCTGTCCGAGCGCAACCCCGCCGACATCCCGTGGGGCCAGCTGGGCGTCGACATCGTGATCGAGTCCACCGGCATCTTCACCAAGAAGGCGGACGCCGAGAAGCACATCGCCGGTGGCGCGAAGAAGGTCCTCATCTCGGCTCCGGCCAAGGACGAGGACATCACCATCGTGATGGGCGTCAACCAGGACAAGTACGACGCGGCCAACCACCACGTCATCTCCAACGCCTCCTGCACCACCAACTGTGTGGCGCCGATGGCCAAGGTTCTCGACGAGAACTTCGGCATCGTCAAGGGCCTGATGACGACGGTCCACGCGTACACCAACGACCAGCGCATCCTGGACTTCCCGCACTCGGACCTGCGCCGCGCCCGCGCCGCCGCCGAGAACATCATCCCGACCACGACCGGTGCCGCGAAGGCCACCGCCCTGGTCCTGCCGCAGCTCAAGGGCAAGCTCGACGGCATCGCCATGCGCGTGCCGGTCCCGACGGGCTCCGCCACCGACCTGGTCGTCGAGCTGCAGCGCGAGGTCACCAAGGACGAGGTCAACGCCGCGTTCAAGAAGGCCGCCGACGACGGCGACCTCAAGGGCATCCTCTACTACACCGAGGACCCGATCGTGTCGTCCGACATCGTCAGCGACCCGGCCTCCTGCACCTTCGACTCCTCCCTGACCATGGTCCAGGAGGGCAAGTCGGTGAAGATCCTCGGCTGGTACGACAACGAGTGGGGCTACTCCAACCGCCTCGTCGACCTCACGGTCTTCGTCGGCGGCCAGCTCTAAGCGGTCAACGTCTCAGAGCCAGGCATCTCGATGTGAGCACAGGGTCCGGACAGCGCAACGTGGCGCGGTTCGGACCCTGTGGTGCGTGAGCCCTCTCCAGAAGTCCCAGTCACGGAGTCCCATTACATGAAGACGATCGACGAACTTCTCGCCGACGGTGTCGCAGGCAAGCGGGTTTTCGTCCGCGCCGACCTCAACGTGCCGCTCGACGGCACGACCATCACCGACGACGGCCGCATCCGCGCGGTCCTGCCCACCGTGAAGGCGCTCGCCGACGCCGGTGCCCGCGTGGTCGTCGCCTCGCACCTGGGCCGCCCCAAGGGCGCCCCGGACCCGGCGTTCTCGCTGGCCCCTGCCGCCGCGCGGATCGGTGAACTCCTGGGCGCCGACGTCCGGTTCGCCACCGACACCGTCGGCGACTCGGCCAAGGCCACCGTCGCCGACCTCGCCGACGGCCAGGTCGCCGTCATCGAGAACCTGCGCTTCAACGCGGGCGAGACCTCCAAGGACGACGCCGAGCGCGGCGCCTTCGCCGACCAGCTCGCGGCCCTGGCCGATGTCTACGTAGGCGACGGTTTCGGCGCCGTGCACCGCAAGCACGCCTCCGTCTTCGACCTGCCGGGCAAGCTGCCGCACTACGCGGGCTACCTCATCGCCACCGAGGTCGGCGTCCTGAAGAAGCTCACCGACGACGTCAAGCGGCCCTACGCCGTCGTCCTCGGCGGCGCCAAGGTCTCCGACAAGCTCGGTGTGATCGACCACCTCCTGGAGAAGGCCGACCGCATCCTCATCGGCGGCGGCATGGCGTACACCTTCCTCAAGGCGCAGGGCCACGAGGTCGGCATCTCCCTGCTGCAGGAGGACCAGATCCCGGCGGTGCTCGGTTACCTGAAGCGCGCCGAGGAGAAGGGCGTCGAGTTCGTGCTCCCCGTCGACGTCCTGGTCTCGACGGACTTCCCGGACCTGAAGACCAAGGCTCCGGCCAACCCCACCACGGTCGCCGCGGACGCCATCCCGGCCGACCAGGAGGGGCTCGACATCGGCCCCGAGACCCGCAAGCTCTACGCCTCGAAGCTCGCCGACGCCGCCACCGTCTTCTGGAACGGCCCCATGGGCGTCTTCGAGCACCCCGACTACGCCGAGGGCACCAAGGCGGTCGCCCAGGCCCTTCTCGACTCGTCGGCCTTCACGGTCGTCGGTGGCGGCGACTCCGCCGCGGCCGTGCGCATCCTGGGCTTCGACGAGAACGCATTCGGTCACATCTCGACCGGCGGCGGCGCCTCCCTCGAATACCTCGAGGGCAAGACGCTCCCCGGTCTCGCCGCACTGGAGAACTGACACCCCTCATGACGAATCAGACCACCCGCACGCCGATCATGGCGGGCAACTGGAAGATGAACCTCAACCACCTCGAGGCCATCGCGCACACCCAGAAGCTCGCGTTCGCGCTGGCCGACAAGGACTACGAGGCCGTCGAGGTCGCCGTCCTGCCGCCCTTCACCGATCTGCGCTCCGTGCAGACGCTGGTCGACGGCGACAAGCTCAAGATCAAGTACGGCGCCCAGGACATCTCGGCGCACGACTCCGGCGCCTACACCGGCGAGATCTCGGGCCCGATGCTCGCCAAGCTGAAGTGCACGTACGTGGCCGTGGGCCACTCCGAGCGCCGTCAGTACCACAACGAGACCGACGAGCTCTGCAACGCCAAGGTCAAGGCCGCCTTCAAGCACGGCATCACGCCGATCCTGTGCATCGGCGAGGGCCTGGACATCCGCAAGGCCGGCCAGCAGGTCCAGTACACGCTGAACCAGCTCGACGGCGGCCTCAAGGACGTCCCGGCCGAGCAGGCCGAGTCCATCGTGATCGCCTACGAGCCGGTGTGGGCCATCGGCACCGGCGAGGTCGCCACCCCCGAGGACGCCCAGGAGGTCTGCGGGGCGATCCGCGGCCGCCTCGCCGAGCTGTACTCGCAGGAGCTCGCCGACAAGGTCCGCATCCAGTACGGCGGCTCCGTGAAGGCGAAGAACGTCGCCGACATCATGGCGCAGCCCGACGTCGACGGTGCCCTGGTGGGCGGCGCGGCGCTCGACGCCGACGAGTTCGTCAAGATCGTTCGCTTCGGCGACCAGTGACGAGACCAGTGAGTATGCGCTAGCGGCGATACGTCGTACCCTTGCGGGGTCCGAGGCTTGTTCTCTGAGCCATTGCGCTCACCGAAGAGCTTCGGGCCCCGTCGTCGATTCAGATCCGAGGAAGTTGGTCCAGCCGTGGTTATGGGGTTCTCGATCGCCCTGATCGTCTTCAGCCTGCTGCTGATGCTGCTGGTGCTGATGCACAAGGGCAAGGGCGGCGGCCTTTCCGACATGTTCGGTGGCGGCATGCAGTCCTCCGTCGGCGGCTCCTCGGTCGCCGAGCGCAACCTCGACCGCATCACGGTCGTGGTCGGTCTGCTGTGGTTCGCGAGCATTGTCGTGCTCGGCATCCTGATGAAGGTCAACAACTGACAGCAGATGGGTGCCGCCCGCCCTTTCGGCTGCGGTCCTGTTCGCTGTCCCGCTCATAGCCCCATGTTCAGTACGCGCCCCCGTGCGCGGCTTATCATGGGGCTTGCGTGTCGGGGTGGGGTGTAACTCCCAACACTGGACGCGCGTTGGGCCTTACGTAGACTGAGGCACCCGCAGCGGAGCCGGCAGTCGACCCCGCGGCGCAGCCGCCGTTCGACACAGGCAGCACCATCACGCAGGGAGTTACGACCGTGGCAAGTGGCAACGCGATCCGGGGAAGCCGGGTCGGGGCGGGGCCGATGGGCGAGGCCGAGCGCGGCGAGTCCGCGCCGCGGCTGCGCATCTCCTTCTGGTGCTCCAACGGGCACGAGACGCAGCCGAGCTTCGCCAGCGACGCGCAGGTCCCCGACACCTGGGACTGCCCCCGCTGCGGCTTTCCGGCGGGCCAGGACCGGGACAACCCCCCGGACCCGCCGCGTACCGAGCCGTACAAAACACACCTCGCGTACGTCCGCGAGCGGCGCAGCGACGCGGACGGCGAGGCCATCCTCGCTGAAGCGCTCGCCAAACTGCGGGGCGAGATCTAGGACTTGAGAACCGGCCGGACACCCTCGGGTGCCCGGCCGGAGCTGTCTGCCCTCCTGCGCCGAAGCCGCCGGTCGGCTTTCCGGCACGGAAGCCGCTGGTCAGCGGCGCGCCCGACCCCGATGTCAGTGGTGGCGTCTACGGTTTGGTCGTGGCTCGGTGAACCCTGGGAAACCTCGGGGGACCACCGTGCCGACGGGTGAACCACGGGGTGGGCAGGGGGAGTTGTGACGGCTGCGGTCCAAGTGGAGGGGACGGGCGAGCGAAGCGTCGCCTGGCGCGGCGGGTTCGGGCGGCTGTGGGGCGCCGCCGTGCTCTCCAGCTTCGGCGACGCGCTGCGCAAGGCCGCGCTGCCGCTGCTCGCCGCCTCCCTCACCGACGACCCGCTGCTCATCGCCTCGGTCACCGCCTGCGGCTATCTGCCCTGGCTCGCCTTCGGACTGCTCGGCGGCGCCGTCGCCGACCGCGTCGACCAGCGGCGCGCCATGTGGGCCGTGGACGTGGCCCGGGGCCTGCTCGTGGCGGCCTTCGCCTGGGCCGTCGCCGCCGGGCACGCCACGATCGGGCTGCTCGTCGCGCTGGCCCTGGTGCTCACGACCCTCCAGACACTGTTCGACAACGCCGCCACGGCCCTGCTGCCCGCCCTGGTGGACCGCTCCGCCCTGGCCAGCGCGAACGCCCGGCTCCTGACCGGCCAGCAACTCGCCGGCGGCCTCCTCGCCGCCCCCGCCGTGCCCCTGCTGCTCACCGCATCCGACTCCCTGCCGTACGCGGCCGACGCGGCCACCTACCTCCTCGCGGCGGCACTCGTGGCGTCCCTGCGGGTGCCCGCCCCCGAGCACCCGCCCAGACCCGCCGGGGCCACGCTGCGCTCCGACATCGCCGACGGGCTGCGCGCCCTGTGGCGGGACCGGGCGCTGCGCGGCCTGTGCGCGGCCACCGCGCTGTGCAACGTGGGCATGGGCGCCCTCATCGCCACCCTCGTCGTCCTCGTCACCGACTGGCTCGACGCGGGCAGCGGCGGGTACGCGGCGGCGATGACGGCGTACGCCGCCGGGAGCCTGGTCGGCGGGGTGCTCGCGGGGCGGCTCGCGCGCCGCCTCGGCCGGATCCGCAGCGTCCTCGTCGCCGGTACGGCCCAGATCGCCGCGCTCGTCGTGATGGGCACGGTGCGCAGCACGGTGGCGCTGGTCGCGGCGATGGCCCTGTTCGGCGTCATGGGCATGGTGTGGAACGTGAGCACCAGGACGCTGATGCAGGAGCGCGCGCCCGCCGAGATGCTGGGCCGGATCAGCTCCGCGTTCCGGACCCTCGCCATCGCCGGGGCACCCCTCGGGGCGCTGCTCGGCGGGGCCGCGGCGGCCCTGTGGGGCGGGAACACCCCGGCGCTGCTCGCGGCCGCCCTGTTCGTGCTCTCCGTCACCGCGCTGCTGCCCGCGCTTAAGTCGGCCGACAGCGGACAGACAACTCAAACCGCTCGCTGATCAATTAGGTTGGGAGGGCAGCGGGGCGCACGCACGGTACTCAGGTTGTACGAGAGAGAGCTGAAGTCCGAGATGAACGCAGAAGTCCGCAAGCTGAATCAGACGCCGGAGTGGACGGCGCTGGCCAAGCACAAGGAGCAGCTGGGGGAGGTGCGGCTGCGGGAGCTGTTCGACGCTGATCCGGCGCGCGGCACCGGGTACACCCTCACGGTGGGCGACCTGCACATCGACTACTCCAAGCACCTGGTGACCGACGAGACGCTGACGCTGCTGCGGGAGCTCGCGGTGGCGACGGACGTCTTCGGCCTTCGCGACGCCATGTTCCGCGGCGAGAAGATCAACACCACCGAGGACCGCGCGGTCCTCCACACCGCGCTGCGCGCCCCCGAGGGCGCCGTCGTCGAGGTCGACGGCGAGAACGTGGTGCCGGGCGTGCACACCGTGCTCGACAAGATGTCCGCGTTCGCCGACAAGGTCCGCTCCGGCGCCTGGACCGGCCACACCGGCAAGCGCATCAAGAACGTCGTCAACGTCGGCATCGGCGGCTCCGACCTCGGCCCCGCCATGGCGTACGAGGCGCTGCGGTCCTTCACCGACCGCGACCTGACCGTCCGCTTCGTGTCGAACGTGGACGGCGCCGACCTGCACGAGGCGATCCGGGACCTGGACGCCGCCGAGACGCTGTTCGTCATCGCCTCCAAGACGTTCACCACGATCGAGACGATCACGAACGCGACCTCCGCGCGGAACTGGCTGCTCACCCAGCTCCAGGCCGACGAGAGCGCCGTCGCCAAGCACTTCGTGGCGCTGTCGACGAACACCGAGAAGGTCGCCGACTTCGGCATCGACACGGCCAACATGTTCGAGTTCTGGGACTGGGTCGGCGGTCGGTACTCGTACGACTCGGCGATCGGCCTCGCCCTGATGATCGCCATCGGCCCGGACCGCTTCCGCGAGATGCTCGACGGGTTCCGGCTCGTCGACGAGCACTTCCGCACGGCGCCCGCCGAGGAGAACGCGCCGCTGCTGCTCGGCCTGCTCGGCATCTGGTACGGCAACTTCCACGACGCGCAGTCGCACGCCGTCCTGCCGTACTCGCACTACCTGTCCAAGTTCACGGCGTACCTCCAGCAGCTCGACATGGAGTCCAACGGCAAGTCCGTGGACCGCGACGGCGATCCGGTGGGCTGGCAGACCGGCCCGGTGGTGTGGGGCACGCCCGGAACGAACGGGCAGCACGCCTACTACCAGCTCATCCACCAGGGCACGAAGCTCATCCCCGCCGACTTCATCGGCTTCGCCAAGCCGGTCGAGGACCTGCGGCCCGGCCTGGTCGCCCAGCACGACCTGCTGATGGCCAACTTCTTCGCCCAGACGCAGGCGCTGGCCTTCGGCAAGACGCCCGCCGAGGTGCGCGCGGAGGGCGTGCCCGAGGAACTGGTGCCGCACAAGACGTTCCAGGGCAACCACCCGACGACGACGATCCTCGCGAGCGAGCTGACCCCGTCGGTCCTCGGCCAGCTCATCGCCCTGTACGAACACAAGGTCTTCGTGCAGGGAGCCGTCTGGAACATCGACTCCTTCGACCAGTGGGGCGTCGAACTGGGCAAGGTCCTCGCCAAGCGCGTCGAGCCCGCCCTGACGGAGGGCGCGGACGTACCGGGCCTGGACGCGTCGACGACGGCCCTGGTCGCCAAGTACCGGGAGCTGCGCGGGCGTTGATCTCATGCCAGCCCCTCCCGGCGCCGCGGCCCTGAGCTGCTGAAACCCCGAGCCCCCGGACCTCAGTGGTCCGGGGGCTCGTTTCGGGTGCACAGGCCACGCAGTGTGTCCTACGATTTAGGGCCGCTCAGTGAACCGGCGATCGGGGGATCACCGTATGAGTCAGTGGCCCGGCACGCGCGCGGACGGCCAACATGAGCGCTACCGTTCGCCGTTATGGCCCAAGAGGGCGGCCCGGCGGCTCTTCGACCCCACCTGGATCCCGGACCCGGTCGACCCGCTGGTGGAGGACCTCAAGCGCTTCCGCGTCATCGCGGGCCTGGTCGCAGCGGTCGGCGTGTACACCTTCGTGGCCCAGGACTTCGCGTTCGAGGAGGTCCTGGAGAACCTGGCCATCGCCTGTCTGGTGCTGCTGCTCGTCACTCCGCTGACCGTCGGCGCGATGCTGTTCGTCTGGCGGCGCGACGGTCCGCTGCGGGTGCTCAGGACGCAGCTGCTCGGGTCGCTCAAGCTGCTGCTCGGCTTCGTCGCGGCGGTGCTCGGCACATTGCTGCTGCTGTCCATGGGGTCGAACGCCGGTGCGCCCGTGCTGGCCATCGCGCCCGCCGTGTTCTGGATGATGGCGTTCGTCGTCCGCGCGGCCGTGCGGATCAACAGCAACTTCTTCGGCACCGCGGCCGTCCACCGCTGTCTGCCGCCGCTGCTCGCCTCCGTCACGTCCTGGCTGATGGCCCTGCCCGACCTGATCACCGGCGACCTGCACGGCCTGAGCCTCACCCTGGGCGTGCTGTTCATCCTGGGCGCACCCGTGGCGGTCACCGGCATCGCCCTCCTGGAGATGAGCCGCCTGCGCCGCTTCCACGGCATCCGGCTGCGCCGGCACCCGGCCCACACGAGCCGACTTCCCTGACACAAGGACCTCGTAACAAGGCCCTCGTACGCCGAAGGGCTCCCGCACCGACGAACGGTGCGGGAGCCCTTCATGTGCGCGCGTGCCTCAGGGCGACGCCGGGGGATACAGGTCCCGCGGCAGCTGTGAGGCCGCCGCCGCGTCCAGGAGCCACAGTGTGCGGGCGCGGCCGTACGCGCCCGCTGCCGGGGCCTGGACCTCGCCCGCTCCGGACAGGGCGATCGCCGCGGCCTTCGCCTTGTCCTCGCCCGCCGCGAGCAGCCAGACCTCGCGGGCCGAGCGGATCGCGGGGAGGGTCAGCGAGACGCGGGTGGGCGGCGGCTTGGGCGCGCCGTGCACGCCGACCACCATGCGCTCCGTCTCCCGTACCGCGGGCGACTCCGGGAAGAGCGACGCCACGTGCGTGTCCGGGCCGACGCCCAGCATCAGGACGTCGAACGTCGGGACGGGGCCGTGGTCTTCCGGGCCGGCGGCCGCCGCGAGCTCCGCCGCGTACGCCTCGGCCGCCGCGTCCGCGCCGTCCCCGTCGGCCCCCTTGGCGAACGGGCCGTCCGACGCGGGCATCGGATGCACCCGCGCCGGGTCGAGCGGCACCGAGTCGAGCAGGGCCTCGCGGGCCTGCGTGTAGTTGCGCTCGGGGTCGCCGTCCGGCAGGAACCGCTCGTCGCCCCACCACAGGTCGAGGCGCGACCAGTCCACGGCGTCGCGGGCGGGCGCCGAACTGAGCGCCGCGAGCAGGCCGTTGCCGTTGCGGCCGCCCGTGAGGACCACGGACGCGGAGCCGCGGGCCGCCTGGGCGTCGACGATCTTCGTGATCAGCCGGGCCGCGGCGGCCTGCGCCATCAGCTCCTTGTCGCGGTGCACGACGAGCTGCGGGGCCACGGTCACTTCGCGGCCGCCTTCTTGGCCGGAGCCTTCGCCGAGGCCTTCTTGGCGGCCCCGGCACCGGAACCGGCACCAGGGCCGCCCTCGGCCTTGGCCCCGTCCCCGGCCGACTCCCCGGCCGCGGCAGCAGCCGCCGCCTCGCCGAGCCGGTCCACGCCGAAGCGCAGCGCGGCCGCGTACGTGTCGTCCGGGTCCAGGCGCCGCAGCTCCTCCGCGATCAGCTCGGACGTCTCACGGCGCTTGAGCGCGACCGCGCGGTCCGGCTGGCCCTGGATGGACAGCGTGGCGAGGGAGCCGTCGGCCCGGTCGAGCACGATCGGGCCGCAGTTGGTCTCCATGCGCACGCCGGTCAGGCCGGGGCCCGGCGACACCGTGCGCTTGACCGGCACGGAGAGCCGCTCCGCCAGCCACATCGCGAGGAGTTCGACGCTCGGGTTGAACTCCTCGCCGTCCACCGCGGCGGCGGTGACCTCGCACGAGACCTGGTCCAGGGCCGCGGCCAGCATCGAGCGCCACGGCGTGATGCGGGTCCAGGACAGGTCCGTGTCGCCGGGGTGGTAGGCGTCGGCACGGGCGGTCAGCTCGTGGATCGGCTGCTCGGCGGCGTACGTGTCCGTGACGCGGCGCTGGGCGAGCGCGCCCAGGGGGTCCTTGGCCGGGTCCAGCGGCGCGTTCACCGGCCACCAGGCGACGACCGGGGCGTCGGGGAGCAGCAGCGGCAGGACCACCGACTGGGCGTGGTTCAGGACCTCGCCGTAGAGGCGCAGAATGACCGTTTCTCCGGTGCCCGCGTCCGCGCCGACCCTGACCTCGGCGTCCAGGCGCGAGGTCGTACGGTCCCGCGGCGAGCGCGAGACCCGCTTGATGACGACCAGCGTGCGCGAGGGGTGCTCGCGCGAGGCCTCGCTCGCGGCCTTCAGCGCGTCGTAGGCGTTCTCCTCGTCGGTGACGATGACGAGGGTGAGCACCATGCCGACGGCCGGGGTGCCGATCGCTCGGCGGCCCTGCACGAGCGCCTTGTTGATCTTGCTGGCCGTGGTGTCCGTCAGGTCGATCTTCATGGCCGACGCCAGCTCCGTCCGTCTTGTGCGAGCATTTCGTCCGCCTCGACCGGGCCCCAGGTACCGGCCGGGTACTGCGCGGGCTTGCCGTGCCGGTCCCAGTACTCCTCGATCGGGTCGAGGATGTTCCAGGACAGCTCGACCTCCTCCGTGCGCGGGAAGAGGTTGGCGTCGCCGAGCAGCACGTCCAGGATGAGGCGCTCGTACGCCTCGGGGCTGGACTCGGTGAAGGACTCGCCGTAGGCGAAGTCCATCGACACGTCCCGGATCTCCATGGACGTGCCCGGCACCTTCGAGCCGAAGCGGACCGTGATGCCCTCGTCCGGCTGGACGCGGATGACGATCGCGTTCTGCCCGAGCTCCTCGGTCGCCGTGTGGTCGAAGGGGGAGTGCGGCGCGCGCTGGAAGACCACCGCGATCTCCGTGACGCGGCGGCCGAGACGCTTGCCGGTGCGCAGGTAGAACGGGACGCCCGCCCAACGGCGGTTGTCCACCTGGAGCTTGACGGCGGCGTAGGTGTCGGTCTTCGACTTGGGGTCGATGCCGTCTTCCTGGAGGTAGCCGACGGCCTTCTCGCCGCCCTGCCAGCCCGCGGAGTACTGCCCGCGCACGGTGTCCTTGCCGAGGTCCTTGGGCAGCTTCACCGCGCCGAGGACCTTCGCCTTCTCCGCGACCAGGGCGTCCGCGTCGAATGAGGCGGGCTCCTCCATCGCGGTCAGCGCCATCAGCTGGAGCAGGTGGTTCTGGATGACGTCACGGGCGGCGCCGATGCCGTCGTAGTACCCGGCGCGGCCGCCGATGCCGATGTCCTCGGCCATCGTGATCTGCACGTGGTCGACGTACGACCGGTTCCAGATCGGCTCGAACATCTGGTTGGCGAAGCGCAGCGCCAGGATGTTCTGGACGGTCTCCTTGCCGAGGTAGTGGTCGATCCGGAACACCTGGTCCGGGGCGAACACCTCGTGCACGATCGCGTTCAGTTCCTTGGCGGACTTCAGGTCGTGCCCGAAGGGCTTCTCGATGACCGCGCGGCGCCAGGACCCCTCCGGGGCGTCCGCCAGCTCGTGCTTCTTGAGCTGCTGGACGACCTGCGGGAAGAACTTCGGGGGCACGGAGAGGTAGAAGGCGAAGTTGCCGCCCGTGCCCTGCTTCTTGTCCAGGTCCTCGATGGTCGCCTTGAGCTGCTCGAAGGCGTCGTCGTCGTCGAAGTTGCCCTGGACGAAGCGCATGCCCTGGATGAGCTGCTGCCAGACCTCCTCGCGGAAGGGCGTGCGCGCGTGCTGCTTGACCGCGTCGTGCACCTCCTGCGCGAAGTCCTCGTCCTGCCACTCGCGGCGGGCGAAACCGATGAGCGAGAAGCCCGGCGGCAGCAGCCCGCGGTTGGCGAGGTCGTACACGGCGGGCATCAGCTTTTTACGGGACAAATCGCCCGTGACGCCAAAAATGACCAGGCCCGACGGCCCCGCGATACGCGGGAGCCGTCGGTCCGCGGCGTCACGCAGCGGATTGCTGCTTGACAAGGTTCTTAGCCCTCCGAAGGTGCGAGGCGCTTGAGCTCCGCCTCGGTCGACTTGAGCAGGTCGTTCCAGGACGCCTCGAACTTCTCGACGCCCTCGTCCTCCAGGAGCTGGACGACCTCGTCGTAGGAGATCCCGAGCTTCTCGACGGCCTCGATCTCGGCGCGCGACTGCTCGTACGTCCCGGCGATGGTGTTGCCGGTGATCTGGCCGTGGTCGGCGGTGGCCTGGAGGGTGGCCTCCGGCATGGTGTTCACCGTGCCCGGGGCGACGAGGTCGTCGACGTACAGCGTGTCCTTGTACGCCTTGTCCTTCACGCCCGTCGACGCCCACAGCGGACGCTGCTTGTTGGCGTGCGCCTTGTCGAGCGCGACCCAGCGGTCGGACGAGAAGACCTCTTCGTACGCCTCGTACGCCAGGCGGGCGTTGGCCAGACCGGCCTTGCCGCGCGCGGACTTGGCCTCGTCGGTGCCGAGGGCGTCGATGCGCTTGTCGATCTCGGTGTCCACGCGGGACACGAAGAACGAGGCCACCGAGTGGATCTTGGCCAGGTCCAGGCCCGCGGCCTTCGCCTTCTCCAGGCCCGCGAGGTAGGCGTCCATGACCTCGCGGTAGCGCTCGAGCGAGAAGATCAGCGTGACGTTCACGCTGATGCCCTTGCCGATGACCTCGGTGATCGCGGGCAGGCCCGCCTTCGTCGCCGGGATCTTGATGAGCGTGTTCGGCCGGTCCACCAGCCACGCCAGCTGCTTGGCCTCGGCGACCGTCGCCTGCGTGTTGTGGGCGAGGCGCGGGTCGACCTCGATCGACACCCGGCCGTCCTGGCCCTCGGTCGCGTCGAACACCGGCCGCAGGATGTCGGCGGCGTCACGGACGTCCGCCGTCGTGATCATGCGGATCGCCTCTTCCACGGTGACCTTGCGGGCGGCGAGGTCGGCGAGCTGCTGCTCGTAACCGTCGCCGGACGAGATCGCCTTCTGGAAGATCGACGGGTTCGTGGTGACGCCCACGACGTGCTGCTCGTCGAGCAGTTCGGCGAGGTTGCCGGACGTGATCCGCTTGCGCGACAGGTCGTCCAGCCAGATCGCGACGCCTTCGTCGGAGAGGCGCTTGAGTGCGTCTGTCATGGAATTACATCTCCTACTTGGTCGTATATGGGCGTCAGCGCTGAGCGGCCGCGATCGATTCCCGCGCCGCGGCGGCCACGGCTTCGGCAGTGAACCCGAACTCGCGGAAGAGGACCTTGCCGTCCGCCGAAGCCCCGAAGTGCTCCAGCGAAACGATGCGTCCCGCGTCCCCGACGAACCGGTGCCAGGTCAGACCGATGCCCGCCTCGACCGCGACGCGCGCCTTGACCGACGGCGGAAGCACCGAGTCCCGGTACCCCTGGTCCTGCTCCTCGAACCACTCGACCGACGGCATCGAGACCACCCGCGTGGGCACGCCCGCGGCCTGCAGCTGCTCGCGCGCCTCGACGGCGAGGTGCACCTCGGAGCCGGTGCCGATGAGGACGACCTCGGGCTCGGCCTTCTGCCCGTCGGCGCCCTCGGCGTCGAACAGGACGTAACCGCCCTTGACCGCGCCCTCGGTGACCTCGCGGTCGTACGTCGGTACGCCCTGGCGGGTCAGCGCCAGACCGTGCGGGGCGCCCTTGCCGAACACCTTGGTGTAGCGCTTGAGGATCTCGCGCCAGGCGACGGCCGTCTCGTTCGCGTCGGCCGGACGGACGACGTTCAGACCCGGGATGGCGCGCAGCGTGGCCAGGTGCTCCACCGGCTGGTGCGTCGGGCCGTCCTCGCCGAGACCGATGGAGTCGTGCGTCCACACGTACGTCACCGGCAGGTGCATCAGCGCGGACAGACGCACGGCGTTGCGCATGTAGTCGGAGAACACCAGGAAGGTGCCGCCGAAGATGCGGGTGTTGCCGTGCAGCGCGATGCCGTTCATCTCCGCGGCCATGGAGTGCTCGCGGATGCCGAAGTGGATCGTGCGGCCGTACGGGTCCGCCTCCGGCAGCGGGTTGCCCGCCGGGAGGAACGACGACGTCTTGTCGATCGTGGTGTTGTTCGAGCCCGCGAGGTCGGCGGAGCCGCCCCACAGCTCGGGGATCACCGCGCCGAGCGCCTGCAGGACCTTGCCGGAGGCGGCACGCGTCGCGACGCCCTTGCCCGCCTCGAAGACCGGGAGCTTCTCCTCCCAGCCCGACGGCAGCTCGCCCGCGGCGATCCGGTCGAACTCCGCGGCGCGCCCGGCCTCCTTGGTGCGCCAGGCGGCGAAGCCCTTCTCCCAGGTGGCCTTGGCCTCCTGGCCGCGGTCGAGCGCCTGGCGGGTGTGCGCCAGGACCTCGTCGGGGACCTCGAAGGACTGCTCCGGGTCGAAGCCGAGGACGCGCTTGGTGGCCGCGACCTCCTCGTCGCCGAGCGCAGAGCCGTGCGCGGCCTCGGTGTTCTGCGCGTTCGGGGCCGGCCAGGCGATGATCGAGCGCATCGCGATGAACGACGGCTTGTCGGTGACCGCCTTGGCCTCCTGGATCGCCGCGTACAGCGCGGCCGGGTCCAGGTCGCCGTTCTCCTTCGGCTCCACGCGCTGCACGTGCCAGCCGTAGGCCTCGTACCGCTTCTCGGTGTCCTCGGAGATCGCGGTCTCGGTGTCGCCCTCGATCGAGATGTGGTTGTCGTCCCACAGCAGGATCAGATTGCCGAGCTTCTGGTGCCCGGCCATCGAGGACGCCTCGGCGGAGATGCCCTCCTGGAGGCAGCCGTCACCGGCGATGGCGTAGATGAAGTGGTCGAAGGGAGACTCGCCCGTCGCGGTGTCCGGGTCGAAGAGTCCACGCTCGTACCGCGCGGCCATCGCCATGCCCACGGCGTTGGCGACGCCCTGGCCGAGCGGGCCCGTCGTCGTCTCCACGCCCACCGTGTGGCCGTACTCCGGGTGGCCCGGGGTCTTCGAGCCCCAGGTGCGGAAGGCCTTCAGGTCATCGAGCTCCAGGCCGAAACCGGCCAGGTACAGCTGGATGTAGAGCGTGAGGGACGAGTGGCCCGCGGACAGCACGAAACGGTCGCGTCCGGTCCAGTCGGCGTCCGCCGGATCGTGCCGCATCACCTTCTGGAAAAGGGTGTACGCGGCGGGCGCGAGGCTCATGGCCGTACCCGGATGGCCGTTGCCGACCTTCTGTACGGAATCCATGGCCAGGACGCGGACGGTGTCGACAGCCCGCTGGTCCAGTTCGGTCCACTCGAGGTCTGTGGTGGTCGGCTTGGTGCTCACCCTGAGTCAGGGCTCCTCTCCACATGTCGAATGCCGGCGGCGTATGGATCGCACCGGCCGCTGTCGAGCCTACCGCTGCGAGAACGTGCATTTTTTCGAGTCATTCCAGACTGCCGGGACACGTCCCGATCCGCCTCCCGAAAGGGCTCCGCCGCATTCACCATGTGAATACGGCACTGCTCATCTGCTCGACTCATCCGCTTGTCGCACCGGCGTCCACACCGGGGCGAACCCGCCCACGAACTCCGCTCGTCTGGCCCCTCAACACGAACCCACCCCCGCGAAGGGCGAGGTATGGGCAACGTCTACAGTGGCGTGGTACGCGCGAGCCTTTACCGGATCTTCATGTCCGAACGTCCGACGCAGGGCTTGCTGGGAGTCTCTGTCAGGGGTGTGCGTGACGGCCGTTGAATCCCGTCCAGCGGGGGTAATCGGGACGAGCCAGAGCCCGAGCAACCGGCCGTTCGGGGCCCGAGTCAAGGCATTCGTGGCGCTGACCAAGCCGCGGATCATCGAGCTGCTGCTGATCACCACCGTTCCGGTGATGTTCCTCGCCGAGCAGGGGGTGCCCGACCTGACGCTGGTGTTCGTCACCTGCCTCGGCGGCTACCTGTCGGCGGGCGGCGCCAACGCGCTCAACATGTGGTACGACCGCGACATCGACGCCCTGATGGAGCGCACGTCGCAGCGGCCGCTCGTCACCGGCATGGTCAGCCCGCGCGAGTGCCTGGCCTTCGGCATCACGCTCGCCGTCGTCTCGACGCTGCTGTTCGGGTTCGCCGTCAACTGGCTGTCCGCCTGGCTGTCGCTCGGGGCGCTGCTCTTCTACGTGGTCGTCTACACGATGATCCTCAAGCGCCGGACCTCCCAGAACATCGTCTGGGGCGGCATCGCGGGCTGCCTGCCCGTCCTCATCGGCTGGTCGTCCGTCACCAACTCGATGTCGTGGGCGCCGATCGTCCTCTTCCTCGTCATGTTCTTCTGGACGCCGCCGCACTACTGGCCCCTGTCCATGCGGGTCAAGGAGGACTACGCGCGCGTGGGAGTCCCCATGCTCCCGGTGATCGCCTCCAACAAGGTCGTCGCGCGCCAGATCGTCGTCTACAGCTGGGTCATGGTCGCCGTGTCCCTGCTGCTCCAGCCCCTCGGCTACACCGGCTGGTTCTACACCGCGGTCGCCCTCGCCACCGGCGGCTGGTGGCTGTGGGAGGCCCACGGGCTGCAGAACCGCGCGAAGGCCGAGGCGACCGGCGGCAAGCTCAAGGAGATGCGCCTCTTCCACTGGTCCATCACCTACGTCTCTCTGCTGTTCGTGGCGGTCGCGGTGGACCCCTTCCTGCGGTAGCCCCCGGCGGTTCCCGGTACGGGGTGTGGCCCCCGTCGTCCTCAGGGCGGCGGGGGCCACACCTCTTTCAGTCCTCCCCGAGATACAGATAGCCGTCCTCGTCGAGCGCGGCCGCCCGGCCGGTGCGGAACCAGCCGTCCCGCAGCACCGCGTCCGTTGCCCTCTTGTCACCGAAGTAGCCGCCGAACAGCAGCGGCCCCCGTACGTACAGCGCGCCTCCCGCCACCCGCACCTCGCTGCCGGGAGCGGGCAGCCCGCAGCTCCCCGGCCTGTCGCGGCCGTCGGCGTGCTCCAGGACGGCGAGGTCACCCGTCTCGGCAGACCCGATGACGGCGCGGGCGCGGGCGGCAGGGGTCGCCGTACGCACGGCCTCCAGGAGGCACGGCTCCACCGTGGTCGGCCGCTCCGACTCCACGTCGGCGTACCGCAGACAGGTCAGCTGATGCGGAGCCGAGTCCAGTACGCCCTCCCACACGGAGGGCGGGCCGACCAGTCCTTCCGCGTGGTGCGCCCGGACGGCCGCGCAGATCGCCGCCGGTTCCGGGGCGCCGTCGCCCGCCGGCAGGACGACGGTGCCCCGCGCCTGCCACTGCCGCAGTGCGGCGGCCCAGGCGGGCCAGCGCTCCAGGGGGAAGCCGCACACCAGGGTGCCGCGCGGTTGCGGGCGACAGCCGGGGTGGGTGCGCAGCGCGCTCACGCGGTGGGAGAGGACGACGCCCTGGGGGTGGTCGGACCCGGGTGGCCCGGTGGACGCGGGTGCCCCGGCGGACCCGGGTGCCTCGGTGGACCCGGTGGACCCGGTGGCTCCGGTGGCTCCGGTGGCTCCGGTGGCTCCGGTGAAGAGGATCACGTGGGCGTCGGACTCCTCCGGCCCCGCTCCGAGCGGCCCATCGGCCCCGTGGCCCGGCCCCTCGTCCTCCTCCACGTCCGCGAGCACGGCATGACGTACCCCCGACCCCGCCGCCAGCCGCGCCCCCGACCCCGACCGTGCCGCGTCCGTCACGAGCAGGCGCGGCCGTGCCGCTCGCAGGACGCGCGCGACCCGCTCGGCCCAGGTGTCCCCGGCGCCCGGGGCCACCGGCACGAACACGGCTCCGGCCCGCGCGGTCCCCGCGAAGGCGGCCAGCATCTCCGGCGAGGTCCCCACCGGGCACAGCACGCGGTCGCCGCGCCGCACGCCGTGCGCGGCCAGGAACCGGGCCGCGCGGTCCGCCGCCGCGTCCAGCTCCGCGAAGGTGAGCGCGCGGTCGCCGACCAGCGCGGCCACGCGGTGCGGAACGGCGCGGGCGGCGGACCGGAAGACCTCACCGATCAGCAGTCCGGTCATGGCCCCTGGTCCTACCATGGGGCGGCACCGGGCGGAACGGGCGTGCGCGCCCCCGGCGCGTGCGTGGCCGAGACCACGCCACCCGGGCGTCGCCGAATGATCTACCCGTCGGTAGCATCCTGTGCCATGGCAGACACGGAGCAGGTGACGGAGCAGGGCACCCCGGCCGGCGGCGACGGCGGCGCGACGGCGAAGGCCGCCAAGGAGGCCGCCCGTGCCGAGCGCAGGGCCGCCAGGCTGGCCAAGGAGATCGGCGCGTTCGCGCGGGCGCACGGCGGCGCGGAGGGTCAGGTCGCGTACATCGGCGAGCGGGGCGCGCGGATCGTCCTCGTCGGCGCGGACGGTGGCTGGGGCGACCTCGTCGCGCCGAGCCACGCCATCGCGACGAGCGCCGTGGAGAAGGCCGGGATCACCGTCCACGAGGACTTCGACGGCGACTTCGCGGCCAAGGTGACGACCGGACCGTACGAGTGGAAGCGCATGGCCGGCATCCAGATCGGCAGCCCGACGGGCGGCTGACGACACGCGCGGGGCGGGCGCGGAGTGACGCGGTGAGCAACACCTGACACCGGGGTCACCCGTTAGGACCGTAGGAACACGGTCCACGTCTGGGAGCCAGGATGATCGAAACCCCGTCCCTGGTGGACCAGCACTGCCACGGCGTCCTGCGCACGGAGCTGGGCCTCGGCACCTTCGAGGCCCACCTCGGCCGGGGCGAGGGCCCGCCCGCCCCCGGCACCACCTTCTTCGACACCCAGACCGGCTTCGCCGTGCGCCGCTGGTGTCCGCCGCTGCTCGGCCTCGAGGCGCACTGCCCACCCGCCCGCTATCTCGCCCGCCGCCGTGAACTCGGCGTCCTGGAGGCCGGGCGGCGGCTGCTGCGCGGCAGCGGGATCACGACGTACCTCGTCGACACCGGCCTGCCCGGCGACCTCACCGGGCCCGGCGAACTGGCGTCGACCGGCGCCGCCCAGGCCCACGAGATCGTCCGCCTGGAGTTACTGGCCGAGCAGGTCGCCGACACCTCCGGCACCGTCGACTCCTTCCTCGCCAACCTCGCCGAGTCCGTGCACGGCGCCGCGCACGGAGCCGTCGCGTTCACCTCCGTCGCCGGGGTGCGCGCGGGCGGGGCCCTCGCCTGTGAACCGCCGGGCCCCGGCGAGGTGCGCGGCGCGGCCGGACGCTGGCTGGCCGGGCGGCAGGTGGGCGGCAGGCTCGCCGACCCGGTGCTGCTGCGCCACCTGCTGTGGATCGCGGTCGCCTCCGGCCTGCCCCTGCAACTGCACACCGGCGCCGCCGACCCGCAGTGCTCCTTCGGCGACTTCGCCCGCGCCACCGCCGGACTCGGCACCGACCTGGTGCTCCTGCACGGCTATCCGCACCACCGCGCGGCGGCCCACCTCGCGGGCGTCTTCCCGCACGTGTACGCCGACTTGGGCTCCGCGCTCGTCCGGACCGGGGCGCGTGCGGCCGCCGTCCTCGCCGAGATCCTGGAGCTCGCGCCCTTCGGCAAGCTGCTGTTCTCCAGCGGCGCGCACGGGCTGCCCGAACTGCACGTGGTGGGCGCCCAGCTGTTCCGGGAGGCGCTGGGGCGGGTGCTCGGGACGTGGGTCGCGGAGGGCGCCTGGTCCCTGACGGACGCGCAGCGGGTGGCGGGGCTGATCGCGGCGGGCAACGCGCGGCGTGTGTACGGCCTCGTGGACGACTGAGGTCAGACCGGCGAGAGCTGGGAGTCGTCCACCTGCGTCGGCACGTCCGCCTTGGGCCGCGGCCGCTCCCGCAGGGACAGCAGCACCCGCAGCGCCGCGATCCACACCAGGCACGAGCCGAGCATGTGCGCGGCCACCAGGGCCTCGGGCAGGTCGGTGAAGTACTGGACGTAGCCCACGAGCCCCTGCGCGAGCAGGATCAGGAACAGGTCGCGCGTGCGGTTCAGCGGGCCGCGCGGGGCGTCGACCGCCTTCAGGACGAACCACAGCGCGAACGTCAGCGTCACCACGATCCACGCCAGGACGGCGTGCAGCTTCGTGACGCCCTCCCAGTCCAGGCCCACGGCACCGACGTTCATGCGGGGCACGTCGCTGGAGTCGCCCGCGTGCGGACCCGCGCCGGTCACGACCGTGCCGACGGCGATGAGCAGCACGGTGACGCCGATCAGGACCCACACCAACTGCGCGACGGCCTTGCCGACGAGCGGGCGGGGCTCCGCGTCGCCTTCCCGGGTGCGCTGCCACATCATCGTGGCGACCGCGATCAGGGCGGTGGAGAGCAGGAAGTGCGCCGCGACGGTGTACGGGTTGAGGCCGACGAGCACGACGATGCCGCCGAGCACCGCGTTGCCCATGACGAGCCAGAACTGGGCCCAGCCGTAGCGGGTCAGGCTCCGGCGCCACGGCTTCTGCGAGCGCACGGTGATGATGGCCCAGCCGACGGCGGCACAGAGCACGTACGTCAGCATGCGGTTGCCGAACTCGATGACTCCGTGGAAGCCCATCTCGCTGGTCGCGGTGAGGGACTCGTCGGTGCACTTGGGCCAGGTCGGGCAGCCGAGACCGGAGCCCGTGAGGCGAACGGCGCCGCCGGTGACCACGATGACGCAGGTCATCACGAGCGAGATCAGTGCCGCCCGCTGCACGGTCCGCTGCGTCGGGGTCCAGCGCTCGGCGATGAAGGCGAGCGGATTGCGCACGAATTGAGCGGCGTCGGCTCGGGTCACGTTTGGCACGGGCCCCATCGTAGAAGGCCGCTTGTGCACGGCTTCACGAGGGGGACGTATCCGGTGCTTCTGTGACGGCGGTTACTCCTGACGAGCCGCCGCGTGGCCACTCCCGGCGCAAGACACGTGGCCACTCCCGGCGGAGGACGCGTGGCTACTCCCAGCGGAAGAACCGTGCCGCCGCGCCGAGTCCGAGCACCGACCACACCGCCAGGATCCCGAGGTCCGCCCACGGCATCGCAGCCCCGTCCTGGAGCACGTCCCGCAGCCCGTCCGAGAGCGCCGAGATCGGCAGCAGGCCGAGCGTCGACTCGACGGCGCCGGGGAACTTGTCGAGCGGCACGATGACGCCGCCGCCGACCAGGAGGAGCAGGAAGACCAGGTTGGCGGCGGCCAGCGTCGCCTCCGCCTTGAGCGTTCCGGCCATGAGCAGGCCGAGCCCGGAGAAGGCGGCCGTCCCGAGGAGCAGGAGCAGCAGCACCGCGAACGGGTTGCCGTGCGGCGACCAGCCGAGCGCGAACGCGATCGCCGTGAGCAGCGCGATCTGGAGGACCTCGGTGACGAGCACCGACAGGGTCTTGGCCGTCATCAGGCCCCGGCGCGGCAGCGGCGAGGCGGCGAGGCGCTTGAGCACGCCGTACCGCCGCTCGAAGCCCGTGGCGATGGCCTGGCCGGTGAAGGCCGTCGACATCACGGCGAGGGCGAGGACACCGGGCGCCAGGAAGTCGACCGCCTTGCCCTTGCCCGTGTCCACGATGTCGACCGCGCTGAACAGGACGAGCAGGAGCGTCGGGATGACGACGGTGAGCAGCAGCTGTTCGCCGTTGCGCAGCAGCATCTTCGTCTCGAGCGCGGCCTGCGCGGCGATCATGCGGGGGAGCGGGGCGGCGCCCGGCTTCGGCGCGTACGTACCGGGCGTGCCCGGTGCGTCGGTGGTGCTGGTCACGACCGCAACTCCTTGCCGGTGAGCTCCAAGAAGACGTCCTCGAGTGTGTGGCGTTCGACCGAGATCCGGTCCGGCATGACGCCGTGCTGGGCGCACCAGGAGGTGACGGTGGCGAGCAGCTGGGGGTCGACGGTGCCGCTGACGCGATAGGCGCCGGGGGTGAGTTCGGCGGCGGCGGAGTCCGGGGGCAGCGCCTTGAGGAGGGAGCCGACGTCGAGCCCCGGGCGGCCGGTGAAGCGCAGGGTGTTCTCGGCGCCGCCCCGGCACAGCTCGTCGGGGCTGCCCTGGGCGATGACCTTGCCCGCGTCGATGATGGCGACGTCGTCGGCGAGTTCCTCGGCCTCGTCCATGTGGTGGGTGGTGAGGATCACGGACACGCCGTCTGCGCGCAGGTCGCGCACCAGGCTCCAGGTGGCCCGGCGCGCCTGGGGGTCGAGGCCCGCGGTCGGCTCGTCGAGGAAGACGAGTTCGGGCCGTCCGACCACGGCCATGGCGAGCGCGAGGCGCTGCTGCTGGCCGCCGGAGAGGCGCCGATAGGTGGTGCGGCCGCAGGAGCCGAGGCCGAGGCGCTCGATGAGGGCGTCGACGTCGAGGGGGTGCGCGTGCAGCTTCGCGACGTGGCGCAGCATCTCGTCGGCGCGGGCGCCGGAGTAGACGCCGCCGGACTGCAGCATCACGCCGATGCGGGGCCGCAGCGCGGCGGCCTGCCGGACCGGGTCGAGGCCGAGGACGCGGACCTCGCCCGCGTCCGGCCTGCGGTAGCCCTCGCAGGTCTCGACGGTGGTGGTCTTGCCGGCGCCGTTCGGGCCGAGGACGGCGGTGACGGCGCCCGCGCGGACGTCGAGGTCGAGGCCGTCCACCGCGGTCTTCTTCCCGTACCGCTTGACCAGACCCACGGCCTGGACGACGGACTCAGTTCCCATGCCGGGAAGTCTAGAGAGCGCCGCGGCGTCCACGGTCACGGGGGCCGCGGGGGTCAGGACGGGCCGGGAGGGCCCTTCACCCTGGTCGGATCGGGCCCTGGGGCGGTCGGAAGGGGGCTTGTTTCGGTCCCGCCCGTACGCGGCCGGTGCTCCGCCAGCCACCCCTCCGCGTACGCCACCGCCTCCGCCAGCGGGAACAGCCGCGCGGTCGCCGCCCCCACCCGGCCGCGCACGACCGTCCGCTCGCGTTCGTAGGCCGCGCCGAGGTCGTCGAAGCGGTCGTCGGTGATCGAGGGCTCGCGCACCGTCAGCCAGCGGCGGCCCTCGTCCGTCATGACGGCGAAGGAGTTGTCGACGAGCGGCGCGGGCAGGCGGTACTCGGCCAGGTGGAAGGCCGTGCAGGCGTCGAAGCCCGCGCCCAGGAGCAGCACCCGCGCCCCGGCCCGCTCAAGCGCGGCCAGCGGGCTGCGCTCGCCGAGGCGGCAGTCGAGGGCGTGGCCGTCGGTCAGGGCGGCGGCGCGGGGGCCGACGGCGGCGAAGGACGTCTGCGGGTGGGCGCTGCGGACGGCGCCGGGCCAGGTGCGCACGGTCTCGGGGACGACGCCGACGCCTCGGGTGCGGGCGGTGCGCGGGTCGTAGGCGGGCATCGTGGCGCGGATGGCGTCCCACCAGGAGGCCGGGACGGGTGGGTTCTCCCACTCGGCCGGATCCGAGTTGTCGCTGGACTGCGCGGGCACCACGAGCGTCCCCTCGTCACCCAGACAGTCGAACAGTGCGAGGACGACGGCCTCGGCGCCGCCGCTGACCCAGCCGAGCGAGCTGAGCGAGGTGTGCACGAGCAGCGTCTCGCCGCGGCTCACGCCGAGCGCGCGCAGTTCGTCCGCGATCGACTCACGGGTGCACAAAGGGCCGGTGGGAGGGGGTGCGGGCATGTCAGGGAGTCTTCCCGGCGGGTCGGGAACGCGCCACCGAATTGATCGATCAGTGATCGTTTTCGCAGGTCAGCTTAGGTATGCCTAAGTGACGTAGCGCACCGAACAGTGATCCGGACGCGGGTTGTCAGGCTCTGAGGAATTACGCAACAATGGCGTTGTGAAAAACGTCGGCGAGGCTCGGGAGACCCCCACGGGGGCCCCTCAGGAAGAGCTCGCGACCGGGGAGCGGTCGACCCGCAACCGAGTCGCGCGCTCCATCCTGGACCACGGCCCGTCCACCGTGGCCGACCTCGCGGGCCGCCTCGGCCTGACCCAGGCCGCGGTCCGCCGACACCTCGACTCCCTCGTCCAGGAGAACGTGGTCGAGGGCCGCGAGAAGCGGGTCTACGGCGCCCGGACCCGAGGCCGCCCGGCCAAGGTCTTCGCCCTGACCGACTGCGGCCGCGACGCCTTCGACCAGTCCTACGACAAGCTGGCCGCCGACGCCCTGCGCTGGATCTCCGAGACGCACGGCGAGACGGCGGTCGTGGAATTCGCCCGCGCCCGCATCGCCGAGCAGGCCAAGGCCTACCGCGCGGCGATGGACGCGGCACCCCCCGAGCGCAGGACCGACGCGCTGGCGAAGGCATTGACCGCCGACGGGTACGCTGCTACGGCGCGCAGCGCGCCGGTGGGGGAGCAGCTCTGCCAGCACCACTGCCCGGTCGCCCATGTCGCCGAGCAGTATCCGCAGCTGTGCGAGGCGGAGACGGAGATCTTCTCCGCGCTGCTCGGGACCCACGTCCAGCGCCTGGCCACCATCGCCCATGGGGACGGCGTCTGCACGACGTACATCCCCAAAGCGACCCCCCAGACCACTGATAACGCATCTGCAAGCACCGCCGGGAGGAACCCCGCATGACGCTCCCCATCGAGGAGACTGCTCACCCCGAGCTCGAGGGTCTGGGCAACTACGAATACGGCTGGGCCGACTCCGACGTGGCCGGTGCCTCTGCCAAGCGGGGCATCAACGAGGACGTCGTCCGCGACATCTCCGCGAAGAAGTCCGAGCCGGAGTGGATGACCAAGCTGCGCCTGAAGGGCCTCAGGCTCTTCGACAAGAAGCCCATGCCGAACTGGGGCTCCGACCTCTCCGGCATCGACTTCGACAACATCAAGTACTTCGTGCGCTCCACGGAGAAGCAGGCGGAGTCCTGGGAGGACCTGCCCGAGGACATCAAGAACACGTACGACAAGCTCGGCATCCCCGAGGCGGAGAAGCAGCGCCTCGTCGCCGGCGTCGCCGCGCAGTACGAGTCCGAGGTCGTCTACCACCAGATCCGCGAGGACCTGGAGGAGCAGGGCGTCATCTTCCTGGACACCGACACGGCGCTGAAGGAGCACCCGGAGCTCTTCAAGGAGTACTTCGGCACGGTCATCCCCGTCGGTGACAACAAGTTCGCGTCGCTGAACACCGCCGTCTGGTCCGGCGGATCGTTCATCTACGTCCCCAAGGGCGTGCACGTCGAGATCCCGCTCCAGGCCTACTTCCGCATCAACACGGAGAACATGGGCCAGTTCGAGCGGACGCTGATCATCGTCGACGAAGACGCCTACGTGCACTACGTCGAGGGCTGCACCGCGCCGATCTACAAGTCGGACTCGCTGCACTCCGCCGTCGTGGAGATCATCGTCAAGAAGGGCGCCCGCTGCCGCTACACGACCATCCAGAACTGGTCGAACAACGTCTACAACCTGGTCACCAAGCGCGCCGTGGCGTACGAGGGCGCGACCATGGAGTGGATCGACGGCAACATCGGCTCCAAGGTGACGATGAAGTACCCCGCCGTCTACCTGATGGGTGAGCACGCCAAGGGCGAGACCCTGTCCATCGCCTTCGCGGGCGAGGGCCAGCACCAGGACGCCGGCTCCAAGATGGTCCACATGGCGCCGAACACGTCCTCCAACATCGTGTCGAAGTCCGTGGCGCGCGGCGGTGGCCGTACGTCCTACCGCGGCCTGGTCGAGATCGGCGAGGGCGCGGCCGGATCGAAGTCCAACGTGCTGTGCGACGCGCTGCTCGTGGACACCATCTCCCGCTCCGACACGTATCCGTACGTGGACGTCCGCGAGGACGACGTCTCCATGGGTCACGAGGCGACCGTCTCCAAGGTCTCCGAGGACCAGCTCTTCTACCTGATGAGCCGCGGCCTCACCGAGTTCGAGGCGATGGCGATGATCGTGCGCGGCTTCGTCGAGCCCATCGCGAAGGAACTGCCCATGGAGTACGCCCTGGAGCTCAACCGGCTGATCGAGCTGCAGATGGAAGGCGCGGTCGGTTAAGACCCGCCCTCCGAGCAGTCGCCAGATTTCTTGACGTAGTGACGTAGGAAGAGAGCAGACCGACAGCCATGGCTGAGGCTCAGAACATCCCGGTGGGGTCCACCACCGCCGGCCAGATCGCGGTGGCCGCCGAGTCGACCGTCGCCACGCGCATGAGCGCGCCCCCGTCCTTCGACGTGGCGGACTTCCCGGTCCCCCACGGCCGCGAGGAGGAGTGGCGGTTCACGCCGCTGGAGCGCCTTCGC
Organism: Streptomyces sp. NPDC127108; assembly: GCF_042677545.1. Taxonomy (NCBI): domain Bacteria; kingdom Bacillati; phylum Actinomycetota; class Actinomycetes; order Kitasatosporales; family Streptomycetaceae; genus Streptomyces; species Streptomyces sp. NPDC127108. The sequence goes on along the minus strand of NZ_JBHXTE010000006.1, from coordinate 63,563 downwards.
GGGCTGCACGACGGCACCGCGGTCGCCACCGGCGACGGCGTGCGGATCGACATCGAGGCCCCCGAGGGCGTCGTCGTCGAGACCGTCGGCCGTGACGACGCGCGGCTCGGCAAGGCGGGCGTCCCCGTGGACCGCGTGGCCGCCCAGGCCTACTCCGCCTTCGAGAAGGCCGGTGTCGTCACCGTCCCCAAGGAGACGGTGCTCACCGAACCGATCCGCATCGCCGTGCACGGCGAGGGCGGCGTGGCCTTCGGACACCAGGTCATCGAGCTGGGCGCCTTCGCCGAGGCCGTCGTGGTCATCGACCACACCGGCGACGCGGTCCTCGCGGCCAACGTCGACTACGTCCTCGGCGACGGCGCCAAGCTGACCGTCGTCTCCGTCCAGGACTGGGACGACAAGGCCGTCCACGTCGGCCAGCACAACGCGCTGATCGGCCGGGACGCCACCTTCAAGTCGTTCGTGGTCACCTTCGGCGGCGACGTCGTGCGCCTGCACCCGCGCGTGACCTACGCGGGCACCGGCGGCGAGGCCGAGCTCTTCGGCCTGTACTTCACGGACGCTGGCCAGCACCAGGAGCACCGCCTCCTCGTCGACCACAACGTCCCGCACTGCAAGTCCAACGTCGTCTACAAGGGCGCGCTGCAGGGCGAGCAGGCGCACGCCGTGTGGATCGGCGACGTCCTCATCGAGGCCAAGGCCGAGGGCACGGACACCTACGAGATGAACCGCAACCTCGTCCTCACGGACGGCGCCCGCGTGGACTCCGTACCGAACCTGGAGATCGAGACCGGCGAGATCGTCGGCGCCGGTCACGCCTCCGCCACCGGCCGCTTCGACGACGAGCAGCTCTTCTACCTGATGGCCCGCGGCATCCCGGCCGACGAGGCCCGCCGTCTGGTGGTCCGCGGCTTCTTCGCCGAGCTGGTCCAGCAGATCGCCGTCGCCGACATCGAAGAGCGCCTCCTCGTGAAGATCGACGAGGAGCTGGAGGCGTCCGTCTGATGACATTCGTACGCGCCTGTGGCCTGAGCGAGCTGGAGGAGGACACCCCGAAGCGGGTGGAACTCGACGGCACGCCGGTCTCGGTCGTCCACACCGAGGGCGAGGTGTTCGCGATCCACGACATCTGCTCGCACGCGAACGTCTCCCTCTCCGAGGGCGAGGTGGAGGACTGTCAGATCGAGTGCTGGCTGCACGGCTCCGCGTTCGACCTCCGCACCGGCAAGCCGTCCGGCCTTCCCGCGACGCGCCCCGTCCCCGTATACCCCGTAAAGATCGAAGGGGACGACGTGCTCGTCTCCCTCTCCCAGGAGTCCTGAGGCACCCATGGCAACGCTTGAAATCCGCGACCTGCACGTGACCGTCGAGGTCGAGAACGGCACCAAGGAAATCCTCAAGGGTGTCGACCTGACCGTGAAGCAGGGCGAGACGCACGCCATCATGGGCCCCAACGGCTCCGGCAAGTCGACCCTCGCCTACTCCATCGCGGGCCACCCCAAGTACACGATCACGCAGGGCACCGTCACCCTCGACGGCGAGGACGTCCTCGAGATGGAGGTCGACGAGCGTGCCCGCGCGGGCATGTTCCTCGCCATGCAGTACCCGGTCGAGGTCCCCGGCGTCTCCGTCTCCAACTTCCTGCGCACGTCGGCGACGGCGATCCGCGGCGAGGCCCCCAAGCTGCGCACCTGGGTGAAGGAGGTCAAGGAGTCCATGGCCGGCCTCCAGATGGACCCGTCCTTCGCCGAGCGCAACGTCAACGAGGGCTTCTCCGGCGGTGAGAAGAAGCGCCACGAGATCCTCCAGATGGAACTCCTCAAGCCGAAGATCGCGATCCTCGACGAGACCGACTCCGGCCTGGACGTCGACGCCCTGCGCGTGGTCTCCGAGGGCGTCAACCGCGTCCGCGCCACGGGCGAGGTCGGCACCCTGCTGATCACGCACTACACGCGCATCCTGCGCTACATCAAGCCCGACTTCGTGCACGTCTTCGCCAACGGCAAGATCGCCGAGTCCGGCGGCGCCGAGCTCGCCGACAAGCTGGAGAACGAGGGCTACGAGGCTTACGTGAAGGGTGGCGCATCCGCGTGACTGTGGCCCGCCAGGGGCTCCCCGGCCTCCTCGACACCGAGGCGCTCCGCAAGGACTTCCCGATCCTGGAGCGCGCGCTCCACGACGGCAAGAAGCTCGTGTACCTGGACAACGCGGCGACCTCGCAGACGCCGCGCCAGGTCATCGATGTGCTCAGCGAGTACTACGAGCAGCACAACGCCAACGTCCACCGCGGCGTGCACGTCCTCGCCGAGGAGGCCACCGCGCTGTACGAGGGCGCCCGTGACAAGGTCGCGGAGTTCATCAACGCGCCCAGCCGCGACGAGGTGATCTTCACCAAGAACGCCTCGGAGTCGCTGAACCTCGTGGCCAACATGCTCGGCTGGGCCGACGAGCCCTACCGCGTGGACCACGAGACCGAGATCGTCATCACGGAGATGGAGCACCACTCCAACATCGTGCCGTGGCAGCTGCTCTCGCAGCGCACGGGCGCGAAGCTGAAGTGGTTCGGCCTCACCGACGACGGCCGGCTCGACCTGTCGAACATCGACGAGGTCATCACCGAGAAGACGAAGATCGTCTCCTTCGTGCTCGTGTCCAACATCCTGGGCACGGTCAACCCGGTCGAGGCGATCGTGCGCCGCGCCCAGGAGGTCGGGGCCCTGGTCCTGATCGACGCCTCCCAGGCCGCGCCGCACATGCCCCTGGACGTGCAGGCCCTGCAGGCCGACTTCGTGGCCTTCACCGGCCACAAGATGTGCGGCCCGACGGGCATCGGCGTGCTGTGGGGCCGCCAGGAGCTCCTGGAGGACCTGCCGCCGTTCCTGGGCGGCGGCGAGATGATCGAGACCGTCTCGATGCACTCGTCGACGTACGCGCCCGCGCCGCACAAGTTCGAGGCGGGCACCCCGCCGGTCGCGCAGGCCGTGGGCCTCGGCGCGGCGGTGGACTACCTCACCTCGATCGGCATGGACAAGATCGCCCAGCACGAGCACGCGATCACCGAGTACGCGGTCAAGCGGCTCCTCGAGGTCCCCGACCTCAAGATCATCGGCCCGTCCACGGCCGAGGAGCGCGGCGCCGCGATCTCCTTCACGCTCGGTGACATCCACCCGCACGACGTGGGCCAGGTCCTCGACGAGCAGGGCATCGCGGTCCGGGTCGGCCACCACTGCGCCCGCCCGGTCTGCCTGCGGTACGGAATTCCCGCGACCACGCGAGCGTCGTTCTATCTGTACTCCACTCCCGGCGAGATCGACACGCTCGTCGAGGGTCTGGAGCACGTACGGAACTTCTTCGGCTGAGGGGCCTGGGACGTGAAGCTGGATTCGATGTACCAGGACGTGATCCTGGACCACTACAAGCATCCGCACGGGCGCGGTCTGCGCCCGGGCGACGCCGAGGTGCACCACGTCAACCCGACGTGCGGCGACGAGATCACGCTGCGCGTGAAGTACGACGGCTCGCGCATCGAGGACGTCAGCTATGAGGGCCAGGGCTGCTCCATCAGCCAGGCCAGCGCGTCCGTCCTGAACGAGCTCCTTGTCGGCAAGGAACTGGCCGAGGCGCAGAAGATCCAGGGTGTGTTCCTGGAGCTGATGCAGTCCAAGGGCAAGCTGGAGCCGGACGACGCGATGGAGGAGGTCCTGGAGGACGCGGTCGCGTTCGCCGGGGTCTCGAAGTATCCCGCGCGCGTGAAGTGTGCTCTGCTGAGCTGGATGGCGTGGAAGGACGCGACCGCCCAGGCTCTGGGCGAGAGCGTGGAGAGGAAGACGGCATGAGCGAGCACGGTACGCAGGAGACGCTTTCCACGAAGCCCGCTTCGGAGGAAGAGGTCCGCGAGGCGCTGTACGACGTCGTCGACCCGGAACTGGGCATCGACGTCGTCAACCTGGGCCTGATCTACGGCGTCCACATCGACGACGCCAACATCGCCACCATCGACATGACGCTCACGTCCGCGGCCTGCCCGCTGACCGACGTCATCGAGGACCAGGCGAAGTCCGCGACGGAAGGCATCGTCAACGAACTCAGGATCAACTGGGTCTGGATGCCGCCGTGGGGTCCGGACAAGATCACGGACGATGGGCGCGAGCAGCTCCGGGCGCTGGGCTTCAACGTCTGAGTCCCGCCGCCGCACGCCCCTGAAGGGCCCGCACCGAACCGGTGCGGGCCCTTTTCCGTGCCCGTCTCCGCGTCCGTGCCCTTCTTCGCACCTGCGGGATTTTTTTATGCACGCGCATATGTACAGCCGTACCTATCGTTGTGTACGGTAGTACGCATGGGATACGGACTGCTGGCCGCGGCGATCGCGGCGGAGGTGGCCGGGACTACGGCCATGAAGTACAGCGAAGGGTTCAGCCGGCTGTGGCCGTCGCTGTTCACCGTCGCGGGATATCTGCTGGCCTTCACGCTGCTCGCGCAGACGCTGAAGACACTGTCGGTGGGGACGGCCTACGCGATCTGGGCGGGGATCGGCACCGCCGCCGTCGCCGGGATCGGGATGCTGTTCCTGGGCGAGTCGGCGAGCCTGGTCAAGATCTCGGGCATCGTGCTCGTCATCGCGGGCGTCGTCGTCCTGAACCTCGGCGGGGCCCACTGATGGGGCGGCGCTACGACCCGGAGCGGCGCCAGCGCATCATCGAGGCGGCGCTCAGGGTCGCGGGCGAGAAGGGCATCGCGGGCCTCAGTCACCGGACCGTCGCCGCCGAGGCCGATGTGCCGCTCGGGTCGACGACGTACCACTTCAAGACGCTCGACGACCTGCTCGTGGCCGCGCTGCGCCAGTCCAACGAGGGGTTCGCGCAGATGGTGCGCGACCGCGGTGGCCTGCGGGACCCGGACGCCGACGTACCCGCCGAACTGGCGGCGCTGCTCGGCGAGTGGGCCTCCGGGCGGCGCGAGGCGGTCGAGCTGGAGTACGAGCTCTATCTGTCCGCCCTGCGCCGCCCCGCGCTGCGGCCGGTGGCCGCCGAGTGGTGTGAGGGGGTCGCCGAGGTCCTGCGGGAGCGGACCGACCCCGTCACCGCGCGCGGCCTGGTCGCGGTGATGGACGGGATCTGCCTGCAGGTACTGCTCACGGGGGGCGAGTACGACGAGGCGTACACCCAGGATCTGCTCGGGCGGGTGTTCAACTCCGCTGGTTCCGCAGCGAGTTGACGGCCTCCAGGGCCGCTTCCACGCTCGCCGTCACATCCGTGACCGGGTACTGCACGTCCCGGACGACCCGGTCCGCGTCCACGACGAGCGTCAGCCGCTTGAGGCGGCTCACGCCCGCCGTGCGGAACGTCGGCAGCCGCAGCGCCGCCGTCAGGGCGAGGTCCGCGTCCGAGAGGAGCGGGAAGCGCAGGCCCTCCTTGGCGGCGAACGCCCGCTGTTCGTCTGGGCGTTGGGTGGACACGCCGCGCACGGCCGCGCCCGCCGTGGTGAAGTCGGCGAGCCGGTCGCGGTACGTGCACGACTCCAGCGTGCAGCCGCGTGCGCCGGGGATCGAGGACCAGCCGGGCGGATAGGCGTCCTTGCGGGCGTAGGCGCCGGGGAAGCAGTACAGGACCGTGTACGCCGCGTCCGTGACCGGGTCCGTCTGCTCGCCGTCGTCCGCGAGCAGACGCAGCGCGGGCACCTTCGCGCCGAGCAGCTCGTGCACGCGCCGTGCCTCCTGTGATGCCTCTGTCGGGGCTGTCGCCGTCATCTCTCCCTCTCCGAGCGCCCATGGGTCTCCCCGGTCCTGAAGGGCGATCGGGACCGGCGGCTGGACCCGCCCGCCGTGGCATGTCCTTCACGCTCTCTCGGGTTCGGCGGGACGTTGACCCGGAGTCCCGCATGCTGCCATAGTCCGTTCCCAAAAGGAACTCACTCGATGGCGGGGGCGTGACGATGAGCGGGGGAAGTCTGCGGCGCGGGCTGCGGGATGTGCCGAGGACCGTGTGGCTCCTTGCCGCGGGCCAGTTCTTCAACATGGTCGTGGCCTTCACCTTCGTGTACTTCTTCGTGTACCTGACCGACGAGCGCGGCCTGTCCGTCGCCCAGGCCGGGGTGATCAGCGGCATCGGCGGCGCGGGGACCGTGGCGGGGAACTTCACCGGCGGCTGGTTCGGCGACCGCTACGGACACCGGCGGGTGCTGCTCGTCGGCTCGCTGATCAGCGGGGTCGGCGTGCTCGCGCTGCCGCTGCTGTCCGTGCCGCTGCTGTACGTCGTGCCGGTGGTCAGCCAGTACGCGGCCGGGTGCGTGCGCGCGGCCAACGCCGCCCTCGTCGCCACCGTCGTGCCCGAGGGGGCGCGGCGGCAGGCCTTCGCCGTGATGCGGTTCGCGGCCAACGCGGGGTTCACCGTGGGGCCGCCGCTGGGGGCGCTGCTCATCGCGCAGGGCGGGTACGGGACGCTGTTCGTCGTCGACGGGATCGGGACGCTCGTCTTCGCCGCGTACGCCGCGCGGGTGCTGCCCGCACGGGGCGCGGCCCGCGCGGAGGCCCCCGCCGAGGCCTCGGACGCGCCCGGCGTCTTCGCGGCCCTGCGGCAGCGCCCCACCGTCGTGCTGCTGCTCGCCGCGATCCTCGTCACCGACCTCGTCTACCGGCAGCAGTACTCCACGCTGCCCGCCGACCTCGACCACCACGGCCTCGACACCGGCGTGTACGGCTGGCTGCTAGCCATCAACGGCGGCCTCATCCTGCTCCTGGAGCTGCCCGTCACCGTCGCCCTGCGCGGGCGGGCGCCGCTGCGGATCATCGGCGGGGGCGTGCTGCTCGTCGGGGCGGGGTACGGGGTGCTCGCCGTCGGCCCCGGCGTCGGGACCGCCGTCGCCATGATGCTGCTGCTCACCGCGGGCGAGGTGCTCTACAAGACCCCCGCCACGGCGTTCGTCGCCGACCACGCGCCCGCGCACGCGCAAGGGCGGTTCCAGAGCCTGTACTCGGGGGTGTCGGTGAGCGGCGTCGTGCTCTCGGCGCCGCTCGGCGGGGCGCTGTACACGGTGGCGCCGGGGGTGCTGTGGCCGGTGTGCGCGGTGCTGGCTGGACTGGCCGGGGTGCTGCTTCTGGGAGCGGGGCGCATGTTTCGACCAGCGGCACCCGGCACCGGGGCGCTGTGCCCACCCGTTCCGCCCTGCGGAACGCCTGCCCACAGCGTGGACGAGCATGCAGGCCCTCGAGTCCCGCCCGGCACGTGAGACAGGGACCCGTACCGGTTAGCCTCCGTCGGCCCGGCCCGGTTAGGTTTCACTCATGACCGATACGCCTTCTGTTGACACCTCCCGTACGACCGGCGCCGTCGCCGCCGGGCTCGCCACCGTCGCCGCCGACGGCACCGTCCTCGACACCTGGTTCCCCGCCCCCGAACTCGTCGCCGAGCCCGGCCCCGCGGGGACCGAGCGGCTCTCCGCCGAGCGCGCCGTGGAACTGCTCGGCGAGGGCGCCACGAAGGCGATCGGGCCCGACGCCCGCCGCGGCGTGGAGGTCGTCGCCGTCCGCACGGTCATCGCGTCCCTGGACGACAAGCCGCTGGACGCGCACGACGCGTACCTGCGCCTGCACCTGCTCAGCCACCGCCTGGTCAAGCCGCACGGCCAGAACCTGGACGGCCTCTTCGGGCTGCTCGCCAACGTCGCCTGGACCTCGCTCGGCCCGGTCGCCGTCGACGACCTGGAGAAGGTCCGTCTGAACGCCCGCGCCGAGGGCCTGCACCTGGCGGTGACCTCGGTCGACAAGTTCCCGCGCATGACGGACTACGTCGCCCCCAAGGGCGTCCGCATCGGCGACGCCGACCGGGTGCGGCTCGGCGCGCACCTCGCCGCGGGCACCACCGTGATGCACGAGGGCTTCGTGAACTTCAACGCGGGCACGCTCGGCACGTCCATGGTCGAGGGCCGCATCTCCGCCGGTGTCGTCGTCGGCGACGGCTCCGACATCGGCGGCGGCGCCTCCACGATGGGCACCCTGTCCGGCGGCGGCAACGTCCGCATCGTCATCGGCGAGCGCTGCCTCGTCGGCGCCGAGGCCGGTGTCGGCATCGCCCTCGGCGACGAGTGCGTCGTCGAGGCCGGTCTGTACGTCACCGCGGGGACGCGCGTCACGATGCCCGACGGCGAGATCGTCAAGGCCCGCGACCTGTCCGGCGCCTCGAACATCCTCTTCCGCCGCAACTCGGTCACCGGCGCCGTCGAGGCCCGCCCGAACAACGCGGTCTGGGGCGGCCTGAACGACGTCCTGCACAGCCACAACTGAGCCCGTCCGAACCACCGAAGCGCCCTCCCGGCCCGCCGGGAGGGCGCTTCGCGTGCGTATGCTGCGCGGGCACACCGCACATGAACCAGGGGAGGACTGGATGCGAAAGACAGCGGTCGGGTCGATGGTCACGGGCACGGTGGCCGTCGCGGTGCTCGTCGCCTGCGGGCAGAGCGTCGCGCGGACCGGGGACGGACAGGCGGACGCGGCGGCGGGGAAGACGGGTGGGCACACCTACAAGCTCCAGCACTCCGACATCCACTGGAGCGGCTCCAAGACCCCCTTCGAGTCGCAGATCAAGCTCCCGGACGGGCGCCGGGTGGCCATGCACTACCTGGAGAAGAAGGGCCTGTACGTCCAGGACTACAGCCCCAAGGCGCGCGGCTGGTCCAAGCCCAAGGCCGTCTACCGCACCAAGACCGACGCCTGCCAGGGCATCCACCTCAAGCACCGGGCCGGCACCGTCGCGGCGATCGCCGACTGGGCGACGTACTGCGCCGACGGCGAGCCCCCGCAGGAGTCCCTCGCCGCCGTCGCCACCGGCCGTCTGACCAAGTGGGACCGCCACCTCACCAAGGGCTTCGACGGCTGGGCCAAGGCCGACATCACGAAGAACGGCAAGCAGGTCACGTTCAAGTACCACTCTGACCGGCTGAAGTGGACCAAGGCGAAGGGCTTCCCCAAGAACCCCCTCGACTGACACCGGACCCGCGTTCTTCTTCGGACCCGCGCCGCGCCACAGGCATAGCGGCGCGGGTCCGCGCACGTCATCCACAGCAGAGGGGGCAGCAGGGCCGCCGGAGAAGAGAAGGTGACGATGGATGCCGAGAGCCAGGACCGCTTCCGGGAGTTCGTGGAGAGCAGATCAGCCGCCCTGCTGAGGACCGCCGTGCTGCTGTGCGGCGGCGACCGGCACGCCGCCGAGGACCAGCTGCAGACCGCCCTGGTGAAGGTCGCGGGCCGGTGGAGCAGGGTCGAGGACCCGGAGGCATACGTCCGGCAGGTCCTCTACCGCCAGCAGGTCAGCCGGTGGCGCCTGAAGTGGCCGCGCCGCGAGGTGGCCGTCGCCGAGCCGCCCGAGCGGGCCGGGGACGGCGGCGAGAGCGCCGCCGAGCTGCGCGTCGTGATGCGCGGCGCGCTCGCCCGGCTCACCCCGCGCCAGCGCTCCGTGCTCGTCCTCAGGTACTTCGAGGACCTGCCGGAGGCCGACGTCGCCCGGATCCTCGGGTGCTCCGTCGGCACCGTCCGCAGCACCACGCACCGCTCCCTCGCCCGGCTGCGCTCCCTAGCCCCCGAACTGGCCGCGCTCGGCCCGTCCTTCGACGAGGCCTCGCCGCCCCGTGACATCTCGCCTGTGGAGGTACGTCCGTGAACGTTGACCAGCTGGTGCGCGAGGCGCTCCAGGAACAGGCCGCCGAGCAGGGCGGACCGGGTGGGGACCTGGCGGGCCGGGTGCTCGCCACCAGGCGCCGTCGGCGCGCCCGGTCGATCGCGGGCGCCGCGCTCGGCACGGCCGCCGCCGTCGTCGTGGGCGTGACCGCCTTCGGCTCCGGGAACGAGGAGGCACCCCCGGCGAGCGCGTCCCGCACGGACGACGTGATCGCGCACCCCGGCCAGTCGGTGCCCCGGGACTTCGTCGCCGCCGGGAAGACCGGCCTGGCCGGATACTCCTCCAGCCGCGACGTCCCGCAGCGAAACGGCGACCAACTCCTCGTCCGCTCGTACTTCCTGCTGAACCCCACGACCATGAAGTACGAGAAGGCCGACGCGAAGTGGGCCTGGATCGCCGTCGCCCCCGGAATGCGGACCGCCGCCGTCCTGGAGGGCGAACTGCCCGCACGCCGCATCGGGATGCTCGACCTGCGGACGGGCAAGGTGACGCGCTGGATCACGCCGGGCCAACGCGTGGCGGCCGTGGAGTGGTCGCCGGACGGCAGACGTCTGGTGGCCACCGCGTACCGCAAGAACCCGGACCGGAAGGTCGCCGTGCCCGGCAACGGCTCCCTGAGCTGGCCGAAGCACCACGGCAGCCGCACCGGCTACGTCCTGATCGAGGCCGACTCCGGCAAGGTCGGGCCCTTCCGTGACGTGCCCCAGCCCGATCCGGACAAGGCGGGCATGTTCCCCGGCGTCTCGCGCCAGGACGTGCACTTCAACCACGACGGCACCCGGCTCTACGTCCAGCAGTACGCGCGTCAGGGCAAGAAGGCCTCCCGCGACTGGTACACCCTGAGCGGCAGGCCGACCTCCGCGCCCGCCGCCGAGAAGCACGCGGGCTGGCCGAAGGCCGGGCTCTCGCCGGACGGCAAGTACCTGGCCGACGACGGCAACGCCAAGGGCTCCGCGATCCGTGACCCGCGCACCGGCAAGCAGGTCGCGCGGGTGCCCGGTCAGGAGCAGCTCGCCTGGGCCGACGGCAAGCGTCTGATCGCCCTCGCCTGCGAGCCCGCCCGGTGCACCGGCAAGGACGCGGACCGCAACCGGCTCGTCCTCGTCACCGTCGGCAGCGAGAAGGTCGTGCCGCTCACCGCGGTCCGCACCGCGCCCAAGGGCTACGAGCGGGTCTGGACCCCGATGCTCACGGCCCGCTGAACCGCCCCCGCGGGCAGCGCGCCGCCGAGCGCCTCGTATGCCGCGAGCAGCCCGTCGACCGCGTTCCGGTCGGCGGGCAGCAGCGGTGCCCGCACCGGGCCCGCGGGCAGGCCGAGCGCGTCGAGCAGCGCCTTCGCGGTGACCGCGCCGGGCAGTCCGGAGGCCATCATCAGCTCGATCAGCTCGGTGAGCTGCCGCTGCAGGCGCGCCGCGCGGGCCGTGTCGCCCGCGTCGAACGCGTCCACGACCGCCCGCAGGCTGCGCGGCGCCACATTGGCGACCGTGCTGATGAAGCCCGCTCCGCCGAGCGCGTACAGCGGCAGTACGAACTCGTCGCAGCCCGTGTAGTACGCGAGGTCGGAGCCCGCCATCACCTTGGCGGAGCCGAGCATGTCGTACGCGCAGTCCTTCACCGCCACGATCCGCGGGTGCTCCGCGAGGCGCAGCATCGTGTCCGGTTCGACGCGGGTGCCGGTCCGGCCCGGGATGTCGTACACCACCACCGGCAGGCCCGACACGTCCGCGACCGCGCGGAAGTGCGCCTCGACCGCCTCCTGCGGCGGCTTGCTGTAGTAAGGCGTGACCACGAGCAGCCCGTCCGCGCCCGCCTTCTCGGCCTGCAGGGCCAGTTCGCCGGTGTGCGCCGTGTCGTTGCTGCCGACGCCCGCGACCAGCGTGGCCCGCGCGCCGATCGCCTCCCGGACGGCCCGCACGAGCGCGCCCTTCTCGGCGTCGGACGTCGTGGGGGACTCGCCCGTGGTGCCGGAGAGGACCAGGCCCTCGCAGCCGTCGGTGACAAGCCGGTCGGCGAGGACCTGGGCGCCGTCGAGGTCGAGGGCGCCGGACGCGGTGAAGGGCGTGACCATGGCGCACAGGGCGCGGCCGAAGGGGGCGTTCGCGGGCGGGGCCGCGGCGGGCGTGGAGGGTGTGGAGGGTGCCGTCATAGGGGCAGTGTCGGCCGACCCGTCGTGAAGCTCCACTTAATTCTGCTACGAGGTAATGCGCAGGTGTGCTACGAGGTTTGAGGTGTGTGCGCGGGGCCGGGTGCGCCCGTGTTTCGCCGCTGCCCACCGTCGGCCGGGGCGTGGGAGCATCCGTGGGGCGCGGTGTACAGGAGTGTGCCACGCGCCGCCGAGGCGTCGTTGACGGGCTCGGGCGGGCGCAGGACCCTCGGGCCATGACCACGCATCCGTACGAGCGTTACGTCGCCGTCGGAGACAGCCAGACCGAGGGGATCGGCGACGGCGACGAACGAAACGGCTACCGCGGCTGGGCCGACCGGCTCGCGGAGATCCTCGCCGTCGAGAGCCCCGACTTCGCGTACGCCAACCTGGCCGTGCGCGGCCGCCTGGCGGAGCAGGTCAGGGACGAGCAACTGGCCCCCGCCCTGGCGCTGAAACCGGACCTCGCGACCGTCGTCGCGGGCATGGGCGACCTGGTCCGGCCCGGCTACGACGCGGCCCGCACCGCCCGCGCCGTCGAGGAGATGTTCGCCGAACTCACCTCGGCGGGCGCCCGCGTGGTGACCGTGACCTTCCCCGACATCGGCCGCATCGCCCCGCTGGCCCGCCGGGCCCAGCCGCGCGTCATGGAGCTCAACGCCCGCATCCGCGCCGCCGCCGACCGGCACGGCGTCGCGGTCCTCGACCTGTTCCCGCAGCGGATCACCGCCGACCCGCGGCTGTGGAGCCGCGACCGCACCCACGCGAGCCCCGTCGGCCACGCCCGCATCGCCGCCGGTGTCGCCGACCTCCTCGGCCTCACCGGGCACGAGGACTGGGCGCGCCCGCTGCCGCCGCTCGCCCCGGTGTCGGCGCTCGGCGGCGCGGCCCAGGAGGTGCGCTGGCTCGTCGGGGCCGCCGGGCCCTGGGCGCGGCGGCGGGTGCGGCGGGTGCGGCCCGGAGGCACGGGCGGCGCGCACCGGGCGAAGCGGCCCGGGCTCGACGCGGTCACCCTGCCCGCACCCGAACGGGCTTGACCTGAACCTAACTTCACGTTGGAGCGTAGGGGTCGTACGCAGCGCACGAACACCGCGTACACACTGACTGACCTGCGCTTTCGCGGCCGTTTCTACGGCCTCGTGCGCCTACCGAACGTGGAGTTCACCATGACCCGCCGCGCCACCGCCCACCCCGACCCGACCCGCTCCGACATCGGACTCACCTTCTTCAGCACCTGGCACGTCGGCACCCCCGAGCGGCAGCGGGCTGCCGTGGCCGCCATCGCCCACGCCTGGGAGAGCCGCCCCTGGCCGCACGAGGGCCTGCTGGGCTACCACGTGTACGCCGGGGAGGACGGCGAGACCCTGATGCACCACTCGCAGTGGCGGGACGAGGAGTCCTACCAGGACTTCTTCGCGAACAGCCGGGACGCGCGCAACGACGAGATCGACGCGGCCGTGCCCGGCATCGAACGCCTCGGCCTGGTCAAGTCCCGGCTGTACCGCAGCGTGACGCCGGGCTCCGGCGACCCCGCGCCCGAGGCGTTCGTGACCGTGCACGTCGACTTCGAGGGACCCGACGCCGACCGGCAGCGGAAGTGGGTGGACACGGTCCTCGCCGCGATGGACACCGGCCCCGTCCCCGGCCTGGTCTCGGCGCACTTCCACCTGAGCACCGACGGCACCCAGATCGTCAACTACGCGGAGTGGGAGACCGCGGCGGCCCATCAGCGGGCGCTGGAGGGGCCGGGCGAGGGCATCGGCACGCTCTCGGAGGAGTGGCGCCGGGTGCGGGAGTTCCCGGGGATCGTGGAGGGGAGGGCGGTGCGGCGCTGGCGGCGGGAGTTCGGGGTCGTGCCCGGGTAGTTCATGCCCGGGGCTTTACCCGGAGGGCCGTCCGTGGGGTCATGGAGGCGTGAGCGGGACCGGGGCCCGGCGGCCGAGGCCGTCCCGCTCGATCCGAGGAGTCGCCATGGCCAAGGACAGCCGCAGGGGCAGCGGGAGCGGCAGGAGAGACACCGGCGGCAGGGGGGCAACCAGGGGAGCAGGCAGGGGCACGGGCTGGGGCAGGGGCACCGCCAGGGACGCCGCCGGTGACTCTGCCGGTGACGGTGGCGCCGACGGCAGCGGCGGCGTGCGGGAGTTCGAGATCGTCCGGGAGTTCGAGGTCGGCTCCCCGCCGCAGCAGGTGTGGGACGCCTTCACCACGGTCACCGGCACCGGCGGCTGGCTGTGGCCGGTGGAGTACGAGCCGCGGGTGGGCGGTGCCGCGCCGCACGGCGCCGTCGTCACGGCCTGGGACCCGCCGCGGCGGCTCACGGTCCGCTCCGAAGGACCGGCCGCGCTCTTCGCGGAGCGGAGCACCATCAACCTGGAGCACCTGATCGAGCCCTGCGACGGCGGCCGCCGTTCCTGGGTGCGGCACGCGCACAGCGGGATCTTCGTCCAGGACTGGGAGAACCAGTACGACGCGGCGAGCAAGCACACCGACTTCTACCTGCACACCCTGCGCGAGTACTTGACGTACTTCGCGGGCCGCCCGGTCACCTACACCCACCTCGACGCCCCCGCCGCCGCCACGGCCCGCGACGCCTTCACCCGGCTCGCCCTCGAACTCGGCCTGCCCGCCGACGCCTCGGAGGGCGCCCGCTTCCGGCTGAGCGCCGCCGGTGCCGACCTCGACGCCGTGCTCGACTTCCGCACGCCGTACTTCATCGGCCTGCGCACCGACGACGCCCTCTACCGCTTCTTCGGCCGCAACCACTTCGGCCGCCGCGTCGGCGTCACCGTCCACGACTTCGCGTCGCACGCGGACGCCAAGAGCGCGGAGCCCGCGTGGCGGGACTGGCTGACGCGGCTGTACGGCTGACGCGGGCTCCGGCTGTGGCTCTACGGCTGTGACTACGGCCGGAAGCGCACCACCTGCGGGTCGTGGTCGCTGTTCTGGTCCGCGAACTCGGCGTTCACATGCACGCTGTCGTAGTGGAACCGGCCCACGCCGGGGCTCACCAGGATCTGGTCGAGGACCTGGGAGTTGCCCTGGAAGACGTAGGAGTACCGCTCGGAGCGCGGCAGCGTCCTGACCCCGGCGCGCAGCGCGCCGCCCTTCTCCAGGGCCTTGGTCGTGGCGGAGAACTCGAAGTCGTTGATGTCGCCGACCACGAGCACGTCCGCGTCCCGCTGGGTGGCCCGGATCTCCCGGACGAAGGAGTTCACGGCCTCGGCCTGGCGCACCCGCTGCGTCTCCGAGGACCGCACCGGCGGCTGGTGGTGCGAGGTCAGCGACTCGTCGCCGCCCTTGGACGCGAAGTGGTTGGCGACCACGATCACCGGCTTGCCCCGGAAGGAGAACTCTCCGGCGAGCGGCTTGCGGCTGTTGGTCCACGCCGTGTCCGCCGGGGCGATCCGGCCGGGCGAGTGCGTGAGCGCGGCCCGCTTGCCGACGCGGACGACGCCCGTCGGGGTCGTCGCGTCACCGGCGGCGCGGTCGGTGAACGACACGCGCTCGGGGTTGAAGAGGAACACCTGCCGGATGTTGCCGCCCGGCTCGCCGCCGTCCTTGTTGTTCTCGGGGTCGATGGACCGCCACTCGTAGCGCGGCCCGCCCGCCGCGACGATCGCGTCCGTGAACTTCTTCAGGGTCCGCGCGGCGGACACCGTGCCGTCGTTCTTCGCGCCGTTGTCGTCCTGGATCTCCTCCAGGGCGACGATGTCGGGCGTGGCCAGGTTCGTGACCACACCGGCGGCGAGCGCGTCGAACTTCGACTGCGGGTCGCCCGGGTCGAGGTTCTCGACGTTGTACGTGGCCACGGCCAGCTCGCCCGTGCGCTGCGGCCGGGTCCTCTCCCGCTGCAGGCCCTTGCCGCCCTTGCCCTGCGGCACGACCTTGCCGAGCTCCCGGGCGGTCAGCGTGTACCCGCCGAACTGGTTGAAGTCCAGCGGCCCCTCGGTCGCGCCGGTCAGCGTGTCACCGACGTTCGCCTTCGGGAACGGCTGCTCGGAGACCGGCGCCAGCTGCTGGATCTGGAGCCTGCCGGTGTTCTGGGAGTCGTACGAGCCGTACAGCGCGCCCCCACGCCGGGTGGCGTTCTCGTGCGGCTTCACGGTCACCCAGAGCTCGTTGTACGGGTCGGTCGCGCCGACGACGCGCGAGGAGCCGACGCGTACGTTCATGCCCTCCAGGGACTCGTAGAGGTCCAGGGCGTACGAACGGGGCTTCAGGGGCAGCCCGTTGACGCTGTTGCCCGCGGCCGGGTCGCCCTTGGGGGCGTACGCGGCGGGCACGGACTTCGCGCCGACGGTCACCGGCGCGGGCAGGGCGTTGCCGGAGGACTCGACGGTCACCGTCGGCTTGGTGATCTGGGTCAGCGACTGGTTGCCGGAGGCGGCGCCGCCGGGCACGTACTCGGTGACGGTGCCGGAGACCCGGACCGCGTCGCCCGCCTTCACCGTCGGCGCCGAGGAGGTGTACACGAACACGCCCTCGCTGGTCGCGCGGTCGTCGTCCGGCTGCGCGTCCTGGATCCAGAAGCCCTTCGAGCCGTAGCCGCGCACGCCCGTGACGATGCCCGGTACGTCGCTGACCTGCTGCCCCGCCAGCGGTGAGAGCCGCGTCGTGCCCTGGATGTCGTGCACCCGCACCTGGTCGGCGGACGCGGTGGAGGCGGTGGCGACGAGCAGCCCGGCCGCGAGGGCGGTGGC
This sequence comes from Streptomyces sp. NPDC127108, assembly GCF_042677545.1. Lineage (NCBI taxonomy): Bacteria > Bacillati > Actinomycetota > Actinomycetes > Kitasatosporales > Streptomycetaceae > Streptomyces > Streptomyces sp. NPDC127108. Next base: position 47,052 of record NZ_JBHXTE010000006.1, on the reverse strand, counting down.
GACGAGGGTGCTGACGGCGGCGGATCTCGGTATGTGGGGCATGGGGGCTCCGGAGTGAGGGTGGGGAAGGGGACGGTGCGCGGCCGGGGGAGTGGCGCTCTACGCGCGTCAATCTCTTGTGCGGGCGGGGGAGTTGTCAAGGTTCTTCGGGTGTGCGTGATCTGTACGTCTCCTGACGGGAGGAGGAAGCCGGGCGGAGTCGGGGCGAGGTGGGCGAAGCCGGGCGGTGGTGCGGGGCGACGGGCGGGAGCGGGGGCCGGTCCGGGCCAGTGCGTCCGACGGGCGGGCGGCAAACGGTCAAATCCGTCTAGGCTTCACGCAGCAGACCCGCACGCCCGCCAGACCGCACGCCCGCCAGGGCGGCAGACCGTACGCCCGCCAGGGCGGCAGACCCGCACGTTCGTCAGGAGAACCAGCCGATGTCCCAAAGCCCCGCCACCCTGCCGCCGGTGCTGCTGCACTCCGAAGCGGAGCTCGCGCGGGACGCGCTCGCCACGCCGCTGCTCGCCCGCGCCGTGCGGCTCGCCCGCTGGGCGGGACCGGACACGCGGGTGGGCGCGGGCGGCGAGCTCGTCGACGAGCAGCTGCCGGCCGCCGCGGCCGAGCTGGGGCTCGCCGGATCCGACGGGGCGGACGGGTCGGACGGGCCGGACGAGGGGGACGCGGCGGCGTACGCCAGCGAGGCGTGGCGGGTCGCCGTCGACACCGGCCTGGTGGAGATCCACGAGGCCCCCGAGGACACTGACGGCGCCGAGGCCGAGGCCGACGGGACCGTCACCGAGGGCGAGGAGCTCGGGCTGCTCACCTCCGGGGCGCCGCAGGACGTCCTCGGCATCTGGCTCGCCGCCCTGGAGACCGTGTTCGCCGACGCGACGGTCCCCGACCTGGAGGACCTCGTCGACGCCATCGAGGACGGCGGCGAGATCGACTTCGAGGCCCTCGGATGGGACCCGCAGGGCGAGGCCGACTTCCTGGAGGGCGTCCTCGGCAACCTGTACCTGCTGACCGTCGGCGAGGGTGCCGCGGACGGCGCGGTGCCGCTGCCCGCGCTCGCCGCGTCGATGATCGTGCCCGACGACATGGGGGAGCCCACCGACGACATCCTGGAGCAGGTGTCGGACGCGATGATGCGGCTCGACGACCAGTTCCGGATGCTGGAGCCGATCGGGCTCGTCGAGTACCAGCCCGTCGACGAGGCCCTGATGGCCGACATCGACAGCGAGGAGCCGATGCCGCCCGTCGACGACGAGGACGTCACGCGGTACGGCATGGTCAGGCTGACGCCGCTCGGGCTCTACGGCATCCGGGCCAGGATGCTGGAGGCCGGGCTCGACGCGCCCGCCGTCGGTGACCTCGCCGACAAGGGCGCCGACACGCTCCTCGACGGCACCGCCGGGTTCCCGCAGGGGGCCGCGCAGGCCGAGATCGAGCAGTGGCTGGCCCGGCGGGAATCGCTCGGCGCCGCACGGGAGTTGCTGTCCGCCGCGCGCGGCGGCGACGAGGGGGCGCCGCTGCGGCGGCTGCGGTGCCAGCAGGCGCTGTCCCTCGTGGGCGGCGAGGCCGAGCCCGCGCTGCGGGAGGTTCTCGACGACGCGGATCTCGGCGGGCTCGCCCGGGTGTGGCTCGCCGAGCACGGGGCCGCCGATGTGCCGCCGCCGTCCGAGGGCATGGTCTTCTGGCTCACCATCGACACGATCGCCGCGCAGCTCGCCGCCGAGGGCAACTCCGAGGAGCTTCAGGCTCTCGTCGAGGGGCTCGCCGCGCAGCACAGCGGGTTCTTCGCCGCGGCGTGGCGCGTGGAGCACCCCGCCACCGCGGACGTCCTCGAGGCGATGGGGCGCCTCCACCCCGACAAGAAGGTCGCGAAGGAGGCCCGCAAGGCCGCGTTCAAGGCCCGCTCGCAGCAGGCCTAGGCCGACGTCCCCTTCGGGTGGGACAGCCTCCCCCGAATCGGCGCTCCGCGCCTCGTCCTCAATCGCCGGACGGGCTTTCTCCCACCCGCCCGCCCGAGCTGTTCCGACTCGACAAGAGCCCGGCACTTCCAAGCCCGCCCGGAGGGCAGGAAGGGGCGGGCGGGTGGAGAAAAGCCCGTCCGGCGTTTGAGGACGAGGCCGAAGGCCGATTCGGGGGAGGCTGTCCCACCCGAAGCTGACACCGGCCCGGAGAGCCCGTCCGGCGACTGAGGACGAGCCGGGCCGGAGGCCGCGAAGTACGGCTCCCCGGCCCGGCCCGAGGGCTCAGCACTCGTAGCGCGTCGTGTGCTTGAACGACGATGTGGCGCCGTCGAAGCCGTACGTGCCTCGGTACGCGGGCGGGTTCTGGTACTCGCCGACGATGGTGATCGTGTTGGCGCAGGAACCCTGGCCGGCGCGCTTGGCGTCCAGGCGGATGGTCTCGCCGACGAAGCCGCCGGTGATGTCCCAGGGGGCGCCGCAGATGCCGGAGGTGATCTGGCCGCCGGTCACGACGTGCGGGTAGGTGTTGGGGTTGTACTTCACCTCGATGCCGAACGTGACCTGGCCGTTGTGGAGCGTGAGTTTGCAGGCGGTGGAGACGGCCTCCGTCGAGACGTCCATCTGCGTGGCGAAGGCCTCGTCACGCGTCTTGACCTCGGCCCCCTGCGGGTTGTGGAAACGGTGCTCCGCGCGGGCCTGGCCCTTCTGCTTGCGTGCCTGTGTGGTCATGGAACCCTCCCTCCGGGAAGTCGTGCGTCAGGCCAGCTGCTCGGCGATCTCGACCCGCAGCAGCGCGCGGACGTTCTCGATGTGGTTGACGACGGTGACGGTCGAGGAGCCCGCGAAGAGCAGACCGAGCGCCACGTTGTCGTGCGAGGTCACGAGGGAACCGGAGTCGCCGCCCGCGGAGATGTTCGTGGTGAGGATCTGGTCCTTGAAGCGGGCGGTGCCCGCCGTGCCGTAGTTGACGTCGACGGTGGCGTCCACGGAGATGATCCGGCCGAAGCTGATGTTCGTGGTGCGGCCGGACTTCTTGACGAGGTCGCCGACGGCGACGTTGGCCTTGCGCCGCCAGGCGCGCGGGGCCCCGCTGAAGTACTGCTCGCGGGTCGCGTCCTGGAAGTCCACGGTGCCGAGCGCCGCGTCGACGACGTTGTTGTGCCGCTCCAGCGGGATCTGCGGGGCGAACTGGATCGTGATGAAGCGGTCCAGGGTCGCGATCCGGTCGGCGGGGTCCTGGCCGCCGTCGAACACGCCGGGCTGCACGATCGCGCTGCCGAGCTGGGCCCGGTTGGAGTCGGCGAGGACGTGGTTGTTGGACAGGATGTAGAACTTCGCCGGGACGCCGAGTCCGGCGCCGGGCGGGTCCACGGACGCGCCGGGCAGGAAGTCGTACACCACGCTGCCGAGGGTGCCCGCGGTCACGCGGACGTTGCCGACGGAGAAGCCGGAGGGGCTCGGCCGCATCCGGCGCTTGAGGAGCTGCGGCTCGAACGTGCCGAGCCCGCTGAGCTCTTCGAGCCGGGGCTGGGACAGGCCGGCGAGCTGTTCGCTGACGGTGCCGTCGGGGTTGTACGTCAGCGAGGAGCGGTCCTCGCCGCGCAGGGACTGCCGCTGCTGGCGCTGCGCGGCCACATGGCCGACGGCCAGGATGTCCGTGGGGGTGCCGTCGTCCATCTGACGTGGAATCACATCCCGTTCGGGGAGCAGTGATTCGGGCACCTTCTGGGTGACGAACACGAGCACGGCGGGCTCGCCGGTGGGCTGTCCGTCGATCCACTTCACGCCGTGACCGAAGCCGACCACGTTCGCGAGCGGCTCTTCGCGACGCATGAAGTCGGTCATCGCCTGCTGGCGGGCGCTGTCGCTGAGCGTGCCGCCGGTGGGTCCTCGCATCAATTCGGGCTGGCTCACGCCAGACCACCTCTTCCCCTGGTGGTGAAGTCCCGGGTCCCGGTGGACGTCTCAGGCGTCGCCCTGCGCGCCGACGTCGCCGATGGCCAGCACGCGCACGGGCACGCCGTCGAGTACGTCCGGAACCACGTCTTCGTCCCGGAGCCGGTCACGGGGCACCCGGTGCGTGACGAAGACGACGATCACGTCCGCGCCCGAGTGTTCGTCCCTGCCCGTGCCTACTCCGGTGACATTGGCCAGCCTCATCAGCCGGCCCTCATGGAGGCTGCGGGCCTGGTGTGCGTCCACTCCGGCTCGCCTCCCCGCGTGGGTGATGCGGTTCCGCAGGTGTACCTGCGGGATGCGGTACCTGGGTGTCTATTGCCGTGGCTACCGGCGGTCAAGGCGTTCTGCGCGAAATCTTGTCTTTACGGACGGTCCATGCCTGTTGACCTTGTTTATAAAGACTCTTCCAGGAATACGAAGTCTCTTCCGACCAGTAACGCGCACGCAGCGTACGCCGCTTCACGTAGCCCGGAGCGGGTTCAGGTGCGCAGGTGGGACGCGCCGTTGAGATCCAGGACCGCGCCGGAGGCCCACTCGGCCATCGGAGAGGCCAGCCACACCACCGCCGCCGCGATCTCCTCGGCCGTGCCCGCCCGCCCGAACGGGCTCTGCGCCCGGATCGCCTCGCCCTCCGCCCCGCTCAGCCGGTGCGCGACCCGCTCCGTCGCGAAGAACCCGGGCGCCACCGACGCCACCGCGATCCCGTGCGGCGCGAGCGCCACCGCGAGCGACTGGCCGAGCGCGTGCACGGCCGCCTTCGTCGCCCCGTACGCCGGGTGGTCCGGCTCGCCCCGGAAGGCGCCGCGCGAGCCGATGTTGACGATGCGGCCGCCGGTGCCCTGGCCGATCATGCGGTGCGCCGCGAGATGGCTGAGGTTCGCGGTGGCGAGCAGGTTGACCGAGACGTGCCGCTGCCACAGCGCGGACCAGTCCTCGTACGAGGTGGTGGCGGGCGGGTGCGGCAGGTTCACGGCCGCGTTGTTCACCAGTACGTCGACGCCGCCGCCGAGCGCCTCGGCCGCGCGGTCCGCGACGTCCTTGGCCCCGGCCGGGTCCGACAGGTCGCCGCCCACCAGGGCGTGTCCGGACCCCGGCAGCGAGTCGAGCGTGGCCCGCGCCTCCTCCTCGCGCGAGCCGAAGTGCACCGCGACCCGGTCGCCGTTGTCCGCGAACGCCCGCGCCAGGGCGCGGCCGAGCCCCCGGGAGGCGCCGCTGATCAGGACGCGGCGGCCGGTGGCGGGAAAGGGGGGAAAGGAAGGAACGGCAGGAACGGCAGGAACGGCGGGAACGGCGGGAACGGCGGCGTGCCTGCTCGCGTCGTCGGCCGTGTGCGCGTCACTCATGGGAGCCTCCTGGCGGAATGTGAGCATCCGGAAAACGACCGCCGAAGTCGGCCTTCGTTCAACCGCCGTTTATACGTGAGCGGGAATCTGTCGCCGACAGCAGGCCCGGTCGCACGCGCCCCCAGGAGAAATCATGCCGTCGCTCACCCGCAGGGACTTCGCCAGACGATCAGCGGTCACCGGGGCGGGCGTCGCCCTGGCCGGCAGCGTCGGCGCGCTCGCCACCGCGCCCGGCGCGCTCGCCGCGGAGGACCCGGAGGTGGCCGGGGCCGACGGGCCCGACGGCCACGACGCGTACGGCCACGGCGCACCGGGCTACGGCCCGCTCCTGCCCGACCCGAAGGGCCTGCTCGCCCTCCCCGCCGGATTCTCGTACCGCGTCATCACGTACAGCGGCAGGACGAAGCTGGACACCGGCGAGTTCACGCCCTCGAACCACGACGGCACCGCCGCCTTCGAAGGCCCGCGCGGCGTCACCCTGCTCGTCAACAACCACGAACTGGGCGGCCCCCGCACCCGCGTCAAGCACCCGGTGCCCCTCACCGACGGCCTCGTCTACGACCCGGCGGCGGCCGGCGGCTGCACGGTCGTCGAGGTCCGGCGCGGCGGCGAGGTCGGCGAGTGGGTCGGCGTCGCGGGCACCGCCACCAACTGCGCGGGCGGCTCCACCCCTTGGGGCACCTGGCTCACCTGCGAGGAGACCGAGGACAAGGCCGGCCAGAACGGCATGACCAAGGACCACGGCTACGTCTTCGAGGTCGACCCCTACGACCGGCGCGCCAACCGCGACCCCAAGCCCCTCAAGGCCCTCGGCCGCTACGCCCACGAAGCGGTCGTCGTCGACCCCAAGCGCGGCCACCTCTACCTCACCGAGGACGCCGCGGGCCCCAACGGCCTGCTCTACCGCTGGACCCCGCCGCACGGTTTCCGGCACGGCCGCGGCAAGCTGCGCACCCTGGCCGACGACGCCGGCGTCCTGAAGGCCCTCAAGTGCTACGACTCCGGCGGCCGCTTCGTCGACGACCTCGCGCGCGCCACCCGGATCGGCACGGTGTACGGCGTGGACTGGGTGGAGGTGGAGGACCGCGACGCGCGCACCGTGCCGGTCCGCAAGCAGTTCGACACCGGAGCCGTCACCCGCGCCCGCAAGCTCGAAGGCATGTGGTGGGGCGACGGCGGCACGTACATCGTCTCCTCGTACGCCCGTGCCGAGAGCCCCGAACAGCACGACGGGCAGGTGTGGTTCTACCACCCGGGCCGCCGCACCCTGACCCTGAAGGTGCTCCTCGGCGTGAATCCCGACCCGGGCAAGGACGGCGCGTACGACGGTCCCGACAACATCACCGTCTCGCCCTACGGCGGCATCGTCATCGCCGAGGACGGCGACGGCGTCCAGCACCTGTTCGGCGCGACGGAGCGCGGGCGGACGTACCCCATCGCCCGCAACGAACTGAACGCGGGCACCCCCGAGAAGCCGTCCTACAGCGAGTTCGCGGGCGTCACCTTCTCGCCCGACGGCCGGACGCTGTACGCCAACATCCAGACGCCGGGCATCATGCTGGCGATCAAGGGGCCGTGGCGCCGCCAGCGCCCGTGACCGGCGCCGCGCCCGCCCCGGCTACCGTGCGGGCGCGGCGACGGCCCGCACGGACGTCCCGTCCACGATCGCGTACCACCCGTCGGCGTCGGCCGTGAGCGCGGTGGCCGTGCCGTCCAGGCGCCACCGCGCCCGCCGCTCGCCGTCGCGCAGGCCGAGGGCGCGGACCTCGCGGCCCGCCGTGACGTAGACGGTGTCGCCGCCGATGGCGGGCGGGCGCTGGCCGGTGGCCTCGAACGACGCGGTCCACAGCGGCTTTTGGCCGTCGCGCACGTCGACGGCCGCGAGGGTGTTCGTGTCCGTCCAGTGCACCAGGACGCCGTCGGCGGTCACCGGGCCGCGCGCGCCGCCCGCCCGGCGCGGCCAGCTCGCGTCGAGGCCCGCCGACGCGTGGCTCCACAATTGCCCGCCGTCGCGGGGGTCGAAGCCGACGATCCTGCCGCCGCCGAGCACCAGGCCGACCCCGGCGGCCTGCCCCACGGCCGTCGTGCCCCGCCCCGCCGCCAGGCGAAGGCGCCGCCGCGCCAGCCGCCCGCCGTCCCCCACGTCGACGAGATGCAGGTCGGACTCCTCCGTGAGCAGCGCGAAGCGCGGGCCGCGCGCGCCCTTCCGGGGGAGCGTCACGGGGGCGGCAACCGCCCGGTCGTCGCCGGTGAGGTGCCGGTACGTCCAGCGTGCCGCGCCCGTGCGCGCGTCCACGCAGGACGCGCCCTCCACCAACTCCGAGGGCTCCGGCGCGAGCAGCAGCGACGCCCCGGAGACGGCAGGGGCCAGCCACGCGGGCACGTCCTTGCGGACGCCGGGCGCGGTACCGCCCGACAGGGTGCGCAGCCGCAGCTCGGGGTCGTTCGACGAGCCGGTCACGTGCAGCGTCACCAGGCGCCCGCCCGCGACCGCGAACCACCGGGTGGTCCCCGGCGACGGCCAGGCATCCCGCACCGGCCACGGCTTTCCCGTACGTACGTCGACGGCCTCCGCGAGGACGTCCGGCGCGATCAGGAGCCCGTCGGCCACGCCCCACAGCGCGGCCCCGGACCGCGTGCCGCCGTCCCGTCGCCACCGCTCGGTGCCGTCGGCGGCACGCACGGCGTGGACGGTGCCGTCGCCGAGTGTGGTGCCGCGTTTCGGTCCGCGCACCAGCACGGTGTCGCCCGCGAGCAGCAGCGCGTCCAGGCTGGCGCCGCCGACCGCGTCGTCCAGGGCCAGCGTCCACCGCGTGGCCCCGGGGGCGCGCTTTCCCTTCCGCAGGCTGAGGGCGCTCTCCGCCGCCGCGTCCTTCGGACGGGAGTCGGACGGCGCGTTGCTGATGGCCCACCCCATCAGCGCGACGAGCCCGCCACCCGCAGCGGTGAGGGCGGAGCGGCGGGCGAGGGTGCGGCCGCGGTTGGCGCGGTCGGAACGGTCGGCACGGTCGGGGGCGGTGAGGTGGGCGGAGGGTTCGGGGGACCGCTCCGCCCTGAGGGTGGCCGCCGTCCCGAAGACGGCCCCGCCTTCGTGACCTGCCGCCTTTGCTTCTTCCTCTGCTCCCTCTGATCTCTCTGTTCCCTCTGCTCCCGCCGTGCCTGCCGCCCCCGCCGCCTCCTCCGGCACCGCGTCGGCGATGCGGGACCGCAAGGGCTCATCGCGCCACCACAGCGGGCTTTCGGGTTCGGCGGTCCGGCGCAGGACGTCCCCGACCGAGGGGCGCTCGGCCGGATCCCGCCGAAGACAGGACGCGACGAGTGCGCGCAGCCCCGCCGTCTCCGGGACGTCCCCGAGATCGGGCTCCTCGTGGGCCGCGCGGTACAGGAGGACGGCGACGGGGCCCGTGCCGAACGGCCCCGAGCCGGTCGCCGCGAAGACGAGGACCGCGCCGAGGGCGAACACGTCGGTGGCCGGTCCCGTCGGGTCGCCGAGGATCTGCTCGGGCGCCATGTAGCCGGGCGTGCCGAGCATCGAGCCCGTCGCGGTCAACGGCCCGTTCCTCGCGTACTCGCCCGTGGCCCGGGCGATGCCGAAGTCGATGACACGGGGGCCGTCCGCGGTGACCAGGACGTTGGACGGCTTCAGGTCGCGGTGCACGATGCCCGCGGCGTGGATGCCGGTCAGGGCCTCGGCGAGGGCGGCGGCGAGCGCCTGGGCGACCTCACCGCGCAGCGGGCCGCCGACGGCGACGGCCTGGCGCAGGGTGAGCCCCGGCAGGTAGGCGGTGGCGAGCCACGGCTGGTCGGCATCCGGGTCGGCGTCCACCACGGCGGCGGTATGGGCACCGGTGACGGCCCGCGCGGCGGTCGCCTCCCTCCGGAAGCGCTCCCTGAACTTCGCGTCGGCGGCGAGGTGTTCGTGCACGGTCTTCACGGCGAGCAGCCGCCCGCCCGGACTCCGGGCGAGATAGACCTGCCCCATCCCACCCGCGCCGAGCCGGGCCAACAGCCGGTGTCCGCCCAGGGTTTCGGGGTCCTCGGAGAGGAGTGGTGAGGTCATGCGCGGGCGCAGGGGGCTACGGGGTCAGCAGGGCTGATAGGGACGGCAGGACGGACAGGGACGGCAGGGCCGAGGGGGGAGGCAACCCTGGGAGGGGCGGCGGCGCCGAGGCGCCTGGAGGCGGTCGTCATGATCGCTCCGGGGGTGCCATCGCCACGACCGTCCCGTCCGCGTACAGGTGGATCACGTCCGTCGCCGCGGCGGCCGCCTTCACCGTCGTGAGGCCCTCGGACCGTGCCGCCCAGGCCGTGCGGCCGGTGCGGACGTCCAGGGCGTGCAGACCCCAGCCGGGATCGCCGGTCGTGCCCGGCTCGGGCCCCACGACGTACACATGGCCGTCCGCCGTCAGCAACGAGCCGTCGGCGGCGGTGAGTTCCTCGACGTCCGTACGGGTCCACCGCGGCTTGCCGCCAGACGTGACCGCGTACCCGCTGAGGCCCTCGGACGTCGCGGCGAGCAGCATGCCGCGCGTCGGCACGGGTGTGACGGCCGTCGGCGAGTCCAGGCGGCGGGTCCAGCGGACGCGGCCCGTGGTGAGGTCGACGGCCCGGATCGCGGTGCGGCTCGCGTAGCACGCCACGCCCTTCGCGCCGGGGTGGGCGCGCGGGTGCCGGGCCCCGTCGCGCACCGTCCGTTCCACCTTGCCGTCCGCCGCGCGCAGGACGACCAGCGGGTCCCGCCGCGCGTAGTCGTCCGTGCCCGGCAGGCCGGGGTTCGCGGACACGGCCACGGCGATGCGTCCGCCCGCCTCCTCGACGCCGATCACCCCGGCGGCGGTGCCCTCGTGGAACCACAGGGCCTCGTATGTCCGCGCGTCGAACCCGTACGCCCGCCAGCGCCGCCCCCAGGAGCTGCGCCGCGCCCACATGGTGTCGTACGGGGCGTACGTCAGGAAGCACAGCACGTCCCCGGCCAGCACGAACGCCCCCTGGTTGCCCTCCAGGGCGCTGCTGCCGGAGTCGAAGGAGGGCAGGCCCTCGGCGCGGCGCTTCGGATTGAGGCGCGGGAACGGGGACGTCCACACCTTGCGGCCGGTGGTGGCGGTCAGTGCGTGCATCTCTGGTTCGAAGAGGTCGTCGCGGAGGACGTAGACCGTGTCGCGGTGGCGGTCCACGTTCTGCAACCGCTCCGCGGAGTACACCCAGCGCTCGGTGTTGGAGCGGGCTTCGAGGCAGGTCAGGGAGTCGGCGGCGAGCAGGTAGAGGTCGTCGTCCCGGCGCACCAGACCGTCGGGCCGGAGCTCGCCCACGTCCCTGCTCCACAGGACCCGCCCCTTGGCCGTCGCGTCCGACGGCCCCTTCGGCGAGCCCCCGTCCTCGCCGTCCGTGTCCCCGTCCCCGCCCTGGAGCGCGATGGCCACACCGGTGACGCCCGCCGCGGTGGCGAGGGCGGCGCCGCCCCAGAGGAGGAGGCTGCGGCGGGAGGGGGGTCGGTCGGTGGGGGGAGACGCGTCGGTGGGGGGAGACGCGTCGGTGGGGGTGGATTTGCGGGTGGGGGGTGAGGGGTTGGTGGGGTGAGGGTTGGGCGCTATTGGTGCCGGTGTCGGCGTAGAGGTCGGCGTCGACCTGGTGGGCTGCGGGGCGCTGAGCTGACCGTCGGGCGACGACCGGACCTCGGACTGCGGGGTGGCGGACGCAGGAGCCTTGAGTGCCGGAGCCTCGGGTGCCGCAGTCCCGAGTGCCGCGGCTCCGAGTGCCGCGGCTCCGAGTGCCGCGGCTCCGAGTTCCGGCGCCCCGGGCTCCGCAGCCTCCGAAACACCCCCCGCGCCCGCCCCCGCGCCCAAGCGCCTCTCCCCACCCCCCAACAACCGCACCACATCATCCTCATGACGCCGTATCAGCCCGGCGGCAGCGCCCCGCTCCCACCACGGCGCCCCCTCCACCCTCGCCGCGCACCAGGTCAGGACCTGCTCGACCGTGGGGCGGGCGGCCGGGTCGCGGGTGAGGCAGTGGGCCAGGAAGGCGTGCAGGGCGGGGTCGGGGACGCCGTCGAGGTCCGGGTCCTCGTGGAGGGTGCGGTACAGGACGCGGGCGGCGCCGTCCGTGCCGAAAGGGGCGCGGCCCGTGACCGCGAGGGCGAGGAGGGCGCCGAGGGCGAACACGTCGGCGGGCGGCCCGGGGCGGGCGTGGTCGGCGCCGCGGGCGAGCTGTTCCGGGGCGATGAAGCCGGGGGATCCGATGGCCTCGTCGGTGGCGGTGAGGCTGTCGTCGGCGGCGGCCTTGGCGATGCCGAAGTCGAGGACTTTGGGGCCGTCGCGGGTGACGACGACGTTGGACGGCTTGAGGTCGCGGTGGACGAGGCCCACCGCGTGCACGGCGGCGAGGGCCTCCGCGAGGGAGGCGCCGAGCGCGGCGAGGTCGGCGGTGGAGAGGGGGCCGTGCGCGGACACGGAGTCCGTGAGGACGGGGCCCGCGCAGAACTCGGTGGCGAGCCACGGCTGTTCGGCGTCCGGGTCGGCGTCGAGGACGGCGGCGGTGTAGGGGCCGGTGACGGCGCGGGCGGCGGCCGTCTCGCGCCGGAAGCGCTCGCGGAACTCCGATTCGGCGGCGAGGTGCGGGTGCACGGTCTTCACGGCGACCGGGCGCCCGGACGCGGCGCGCGCCAGGTGCACCTGCCCCATGCCGCCCGCCCCGAGCCGGGCCACGAGCCGATACCCACCCACCTCGACGGCCGCCCCACGCCTGGCCCCAGCCATGCCCCGCGTACCCCCTCGTCCCACCGTCCCGCCCGCCCCCGCACCCGGCCGAACTGTGCGACGCCTGGGGGGCATCGTACGGTTGCGCCCCCCGATGGGCCGCCGCCTCGCCCCCCGACGAGTCACCCCACCCGCAGGGTCCGCCCCGCTCTCACAGGTCCCCCCGCCCGTCGACGACGGCCAGGGTCCAGCGGGCGCCGTCCTCGGCGCTGACGGCCAACCGCTGCCGGCCGGGGGCGGTGTGGACTTGGCCGACGGTGAGGGGGCTGTCGCAGCGGACGGTCGTCGGCGCGACGGTCGTTGAGGCGTTCTTCCCGGACGAGCCCTTCCTCGACGAGCCCTTCACCGACGTGTCCTTCGCGCCGTCCCGGGTGGCGATCTTCACCGACTTGGCTCCCGTGCACGTGACGTGCACCGTGTAGGCGTCCTTGCTGGGCGTGAAGTCCGGCAGCGGCGCGGCTCCGGCACCGGTGCGCACCTTGACGAGGAAGCGGGGGTGCGCGGGCAGCGCCAGTGCCTTGGCGGCGTCGCTCCTGGCCGCCTCCTCCTCGTTGCCGCGGTCCGCCGACGCGGCGCCGGAGGGCCGTCGCGGCGCGTCACCCGCGTCGGCACGGGAGGCGTCGCCATCCGACGTGCACCCTGCGGTGAGCAGCAGAGCGAGCAGGGCGGCGGCGCGGACGTGGGCGGGGCGGTACATGGGCGGTGGCTCTCCTGCACGTAGTCGTTGAACGCGATTCAACCCGGTCCAGCGCGGCTCGTCGATCGCCCCCCACGCCGATCGATCGCCTAACTCGCGCCCGCGCCCGCGCGTCGGCTCCGCCCCACAACGGCCCCCGCAGCATCTCGTGCTGCGGGGGCCGCTGTTCGGTGTCGGAGAGGGGCCGGGGGAGAGCCGGTCGGGGCGGGGCGTCCGTTACAGGGCCTGGGCTGCCGGCTTCACCATGCCGCGTACCGTGCGGGACTTCACGAAGTCGCCCATCGCCGTCATGTCCCACTCGCCCGTGAACTGGCGGATGAGCTTGGCCATCATCACGCCCGTCTGTGCCTCGGCGTTCGTCAGGTCGAAGCGGACCAGCTCCTCGCCCGTGGCGCCGTCGATGAGGCGGCAGTAGGCCTTCGCGACCTCGGTGAACTTCTGGCCGGAGAAGGAGTTGACCGTGAAGACCAGGCCGGTGACCTCCTGCGGGAGGGCGCCGAGGTCGACCACGATCACCTCGTCGTCACCGCCGCCCTCGCCCGTCAGGTTGTCGCCGGAGTGCTTGACGGCGCCCTTGAGGATCTTCAGCTTGCCGAAGTAGCAGCTGTCGATGTGGTTGCGCTGCGGGCCGTACGCGATGACCGACGCGTCCAGGTCGATGTCCTTGCCGCGGAACGCGGGCTCCCAGCCGAGGCCCATCTTGACCTGGGAGAGCAGCGGGCGGCCGCCCTTGACCAGGGACACCGTCTGGTTCTTCTGGAGGCTCACCCGGCCCTTGTCCAGGTTGATCTTCCCGGCGCCGGGGGCGGGGGCCGCCGGGGCGGCAGGCGCGGGCGGGGCCGGGGGCTGCTGGGCGAGGCGCGGGTCCGCGGCCGGGGGCGGCGGCATCTGCACCGGGGGGCCGGACGGCGGGGCCATGGGGGCGGCGGGCTGCGCGGGGGCCGGGGCCGGGGCGGGCTCCTCCACCGTCACGCCGAAGTCCGTCGCGATGCCCGCCAGGCCGTTGGAGTAGCCCTGGCCGACCGCTCGGGCCTTCCAGGCGCCGTTGCGCAGATAGACCTCGACGATCACGAGGGCCGTCTCCGCGCCGAGCTGGGGCGGGGTGAACGTCGCCAGGACCGAGCCGTCGTCCGCGTTGCGAATGGTGGCCGTGGGCTCGACGCCCTGGAAGGACTGGCCCGCCGCGTCCGGGCTGGCCGTCACGACGATCTTCTCGATGCCCGGGGGGACGGCCGTCGTGTCGACCGTGATCGCGTCGGGGGACGTGCCGCCGCCCGAGCGGTACGTCACGCCCGGGCCCGCGGGCTGGTTGTAGAAGATGAAGTCGTCGTCGGAGCGCACCTTGCCGTCGGCGGTGAGCAGCAGGCCCGATACGTCAAGACGCACGGGGGCGGAGACGTCCACCGTCACGCGGGCCGCGGTCAGGGGGATGTTCGAGCCAGGGGTCATAGCTGTCATGCCTGGGGTAACGAGCGGGGGGACTTTGCCGTTCCCTTACTCGGGGAGATTTTCGGCGGCGGGCGGGTGGTCCCTGCCGGGGGTTCCTTGCCGGGGGCTCCCCCATCCCGCCCCTTCCCGGAACCGGGGCGCTGCGCCCCCTGGACCCCAGCCCACCAGGCACGTCCCGTGCGGGTGGGACAGCCTCCGCCGATCGGCCTGCGGCCTCGTCCTCAAGCGCCGGACGGGCTGGAATTCCGCCGACCGGACGTGTCGCGTGGGACAGCCTCCGCCACCCGCCTCAGCGGGCGTTCCGAGGATGCGCCCGCGACATCCTCTCGTTGCCCCGCTTGTAGTTCCCCGTCCAGCGCGCCATCACCAGCTGCGCGTCGCCGGACTGTGTCTCCGCCAGGAACTGCTCGGCGCGGGGGCCGCGCAGGGTCGCTGCGGTGCGGGCGCCGTGGGTGATGACGACGGTGCCGTCGGCGCGCTGCTCGTACTGGAATCCTTGAGGTCTCGGCATGACCGGGATGGTAGGTCCCGGTCGTGCCCGGGCGGTACCGGATTTGGGCCGGGCCCGGAAGCGGGCCCGGACGGGCTCAGCTCACGGCACGACGACGATCTTGCGGCCCTCGCCCGCCGCGAACTTCTCCAGGGCCTCGGGGTACTGGGCCAGGGGCAGCCGGTCGCTGATGAAGACGTCGGGGTCGAGGACACCGGCGGCGAAGAGCTCGGCGGCGCGTTCGAAGCTGTGCAGGACGGCCATGGAGCCGGTGATGGTGATTTCCTGGTTGTAGATGCGGTACGGGTCGATGGTGACGCGGGTGGCGTAGTCGGCCACGCCGAACTGGAGGAACGTGCCCGCCTTGGCGACGCGGTCGAGGCCGTCCTGGATGGCGGCGGCATTGCCCGTGGCGTCGATGACGACGTCCCAGCCGCGCGGCCGGTCCAGCTCGTCGGGGTTCGCGCCGGAGCCGCTCACGCCGAGGCTCTTGGCGGTGGCGAGCCGGTCGGGGTTGAGGTCGACGACGTCGACGCTCGCGGCGCCGGTGCGCTTGGCCAGCTCCAGCATCATCAGGCCCATGGTGCCGGAGCCGTAGATCAGGACGCGGGCGCCGAGCCGGGAACGCAGCACGTCGTAGCCGCGGACCGCGCAGGACAGCGGCTCGATGAGGGCGGCGTCCTGGGTGCGGATGTGCTCGGGCAGGCGTACGCAGTTGGCGACAGGAGCCACCGCGTACTGCGCCGCTCCGCCCGCCGTGGTCACGCCGATCGCGGCCCACCGCTCGCACAGGTTGTTGTGGCCCTCGCGGCAGTAGCGGCACTCGTGGCAGTACAGGGAGGGGTCCACGGCGACCTGGTCCCCGATCGACACCTCGGTGACGTCCTTGCCCACGCCCACCACCTGGCCTGCGAACTCGTGCCCCGGCACCACCGGCAGCGTCGGCGCGAACTCGCCCTGCAGAATGTGCAGGTCGGTGCCGCACAGGCCGCACGCGGCGACCTCCACGACCACGTCGCGCGGTCCGGGCGTGGGGTCGGGGACCTCGCCGACCACGGCCTTGCCGACGGACTCGATGATGGCGGCTTTCACTTGACGGCTCCCAACGACAAGCCCTGGACCAGTTTGTCCTGGGCGGCGAACCCCGCGGCGAGCACCGGCAGGGAGATCACGAGCGACGCGGCGCACACCTTGGCCAGGAACAGGCCCTGGCTGGTGATGAAGCCGGTCAGGAAGACGGGTGCCGTCTGGGCGACCACGCCCGTCAGGACCCGGGCGAAGAGCAGTTCGTTCCAGGAGAAGATGAAGCAGATCAGGGAGGTCGCGGCGATGCCCGGCAGGGCGATGGGGGCGACGACCCGGGTGAGGATCGTGGGCAGCCTGGCGCCGTCGATCTGC
Organism: Streptomyces sp. NPDC127108; assembly: GCF_042677545.1. Classification (NCBI taxonomy): domain Bacteria; kingdom Bacillati; phylum Actinomycetota; class Actinomycetes; order Kitasatosporales; family Streptomycetaceae; genus Streptomyces; species Streptomyces sp. NPDC127108. Next base: position 31,006 of record NZ_JBHXTE010000006.1, on the reverse strand, counting down.
GCCGCCTCGATGATCGCCACCGGCACCTCGGACAGGAACGACTGCATCATCCAGACGGCGATCGGCAGGTTCATCGACGTGTAGAGGATGACCAGGAGCCAGATGTTGTCGAGGAAGTCGGTGTTCTTGGCGAAGAGGTAGATGGGGAGGAGGCCCGCGACGACCGGGAGCATCTTGGTGGAGAGGAAGAAGAAGAGGACGTCCGTCCACTTCTTCACCGGGCGGATCGACAGGGCGTACGCGGCGGGGAGAGCCAGGACCAGGACGAGCAGGGTCGAGGCCGTCGACGCCACGAACGAGTTGATGAGCGAGGGCCAGGGGCTCGCGCCGCCGCCCGCGCCGAAGAACTCCCGGTAGCCGTCCAGGGTGAGGGACGCCGCCACCGAGGGCGGGTTCGTCGCCGCGTCCTCCTCGGAGTGGAAGGACGTCAGCGCCATCCAGGCGATGGGCAGGAAGAAGAGCAGCCCGGCCAGCCAGGCGGCGAGCGCGAGGCCCGCGCCCCGGGCCCGTGCCGGTTTCCGGTTCCGGAGCGCCTCGGGCCGGGTGGCCTGCACGGCGGGGCCGGTCGTACGGATGTCGTTCACGCGGACGTCGCTCATGCGCGGGACACCTCCTCACGGAAGAGGGACGACACCACGCGGAGCGCGAAGGTCGCGATGATGATCGAGCCGATGACGACGAGGACGCCGGCGGCGGACGCCAGGCCGTTCTCGTGGGCCTGGTAGAAGCTCTGGTAGACGGTGTAGGGCAGGTTCGCGGTGCCGAGGCCGCCCGAGGTGATCGTGAAGACCGCGTCGAAGTTCTGCACGATGTAGATCGAGCCGAGCAGGGCGCCGAGTTCCAGATAGCGGCGCAGATGCGGGAGCGTGAGGTGGCGGAACACCTGCCAGTTGTTCGCGCCGTCCATGCGGGCCGCCTCGATCAGCTCGGTGTCACGGCTCTGCAGCCCCGCGAGCAGGATCAGCATCATGAACGGCGTCCACTGCCAGATCAGGGACAGCTCGATGGCGATCAGCGGGGTGTTGGAGATCCAGTCGGGCTGGGTCGCGCCGTCCCCGCCGACCCAGTGCAGGACGCCGTTGAACAGGCCGTACTCGGGGTTGTAGAGCACGTGCTTCCACAGCAGCGCGGCGGCCACGGGCACAAGCAGGAACGGCGCGATGAGCAGGGTGCGCACCACGCCCCGGCCGCGGAACTTCCGGTCGAGGAGGAGTGCGAGGCCGAGTCCGATGACGAGGCTCGCGAGGACGACCGTCGCGGTCAGGAGGATCGTCGTCCACACCGATTTGCGCAGGTCGGCGTCTGTGAGGACCTCTTGGTAGTTGGCGAGGCCGGTGAAGCTGCGGGCGTCCGGGTAGAGCGCGTTCCAGTCGAAGAAGGAGATCACCAGGGTCGCCACGAACGGCAGTTGCGTCACGGCGATCATGAAGATCAGGGCGGGAAGCAGCGGGGCCCGGGTGGCCCAGGCGCGCAGACGTCCCGGGGGGCGTGGCGCGGAGGTCCGTTCGGCCGCGCGCGGGAGCGGGGTGCTTGTCGTGGCGGTCATCGTCCCTCGTACTCCTCGGAGATCTTCTCGGCGAGATCCTGGGACTTGTCCAGGGCCGACTCGACGGACTGGCGTCCGGCGATGGCCGCGCTGATCTCCTGGGAGACCCGGGTGCCGAGGTCGGTGAACTCGGGGATGCCGACGAACTGGATGCCGGGCGCGGGCCGGGGCTGCACCCCCGGGTCGCGCGGCCGCGCGTCGGCGATGGCGGCGCGCATGACGCCCTGGAAGGCGGCCGCCTCCTCGCGGTAGCGCGGGTTCTCGTACGTCGACGCGCGCTTGCCCGCGGGCACGTTGGACCAGCCGATCTTCTCGCCGACCAGCTCCTCGTACTCCTTGCTGGACGCCCAGGAGATGAACTTCCAGGCCTTGTCGGGGTTCCGCGAGGACTTCTGCAGGCCCCACGCCCAGGTGTAGAGCCAGCCGGAGCTCGCCGTCTTCTCCACCGGCGCGGCCACATAGCCGATCTTGCCCTTGACCGGGGACTTGGCGGCCTCCAGCGAACCGGCCGCGGCCGTGGCGTCGTACCACATGGCGGTCTTGCCCTGGGTGAGGTTGTTCAGGCACTCCGCGTACCCGGACTGGGCCGCGCCGGACTCGCCGTGCTTGCGCACGAGGTCCACGTAGAAGCGCGTTGCCTTCTCGAACTCGGGGGAGTCCAGGCGCGCCTTCCAGTCCTTGTCGAACCAGGTGCCCCCGAAGGTGTTGACGACCGTCGTCAGGGGCGCCATCACCTCGCCCCAGCCGGGCAGACCGCGCAGACAGATGCCCTTCATGCCCTTCTCGGCGCCGTCCACCTTCGCGGCGAGGTCCGCGACCTGCTGCCAGGTGGGCTTCTTCGGCATGCTCAGGCCCGCCTTCGCGAAGACGTCCTTGCGGTACATCAGGAACGACGACTCGCCGTAGAAGGGCTCTCCGTAGAGCTTGCCGTTCTCGCCGGTGAGGGACTGGCGCATCGGCGGCAGGATGTCGTCCTGGTCGAAGGCGCGGTCCTTGCGGGTGTACGGGCCGAGCTCGCGCAGCCAGCCGTTCTTGGCGTAGATGGGGATCTCGTAGTTGCTGAGCGTCGCCACGTCGTACTGGCCCGCCTGGTTGGCGAAGTCCTGGCTGATCTTGTCGCGGACGTCGTTCTCGGGCAGCACGGTGAAGTTCACCTCGATGCCCGTCTTCTTGGTGAAGTGGGCGGCGGTGAGCTTCTGCAACTCCACCATCTGCGGGTTGTTCACCATCAGTACGTTGATGGAGTCGCCGCCGGAACCGGACCCGCCCGCCCCGGCCCAGCAGCCGGAGAGCAGCGGGGCGAGCAGCGTCCCTGCGGCGGTCGCGGCGAGCAGCCGCCGCGACCTCCGTCGGCTCTGGGTTCGCATGAATCGCTCCTGAACAAGGGGGACAGAGAGGGGGGATGGAGAGGGGGAGGGGGATTGAGAGGGGGATGGAGAGGGGGAAAGTGGGAGGAATCGGGGATTTCAGGGTGTGCGGTGCCGCACCGGCGGCCGTGCGGAAGCCGGTGTGCGGCAGCGGGATGTCAGGTTGTCGGGCCGGTGGCCGGTGGTGTGCGGCCCGTGGACCGGCCGTCAGACGCGGATGACCTGCGGTCCGCGCAAGGAGTAGCGGTGCGCCTCGGAGGCGGGCAGTTGCACGCCGGTGACGATGGACTCCAGGTCGCCCACGCTCGCGAACCGGCAGAAGCTCGCCGCCCCGAACTTGGTGTGCACACCCGCGAACACGGTGCGCCGGGAGGCCCGCATGGCCTGCCCCTTCACCTCGCTGACCGCGGGGTCGGGGGTGGTCAGGCCGTGTTCGCGGGAGATGCCGTTGGCGCCGATGTACGCCAGGTCGATCACGAAGCCCGCGAGCATGCGGGTCGTCCAGTGGTCGACGGTGGCGAGCGTCCCGGACCGGACCCGGCCGCCGAGCAGCAGGACGGTCACGTGCTCGGACGCGGCGAGCGCGCCCGCCGTCGAGAGCGAGGCGGTGATCACGGTCAGCGGGCGGTTCTTGGGCAGTGCCTCGGCGATGAGCTGCGGGGTGAAGCCCTCGTCGATGAAGACGGTCTCGGCGTCGCCGAGCTGCTCGGCCGCGGCGGCCGCGATCCGCCGCTTCTCGGGCACGTGCATGGTCGTACGGAAGGCGAGCGTCGTCTCGAAACCGGCGCTCTCCACCGGGTAGGCGCCGCCGTGGGTGCGGCGGACCAGGCCGTGGTCCTCCAGGGCGCGCAGATCGCGGCGCACGGTCTCCTTGGCGACGCCGAGCTCGGCCGCGAGCACGGACACGTCGACGGATCCGGAGCGGCGTGCCGCGCGCACGATCTGCCGCTGACGTTCCTCCGCCGACATGGGTGCCACCTCTTCCCACAGACTCCACTGCGATGTGCTGCCCGTTCGGGCCCTGTGGGGAAGTTCTACAGCGCGCGGAAGTGAGTGACCAGGCGCGCAACGGCCACGATGATGCCCGAATCCGCCCGTTTACCCGGGCGATGTCCTGCGTGGCAACGTGATCATGTGCCCGTTCGTCGGCTCACCGTGCCCGTTTCCCGCCCGTTTCGAGCGCGGGCGGAGAGCGGGGCGAGGCTCGGACGGCTGGAAATGAACGCTCGGAAATGAACGGCCGTGGGCCTGCCGTCGGCCGGGACGGGTCGGGTGCCGGGCCGGTCCGAGCCGGTCCGGGGCGGCGGCAGGCCCCCTCCTGCGTCAGGGCCGGTGGAAGCCGACCTCGGGGTGGGCGGGCGTCGGCCCGTCGAGCAGCGGCTGCCCGATCCCGCGCAGGTGCTGGTCGTAGAACGCGGCGACGTAGGCGCGGGTGATCTGCTCGGACCGCCGCCCCGAGAGCGGCACCTGCGGGTCGCTCATGCCGAGCTGACCGAAGACGACCGGCGTGTCGGTGAACGTGAAGTGCCCGGACCCGGCGACCGTCAGCCAGCGCTTCCAGCCCCGCAGGCGAGGCCAGGCGTCGCCCCAGTCGTAGGGGTCGCCGCTCTGGACCGTGGTCGTGGTGCCGAGCAGCAGGAAGGGGCGGTCCACGCCGTCGGGCCTGGTGTGGAAGCCGCCGTCCATGTTCACGCCCGCGCGCACCCGCGGGTCGGTGTCCATCAGGGCGGCCGTGGCGGCGCCGCCGATGGAGTGTCCGCCCATCCCGATCCGGCGGGCGTCGATCATCCCGGAGTGCCGCCAGGTCGCCTTGCCCGACGGGCCGCCGACGAGCCGGTCCAGGACGAACGACAGGTCATCGGCCCGCCCCGCGGTGATCCGCGGACCCGAGTCGCCCCCGCCGTCCACACAGCCGACGCAGGGCGGCACGCGCCCGCCGTCGAACTCCGCTCCGGCCGCCTCGTAGGCGTGGTCGACCGTCGCGACCACGTACCCCCGGCTCGCCAGGTCCTCGGCGAGGTGCGTCAGCGTCGAGCGCGGCGCGGTGAAGCCCGGGGAGAGCACGACCAGCGGGAACCTGCCGCCCGCGGGGTGCGCCCCGGTGCGGGCGTAGGTGCGCGTGGAGCTGTAGTCGGCGGCGGAGATCCGCCCGTCGAGCTCGTTGTACGCGAGCAGCTCCTGGGCCGCCTTCTTGGAGGTGTACGCGGTGGGCCGCCCGCCCGCGCCGCGCGCCGGGTAGTACATCGACAGCATCAGCTCCCGCGCCCCGGCCGAGGGCACCCAGGGGTCCTTGCGGCTCTTGTCGACCAGGTGCAGGGTGTCGCGGCCGACGGTGAACCGGCCGGTGGGGCGGGGGAGTTCGGGCCGGGTCGCGGGCGCGTCGGCGGTGGAGGCGGCGGCGCCGTGGGCCGCCGTCGTCGTGGGTGCGGCCTGGGCGCTCGCCGCGGCCGCGAGGGGCACGGCGAGCGCCAGCGCGAGCACGGTGGCGACGGCGCGCCCGCGCGGGGTCTTTCGAGGTGCAGTCATGACAACTCACGCTAGCCAGCGGCCCGTTCCCGCACGTCGCCCCGCGGGCTGACCCGCACCAGACCCGAGGCGTACGGAACCGTCAACTCCAAGGACGAGCCTCAATACGGCCACACTGGCGGGTTCGTGCAGAAGTGGCCGCCCAGGTGCGCGTGGTCGGGGTTGGCGGGGTCGAGCTCGCCGTGCTCGGCGATCAGTTTCTCCGCGTACTGCTCGGAGTCGTCCCGCGGCTCGTACCCGAGCGCCCGCGCGGGCCCGAGGTCCCACCACAGGCGGGTGTTGGCGGACGAGCCGTACACGACGGAGTGCTTGACGTGCGGCGCGGTGAGCGCCGCGTGGAAAAGGCGGGCCCCGTCGCCGGGCGACATCCACACCGACAGCATCCGGACGTTCGCGGGCTCCAGGAAGCAGGAGCCGATCCGCACGGACACCGTCTCGATGCCGTGCTTGTCCCAGTAGAACTGCGCCAGGTCCTCGCCGAAGGACTTCGAGAGGCCGTAGAAGGTGTCGGGCCTGCGCGGGGTGTCGACGGGGATCAGCGGGTCGTCGCCGACGGGGCGCGGGGTGAAGCCCACCGCGTGGTTGGAGGAGGCGAAGACGACCCGGGGGACGCCCTCCTCGCGCACGGCCTCGTAGAGGTTGTGCACGCCTTCGACGTTCGCCTTGAGGATCTTGTCGAAGGTGGACTCCAGGGAGATCCCGGCGAGGTGCAGGACGGCGTCGACGCCGCGCACCGCCTCGCGCAGGGCCGCCCGGTCGGCGAGGTCCACCGTGAGGGCGTCGGGCTCGCCGTCGACGGGACGCAGGTCGAGCAGCCTCAGGTCGTATCCGTACGCGGGCAGGAGCCCCCGCATCAGGGTGCCGAGACCACCGGCTGCGCCGGTCAGCAGGACGGTGCGGGGAGCGGGCATGTGGTGATCTCCTCGTACGCGTTCATGTATGAGATTCACATTCGTGGACACGCTAGGGAGCGACGCCCCTCGACGTCAAGTACCGCGCGGAGTCCGCGAATCCGCTCCTGAGTTGCGGGTTTGCGCGCTTGACCGGCCCGGCGCCGCGGCTTAGCGTGGGCGCGTTCAGGGATATGGATATGAATCAGAAACGTGCACGCTTAGGGAGAGCCCGTGACGTCAGCCCCCCTCGCCGCCAGGCTCCGCGTTCCCAGCGGGCCGCTGTTCTTCCCGGTCACGCCGTACGGGGCCGAAGGATCCGTCGACATCGAGGCCTTCCGCACGCATGTGCGCGGGGGCGTGGAGGCGGGCGCGGCCGCGGTGTTCGCGTGCTGCGGCACGGGTGAGTTCCACGCCCTCACCCCCGAGGAGTTCCAACTGCTCGTCACGGCCGCCGTCGAGGAGACCGCGGGCCGCGTCCCGGTGATCGCGGGCGCCGGGTACGGCACCGCGCTCGCCGTCCGGTACGCGCGCCTCGCCGAGGAGGCGGGCGCCGACGGGCTCCTCGCCATGCCGCCGTACCTGGTGGTCGCCGCCCAGGAGGGCCTCCTTCGGCACTACACCGAACTGGCCGCCGCCACCTCCCTGGACGTCATCGTCTACCAGCGCGACAACGCCGTGTTCACCCCCGAGACGGTCGTCGAGTTCGCCCGCGCCGACGGCATCATCGGCTTCAAGGACGGCCTCGGCGACCTCGACCTGATGCAGCGCGTCGTCAGCGCCGTGCGCGCCGAAGCCCCCGGCGAGTTCCTGTACTTCAACGGCCTGCCCACCGCCGAGCTGACCGGCCTCGCCTACCGCGGCATCGGCGTCAGCCTCTACTCCTCGGCCGTCTTCTGCTTCGCGCCCGACATCGCGCTCGCCTTCCACAAGGCCCTGAACTCCGGCGACGACGAGACCGCGGAGCGCCTCATCGACGGCTTCTACCGGCCCTTCGTCGAACTGCGCAAGGAGGGCCGCGGCTACGCGGTCTCCCTCGTCAAGGCCGGGGTGCGCCTCGCCGGACTCGACGTCGGCGGGGTGCGCCCGCCGCTGCACGAGCCGTCCGACGACCACGTCAAGCGGCTCGCCGAACTCGTCGAGCGCGGCCGGGCGCTGCTGCGGGAGGGCGTGTGAGAGCGTCCGCGTTCCTCTACCCCTGGGACGTCGTCGGCGACCCCCGGGCCGCCGCGCGGATCGCGGACCTCGGCGTCGAGCAGGTCACCCTCGCCGCCGCCTACCACTCCACCCGCGCCCTCACCCCCCGCCACCCCCGCCACCGCGTCGTCACCGCCGAGCACGCCGCGGTCCTGTACGAGCCGGACGACCGCTGGGCCTCCCGCACCCTGCGCCCCCACCCGGCCGGTGCCTGGGCCCCGGGCGACACCTACCAGGAGGCCGCCGACGCGCTGGCCGCCGCCGGGCTCGACGTGCACACCTGGGTGGTCCTCGCCCACAACTCCCGCATGGGCGCCGAACACCCGGACACCTCCGTCGTGAACGCCTACGGCGACCGCTACCCGTGGGCGCCCTGCATCGCGCAGCCCGCCACCCGCGCCTACCTGACGGACCTCGCCGCTGAGGCCGCCACGAGGCCGGGCGCGGGCGGCACCGAACTGGAGTCGTGCGGCTGGTACGGCCTCGCGCACCTGCACGCCCACGACAAGATCGCGGGCGTGGACCTCGGCGAGGCCGGGCAGTACCTGATGTCGCTCTGCTTCTGCGGGGGCTGCCGCGCCGGGTACGCCGGGCACGGCCACGACCCCGACGAACTGGCCGCCGCCGTGCGCCTCGCCCTGGAACCGGTGTGGCGGGGCGCGGCCACCGACCCCGGTTGGGCGGGCGTGGAGAAGCTCCTCGGCGCCGGGACGGCGGCGGTCACCCGGGCCTGGCGCGAGGGGTGCGCCCGCGCGCTCCAGGAGGCGGCGGTCGGCGCGGTGCGCGCGGCGGCTCCCGACGGCTTCCGGGTGCTGCTGCACGCCGACCCGGTGGCCCACCACTGCGGGGCCAACGCCGGGGTCGACCCGCGGCACGTCCTGTCCGTCGCCGACGGCGTGGTCGTGCCCTGCGCGTCCGGCCCCGAGCTGCTCGCCCCGTTCGCCGCGCATGCCGGACCCGACACGGTCGTCGCGGCCAACCTCACGGTCGTGGCGGGCATGGGCGGCAGCCCCGCGACCCTCGCCGCCGACGCCCGCGCCGCGGCCCGGCTCGGCGCCACTGAACTGCGGCTTTACCATGCCGGTTTGGCCTCGGACGACGATCTGGCCCGGGTCGGGACGGCCCTGTCGCAGATCGACTGACAACGGCTACGATCCGCGCACCACACGCCGCGAACGGGTGAGAACAGGGGGAACCCGCCCGCTCTCCCCGCGGCACGACTCATCGTCAGACGAGGAGACAAGGTGCGCAACAAGGGGATATCCGCGCTGGTCTGTGCCGGACTCACGGCGGGGGCGGCGGTGCTCGCGACCGCCGCGCCCGCGATGGCGCAGACCGGGCAGACCGGCCCCCGCCCCACCGGCACGGCCGACATCCGCGAACAGCTGGAGAACATCCCGGGCATGACGGTCGTCTCCGTCACGGAGAAGGAGGGCCACCCCCTCTACTCCCTGACGTACCGCCAGCCCGTCGACCACCACCGCCCCGGTGCCTCCGGGACCTTCACCCAGCGCCTGACCCTGTGGCACAAGGCCACCGACAAGCCGACCGTCCTCTACACCGGCGGCTACACCCTCGCGTCCGGCACCACCGCCCTCACCAAGCTGATCGACGCCAACCAGGTCAGCCTGGAGCACCGCTACTTCGAGCAGTCCCGCCCGAGCGGCGCCGCGGGCAAGGACTGGTCCAAGATGACCGTCCAGCAGGAGGCGGCCGACGAGCACCGCATCACCAAGGCCCTGCGCACCGTCGAGAAGGGCAAGTGGCTCGGCACCGGCGCCAGCAAGGGCGGCATGACCGCCACGTACCACGAGCGCTTCTACCCGGGCGACCTGGACGCCGTCGTCGCCTTCGTCGCACCGAACGACGCGAACAACAAGGACGACAGCACCTACGAGCGCTTCTTCAGGACCGTCGGCACCAAGGAGTGCCGCACCGCCCTGAACGCCGTGCAGCGCGAGATGCTGGTGCGCCGCGACGCGCTCCTGCCCAAGTTCGAGGCGGACGCCAAGGCGAACGGCCAGACCTTCCACGAGACGCTCGGCACCACCGACCGCGCGTACGAGTTCGCCGTCCTGGACCAGGTGTGGAACTTCTGGCAGTCCGGCACCGCCGCCGACTGCCCGACCGTGCCCGACGCCGGGAAGGCCAGTGACGACGAGCTGTACGACTGGTCGAAGAAGCACGGCCTGAGCGTCTACCACGACGCCGAGCTGGGCGAGAACGGCACCGGCCCCTACTACCGCCAGGCCGCCACCCAACTCGGCTGGGCCGACCTGAAGTTCAAGCACCTCAAGGGCGTGCGCCACTACCCGGACATCTACCAGCCGAACTCGGTGCTCCCGCCCGCCATGCGCGGCTCGTACAACAACAGCACCATCGCCGACGTCGACCGCTGGGTGAAGACCCGCGGCCAGCGGATGATGTTCGTCTACGGCGAGAACGACCCGTGGAGCGCGGAGCGGTTCGAGCCGAGCCACCGCGACTCGTACCTGTACGAGGTGCCGGGCGCCAACCACGGCGCGAGCATCGCGAAGCTGCCCGAACCGCAGCAGTCGCGGGCTGTCGCCACCATCAAGCGCTGGGCCGGCGTGCAGTAGCGCGTCCGGCCACGGACCGGAGCAGGGGCGCGGCGACCAGCAGCCGCGCCCCCGCGACGGCGTACAACGGCAGCCGGTGGTCGACGAGTTCGACGAGCGCCGCGCCGAGCGCGATGCCCGCCGCCGTCGGCGCGAACATCAGCGTGCCCGCGGTCGCGGACACCCGCCCCACCAGGTCCGGCGGCGCCTCGCGCTGCACGGCCGTCAGCGCGGCCACGAGCACGCACGGCAGCCCCAGCCCGTTCGCGAGGCTCCCCGCGAGCACCAGCGCGTCCCACGGAAGGGCGAGCAGCACCGCCGACACCGCGGTCAGCGCGATCCCGCCGCCCGCGAACCGCCGCTCGCCCACGCGCCGCATCAGGGCGCCCGAGGCGATCCCGACGGCGACGGACCCCGCACCCTGCGCGACGTACAGCGTGCTCGTGTACGCGGGGGAGTGGCCGAGCGCCTCGACGACCGCGTACACCAGCGCGCCGCTGACACCCGACGACAGCATGGTGAGGCCGCCCGCGACCACCAGCGGCCGCAGCCGCGCGTCGCCCCACAGCAGCCGGGCGCCCCGCGCGGTGCCCGCCCGCCACCCCTCGGGGTCCGGCGCCGGGCGGACCTCCGCCACCCGCAGCAGCGCGAAGAGACCACCGGCAAGGACGAACGTGACGGCGTCGAGCAGCGCCACCCGCGGCCCGCCCCAGGCGGCGAACACCGCCGCCCCGGCCACCGGCGCGAGCAGCTTCATGCCCTCGTTCGCGGACATCCGCAGCCCGTTGAGGTCCCCGAGCAGATCCTTGCCGACGGCCCCCGCGACCAGCGCGGCCTCCGCCGCGTCCGTGACCACGCCGCACGCCCCGTACACCACGAGCACGGCGAACAGCAGCCCCAGCCCCGCCGCCCCGCCCACGCGGTCCACCCACAGCAGGGACAGCAGCAGCACCCCGAGGCCCACGTTCACGGCGACCAGCAAAGGGCGGCGCCGGGTGCGGTCGGCGAGGGTGCCGAGCAGGGGGCCGAGGAGCAGCGGGGCCCACAGGGCGAGGGTGCACAGGGCGGCCAGGCCGTCGGAGCCGGTCCGCTCCTTCACCCAGATGCCCGACACCAGCGTCATCGCGGAACTCCCGAACCCGGAGACCACGACCGCCGTCAGGTACAGACCCGCGTTGCGGTCCCGCAGGACACGTCCGATCGTCGTTGCCATGCGCCCGATGCTGGTTCTGAGGCCGCGCGCAGGGCATCGGGCAGATGCCCTACGCGGCGGCGATGAGTTCGGCGCGCCCGAGGAGTCGACCTGAGGAGAAGGCCTTACCAAGGCCTCCTACGCGGACGAAGGAGAACCCATGCCGGACGACACCGAGGCCCTGCTGCCGGACTTCGGCCCGCAGGCACAGCTCGTGGCCCGCCTCGCCGAAGCCGTCAAGGACGACCAGCTCGACGGGCCCACGCCCTGCCCCGACTACGCGGTACGCCACCTCATCGGCCACATCGTCGGCCTGACCGCCGCCTTCACCGACGCCGGCCGCAAACAGCTCGGGCCGACCACGGACACCGACCCGGGGAGCGCCCTGCCGGACCTTCCCGAGGACTGGCGCGCGCCGCTTCCCGGCCAGCTCGCCCGGCTCGCCGAGGTGTGGCGGGACCCGGCGGCGTGGACCGGGGACACCCGGGCGGGCGGCGTCGAGCTGCCCGGCGACATCGCGGGCACGGTCGCCATGAACGAACTCGTCGTGCACGGCTGGGACCTGGCGCGCGCCACGGGCCAGGAGTACGCCCCCGACGAGGTCAGCCTCGCCGTCTCCTACGCCATGGTGTCCGCCACCGCCGCGGAGTCGCCCGAGGCGCGGGGCACCCTCTTCGGGCCGCCGCAGCCGGTCGCCGAGGGCGCCTCGCTCCTGGACCAGGTGGTGGCCCTGAGCGGACGCGACCCGTCGTGGCGGCCCTGACCCGAGGCGACCGGGCGACCGGGAGCGACAGGGGCGACCGGGAGTGACGGGCAGGCACAACGACCGGTCGTCGCACAGCCGTTGACGGGGCCCGCGCGGCACGCCTAGCTTCATCGCGTCGTACTTCATGCGTCATATATGAGACGCGATACGCGAGAGGCGCGCGCCCATGACTCCAGCGACCTCAGGAACCTCGACCTCAGGAACCTCGGCCTCGGCGGCGGCGGGGGCCCCGTGGGACTCCTCGGACCCGCGCCGCGCCGCCCTCGCCGACGTCGTGGCCATCCCCGTCACCCCGTTCGCCGCGGACGGCTCCCTCGACCGCGCGGCCCACCGCGCCCTGCTGCGCCGCCTGCTCGACACGGGCATCCGCACGCTCACGCCGAACGGCAACACCGGCGAGTTCTACGCCCTGAGCCCCGAGGAGCGGCGCGCCGTCACCGAGCTGACCGTCGCCGAGGCGGGCGGGCGGGCCACCGTCGTCGTCGGCGTCGGCCACGACCTGGCGACCGCGACGGCCGACGCCCGGCACGCCGCCGGGGCGGGCGCGCGCCTGGTGATGGTGCACCAGCCCGCGCACCCGTACGTCTCCGGCGCCGGCTGGGTCGCCTACCACCGGGCCGTCGCCGAGGCCGTGCCCGGCCTCGGCGTCGTGCCGTACGTGCGCGACGCGCGCCTGCCGGGGGCCCGGCTCGCCGAGCTGGCCGACGCCTGCCCGAACGTCACCGGCGTGAAGTACGCGGTGCCGGACGCGGCGCGCTTCGCTGCGTTCGCGCGGGACGCGGGCGCCGAGCGGTTCGTGTGGGTGGCGGGCCTCGCGGAGCCGTACGCGCCCGCGTACTTCTCGGCCGGGGCGACCGGCTTCACCTCGGGCCTGGTCAACGTCGCGCCGCTGCTGTCGCTCGCGATGCTCGGGGCGCTGCGGGAGGGGGACCACGGCACGGCGATGGCGGTCTGGGAGCGGATCCGCCGCTTCGAGGAGCTGCGGGCCGCCGACGGCTCGGCGGCCAACGTGTCCGTGGTGAAGGAGGCGCTCGCGGTCCTCGGCCTGTGCCGACGCGACGTGCGCCCGCCGAGCAGCGTGCTGCCGGAGCCGGTGCGCGCGGAGGTCGCGGAGATCGTGGCGGGGTGGGGCCGGTGAGCGGCCTGCGCAGCCAGCAGTGGTACGGGTCCGGCGTCTCGTCCGGCCTGCGGTCCTTCTCGCACCGCGCCCGCACCCGCCAGCTCGGCTATCTCCCCGAGGAGCACCTGGGCAAGCCCGTCGTGGCGATCCTCAACACCTGGTCGGACATCAACCCCTGCCACGTCCATCTGCGCGAGCGCGCCCAGGCCGTCAAGCGCGGGGTCTGGCAGGCGGGCGGCTTCCCCCTGGAGTTCCCGGTCTCGACGCTCAGCGAGACGTTCCAGAAGCCCACGCCCATGCTCTACCGCAACCTCCTCTCCATGGAGACCGAGGAACTGCTCCGCTCCTACCCCGTGGACGGCGCGGTGCTGCTCGGCGGCTGCGACAAGTCGACGCCCGCGCTCCTGATGGGGGCCGCCTCCGTCGACCTGCCCACCGTGTTCGTGCCCGCGGGGCCGATGCTGCCGGGCCACTGGCGCGGCGAGGTCCTCGGCTCCGGCACGGACATGTGGAAGTACTGGGACGAGCGACGGGCCGGTCTCATCGGCGACTGCGAGCTGGCCGAGCTGGAGAGCGGCCTGGCACGCTCCCCGGGCCACTGCATGACGATGGGCACCGCCTCCACGCTCACCGCCGCCGCCGAGGCCCTCGGCGTGACCCTGCCCGGCGCCTCGTCGATCCCGGCCGTCGACTCCGCGCACGACCGCATGGCCGCCGCGTCCGGCCTGCGCGTCGTCGAACTCGTCCGCAGGGGCCGCACGTTGTCGCACCTGCTCACCCCCGACGCCTTCCAGGACGCGGTGACGACGGTCCTCGGCCTCGGCGGCTCCACGAACGCCGTCATCCACCTGATCGCGATGGCCGCCCGCGCCGGGGTCCGCCTCACCCTCGACGACTTCGACCGCACGGCACGCCGGGTGCCGGTGCTCGCCGACGTGCGGCCGGGCGGCTCGACGCACCTCATGGAGGACTTCCACTTCGCGGGCGGACTGCCGGGCTTCCTCACCCGCATCCCCGACCTGCTGCACCTGGACCGCCCCACCGTCGCCCACGACACCCTGCGCGAACAGCTCAAGCCCGCCCGGGTGCACAACGACGACGTCATCCGCACCCGCGACAACCCCGTGGCCCCCGAGGGCGGCGTCGCCGTCCTGCGCGGCAACCTCTGCCCCGACGGCGCCGTCATCAAGCACATCGCCGCCGAGCCCCGGCTGCTGCGGCACACCGGCCCGGCCGTGGTCTTCGACGACTACCGCACCCTGCAGCGCACCATCGACGACCCGTCCCTCGGCATCACCGCCGACCACGTCCTGGTGCTGCGCGGCAGTGGCCCCCTGGGCGGCCCCGGCATGCCCGAGTACGGCATGCTGCCGATCCCCGAGCGGCTCCTGAAGCAGGGCGTGCGGGACATGGTGCGGATCTCCGACGCGCGGATGAGCGGCACCTCGTACGGCACCTGCGTGCTGCACATCGCGCCCGAGTCGCACGTCGGCGGCCCGCTCGCCCTGGTCCGCACCGGCGACACCATCACCCTCGACGTACCCGCCCGCACCCTCCAACTCAACGTTTCCGAGGAGGAGTTGGGCAGCCGCCTGGCCGCCTGGACGCCACCCCCCGTCCGCCACGAACGCGGCTACGGCGCCCTCTACGCCGCCCACGTCACCCAGGCCGACACCGGCTGCGACTTCGACTTCCTGGCCAGGCCGGGGTCCGTGCCCGACCCCTACGCAGGCTAGCTGGCTAGGTTGCATTCCTAACTAGGTCGCTCTACGGTCTAGGTAGTTCACAAGACCAGGGGGCGCACGACCATGTCATCCATCCTCACGCCGGACTCCGCACCGGAGTTCTCCGCCGCCGCCACGGCCGTCGCGGGCGTGCTCGGCGCCTATCTCCTCCTGGTCGAGCCGTGGCTCGGCCGCCGGATGTACGCCTCGCTGGCGCGCCGCCGCGCCACCGAACCGCGCGCGCTAGTGCGCTACTTCACCTTCTCCATCGGCTTCTGGTGGGTGTTCGCCGCACTGGCGTCGACGACCCTGCTGCTCTCGCCGGACGTCACGGCCGCGGACCTCGGACTGGCACTGCCCGAGGACCCGCTCTTCTTCTTCCCCGTGGTCCTCCTCTTCGCGGTGATCGCCGTCGCGTCCGGGCGGGCCTTCCGGGACATGGCCAAGGAGGGCAAGCACATCCCGGGCCGCGCCGCCATCGAGGCGATGCTGCCGCGCACCGGCACGGAGCGGCGGCTCGCGATCGCCGCCGCGGTGACCGACGGCGTCTGCGCGGAACTGGTCTACCGCGGCCTGCTCATCGCCTTCGGCGTCGGCGCCCTCGGCCTCGACCCCTATCTGGCGGCGGCGCTCTCACTCGCCGTGTACGCGCTCGCGGGCTGGTACCAGGGCGGCACCGGCATCGTCGTCCTCGCCCTCTTCGGCGCGCTGCTCACCGGCCTGTACCTGGCCACCGGCAGCCTGCTCCTGCCCATCGCCGTGCACGCCATGATCAGCGTGCGCGACCTGCTGATCCCGGCGCCCGAACTGCCGCGCGCCCAGGGCGGGACGGCGTGAGCGCGGACCGGCGCGCCAGCTGGTTCAAGGGCGTGCTCGACCTCCTGGTCCTCGCCTCCCTCACCGACGGCGAGAGCTACGGCTACGAGATCGCCAAGCAGCTCGGCGCGGCGGGCTTCGGACAGATCAAGGGCGGCACGCTGTACCCCGTCCTGAACCGTCTGGAGGAGGCGGGCCTGGTGGCGGCGGAGTTCCGGGCCACGGAGAAGGGGCCCGGCAGGCGCTATTACACACTCACCTCCGAAGGCCGCGAAGTCCTCTCCTCCCAGGGCGAGTTGTGGCTGGCCTTCGACGGTTCGGTACGTGAGGTCCTGGCGAAGGCGGGAGTGCGATGAACTCGGCGGACACGGTGGCGGGATACCTCGACGACCTGGGCGCGCGGCTGCGGGAGCTGGGGCTGCCCGCCGAACACGTCCGGGTGACCGTCGCGGACCTCGCGGCGCACCTCGCGGAGTGCGGGGGCACGGCGGAGGAGGAGTTCGGGCCGGTCGAGGAGTTCGCGCGCGAGCTGGCGCCGGCGGGGGCGGTGCGGGAGGCTCCGCCGCGGGCCGCCCAGGAGAGGGACGCGCGGACCGACCCGGAGGGGGACGCGCGGACCGAGGTCTGGCGGTGGACCGCCGACACGTTCGTCGACGAGGAACTCCTCGGCCGGTTCGGCGACGAGGGCTGGGAGATGCGGCGGGTCGACGCGGTCGGCCGGTTCGTCTGCCACCGGGACCTCGACCGCCCCCAGCGGTGGGAGTACCGGCGGGAGCTGGTCACGCGTGGCCGCGAGGGCCTGGACGAGCGGTTGGCGCCCGAGGGCTGGGAGGCCTGCGGCGACTGGGTGGTGTACGCGTGGTTCAAGCGCCCGCGCGCGGCGAGCCTCGGCCCCGCCGCGGAACTGTCCACGATCCCCGCACCCCCCACCCGCCGCACCTACTTCAGCCCCCGCTTCTACGCACTCCTCGCCCTCCTGGCGACCGCCCTCACCGCCTCCGCGGTGACCGCCGCCCTCCGGGACGGAGACGCGACCTCCGGCCTGGGCTACGTCACGGGCCTCGTGGCCGGGGCGGGGGTGCCGGTGGCCCTGTTCGTGACTTGGCGCCATTGGCGTAACCGTCGTCCATAACGGCACCGTGGGCCTGGGCTGTGCCCACCCTCCCCCAAGCTCTCGGCTTCGCTCGAGCAGGGGGGGGGACCCCCATCGCCCCTGGCAGCCCAGCTGCCCACAGGGTAGGGGGGCACAGGTAGATCGCAGCCGCCGAAGGACCGTCCGTGGCACAAGCGGCCAGGAGCCTGCGGCCGACTGGAAACGGGCGGGCGGGTGGGAGACCCGCCGCGAAGCGGCGAATAAGGACTGACGGCCCGCAGTCGCCGAGCGACCTTCCGTGGCACAGGCGGCCAGGAGCCCGCGTCCGACTGGAAACGGGTGGGCGGGGTGGGAGAGGGGATCCGGCGCGCAGCGGCGGGACCGAAGTCCCGGCTAGCGCAGAGCCGCCCGCATCATCGCCGAAGCCACCGGCGCCGCAAGCCCATTGCCGCTGACCTCCGACCGCGCGGCGTCGGACGACTCCACGATCACAGCGACAGCGACCTCCTTGCCGTCCCCGCCCTTGGCGTACGAGGTGAACCAGGCGTACGGCGTCTTGGAGTTGTTCTCACCGTGCTGGGCGGTACCGGTCTTGCCCCCGACGACGGCCCCGTCGATCTTCGCGTTGGTGCCCGTACCCTCCTCGACGACCGTCTTCATGGCGGACTGCAACCCCTCGGCGGTGCCGGCACTCATCACCCGCTTCGAGCCCTCGTCACCGAAGTCCCGCAGCACGTTCCCGTCCGCGTCGGTCACCTTCGACACCATGTGCGGGGACGCCAGCTCCCCGCCGTTGGAGATCGCGGCGGAGACGAGGGCCATCTGCAGCGGCGTGGCGGTGACGTCGAACTGTCCGATGCCGGTGAGCGCGGTCTGCGCCTTGTCCATGCCGGAGGGGTAGGAGCTCTCCGCCGCCCGCACGGGCACGTCCAGCTTGTCGGTGTTGAAGCCGAACTTCTCGGCCTGGGCCTTGACCTTGTCCTGCCCGAGGTCGACGGCCATCTTGGCGAAGACGTTGTTGCAGGAGTACCGCAGGGCCGTGCGGATCGTGGCGTCCTCGCAGGGCGCGGAGGCGTTCTCGTTCTTGAGGACGGTCCGTGTCCCGGGCAGCGTGTACGGGTCGGGGCTCGCGGTCTTCTCGTCGACCGACCCGTAGAGCCCGCTCTCCAGCGCGGCCGCCGCGACGACCAGCTTGAACGTCGAGCCGGGCGGCAGCGGCTGGCGCAGCGCGCGGTTCACCATCGGCTTGTCCTCGTCGGAGGTCAGGGCCTTCCACGCGTCGCCGTCGGTGGAACCGCTGATCTTCGACGGGTCGTACGACGGCGTGGAGACCATGCCGAGGATCTTCCCGGTCTTTGGGTCGACGGCGACGGCCGCGCCCTTCTTGTCGCCGAGCGCCTTGTACGCGGCCTTCTGGACGGCCGGGTCGATGGTCGTGAGGACGTCACCGGGGTCGGCACGCTTGTTGGTGAGCGTGTCGAGGGGGTTCTTGAGGCGGTTGTCGGTGCCGTCGAGGAGGTCCTTGTAGATGCCCTCCAGCTGGGTGGCTCCGTACACCTGTGAGCTGTAGCCGGTGACGGCGGAGTACAGCGGGCCGTCCTTGTAGGTGCGTTTGTACGCCAGGTCACCGCCCTTCGTGCGCTTCGAGCCGGTGACGGCGTCCCCGGCCACGATGATGTCGCCCAGCGGGTACGCGTACTGCTCGATCGCGTTGCGCCGGTTCAGCTTGTCGTCCGCGAGTGCCTTCGAGTCGTGGAACTGCACCCAGGTCGCCCGCACAAGCAGGGCGAGCACCAGGAGCAGCACGAACACCGAGGTGTGCCTGATCGTCTTGTTCATCCCACAGAAGGACGAGCACGCCTCCGCTTTCCGTTCCCCTCTTGCGGCGATGTGTCCGTTTTCTCAGGAGCTCTTCATGAACCGTGCCGCTCAGGAGCTCTTCATGAAGCCCGCCTCGTACGCCGCGATCACCGCCTGCGTGCGGTCCCGTGCCCCCGTCTTCGCGAGGACCGCCGCCACATGCGTCTTCACCGTCGCCGGACCGACCTCCATCCGCTCGGCGATCTCCGCGTTGGTGAGCCCGGCCGCCATCAGCCGCAGCACCTCGCTCTCGCGCCCGGTGAGCCGCGCGATCCAGGGCGCCTGCGCCGCCTCGGGGCGTCCGTGCTCGGCGGCGAGCGCGCGCACGGCCGCGGGGAACAGCAGCGAGTCGCTGCGCGCCACCAGGCGCACCGCCTGCACCAGCGCCTCCGCCTCGGCCCGCTTCAGGAGGAAGCCGGACGCTCCGGCGCGCAGCGCCTCGTACACGTAGGAGTCGTTCTCGAAGGTCGTGACGACGACGATGCGGGGCGGCTCGGGCATCGTCTGGAGGATCTGCTCGGTGGCGCGGATGCCGTCGATCTCCGGCATCCGTACGTCCATGAGCACCACGTCGGGCCGCAGCTCGCGCACCACGGACACCGCCTCGGCGCCGGTCGCCGCCTCGCCGACGATCTCCAGGTCGGGCTCGGCGGCGAGGATGGCGCGCAGCGCGGTGCGCACCATGCGCTCGTCGTCGGCGAGGACGACGCGCAGCGGGGCGGCGGGGTCGGTCATGGGTGTCCCTTCGTGCGGGTCGTGCGGGTCGTGCGGGTCGTGCCGCGGGGCGTGCGGGTCATGCGAGCCCCGTCAGGGGCAGTCGTACGTGGAGTCGCCAGGTGGGGGCGGTGGTGGCCGTGGCCGCGCCGTCGGCCGGAGCGGCGGCATCGGGCGGGCCGTCGACGGGTCCGGCCTGCGCCGTGCCGCCGAGGAGGCGGGCCCGGTCGGCGATGCCGCGCAGACCGTGGCCGCCGCCCGCGCGGGTGGGCGCGGTCCCGGCGGCGGGCAGCGGGTTCTCGGCGACGATCTCCAGGCCGGACCCGTCGAGGACGACGCGCAGGGTCACGACGGTGTCCGCCCCGGCGTGCTTGAGGGCGTTGCTGAGGGCTTCCTGCACGATGCGGTAGCCCTCGCGGGACACCATCGGCGGCAGCGCCTCCGCGTACCCGGACCCCGACGTGCCGAGCACCTCGGCGTCGATGTCCGCGTCGACGCGGAGGCCGCCCGCCCGGGTGCGGTCGAGGAGCCCGGCGAGGTCGCCGCCGAGCGTGGGCGCCGGTGCGGTGGAGCCGCGCTCGCCGCCCTCGCGCAGCACACCGAGGACGGCGTCCAGCTCACCGACGGTCCGCCGGGTGGTCTCCTCGATGGCGGCCAGGGCCTCGCGGACGAACTCGGGGTCGCGGTCGAGCAGTTTGCGGGCCGCGCTCGCCTGGAGCGTGACGGCGCTCAGCGCATGGCCCACCGAGTCGTGCAGCTCCCGGGCGAGGCGGTTGCGCACGGCCAGGTCGGCGGCGCGGCGCTCGGCGTCGGCGAGGCGGTCGGCGGGCGTGGGCCCGAGCAGCAGCGGCGCCCAGCGTGCGAGGAGGGCACCCGCACCCGCCACGCACCCGGCGAGCGCGGCGAGGAACAGGGTGCCCGTGACCGGTCCGAGCGCGAGCACCCAGGGTTCCCGCAGGTTCTCGGGGAGCCCGAGCCAGGAGTCCCCGAGGAGCACGAAGACCGGCAGGAGGATCTGGAAGGTCGCGAACGGCACGAGTCCGAGCGTCATCCCGCTGATGACCCCGCCGAAGCCGAGGTGCAGCGTGAACCAGGCGACGGTGCGCCCGCGCGCGGCCCGTGACCGCGGCGGCCCGTCGGCGAGCGACGCGTCGGGAACCTGGCACAGCGCCCGCACCGCCGCCACCGACATCGGCCGGGTCAGCGGGAACAGCGCGGTGATCGCGGCCAGCGGCAGCCCGAACGCGAACGACAGGAGCTGGGAGGTGAACGAACCGAACATCATGGCCTCGCCGAGCAGCGGCCCGGCCATCGTCGACCCGACGAAGACGTACGGCATGGCGAGCGCGCCGCCGAGGATCAGATGGATCCACCGGCGCCGCGTCCGCCGCCCGACGAGGACCGTGGCGAACCGCCGCACACCGCCCGAGGACAGTCGTCTCACGCGGACTGCCGTGGGCTCTGCGGGGCGACCCGGGGCGTGGTGCGTGTGCCCCCGGTGCGCGCCGCCGCCCGCTCCTTGAGGAAGCGTGCCCCCGTCGCCGCCACGAGCGTTCCGATGATCATCTGCACAGCGTAGGACAGGACCATCGCGGACGTGGGCTGCTCGGCCACGTCCCCGGAGCCCGCGAGCGTCGCCACGAACAGCCACCCGCCCCAGCACGCCACCGCGCCGGACCCGGCCCAGGCGAGTGCGAGCGGCACCTTCACGGGCAGCGCGGGCAGCCGCCGGAACGCGAGGACCAGGGCGCCCGCCACGGCCGCGGCGAGGTAGCCGAACTCCAGGACCGAGAGGACGTGGAAGTCGGACGTGCGCTCGGCGACGCGCGACTCGTTCAGGCCGAACGTCGAGCCGCCCGCCCACAGCAGCCGCAGCCCGGCCGGGTACAGGGCGAGCACCGCGGCCACCACCGCGCACACCCGCGGCGCCCGCCCGCCCGGGCCCGCCTTCGGCAGGTCCCACATCCGGCCCCGCCACAGGTGCCCCCACCGGTCGCGGGCGTACAGGACGAACAGCGTCCCCAGGCTGAGCCCTTGGAGGATGAACCCGCCGTACACCACCCCGAACACCCAGTCGTCGAGGAAGGCCGCGCGCCCGGTCTCCTCGGGGGTGTCCACGGATCCGCCGAACGCCCGCACCGCGAGCTGCGTCGGGAACCCGGCCATGATCGGCAGCAGCAGGCCGGTCGCGGCCCACATGGGCAGGCCGAGCAGCCAGGCCGGTACGCGTCGGCCCCAGGGCCGCGTGAGCAGCAGGGCGAGGACGATGACGGCGCCGTCCATGAGGACGGTGACGCTGTTGGCGACGGCCATCAGACCGCGGTGGTCGAGGAGGGAGCTGCCGTCCGGGATGCCGATGTGGCTCCCGGCGATCCAGGCGACCTTCAGGGAGAGGTAGGGCAGGCAGGCGGCCACGGCGACGGCGCGCAGCAGCGGCCGGAGCCTGCCGGGGGAGGGGCGCGCGCCGAGGTCGGCGGCCGGGGCGAGGACGGGTGTCTGGCTCATGCCCCCACGCTCCCGCCGCGGCCCCGCCCACCGCCTCCTGCCTGCCGGTGAACCACCTCCGCCGCACGGGGGAGGGGACACCGGCCCGCGAGGAGGGGCACGGGGGAGCCGCGCGGCGGGGGCGGGTGGGCCTCAGAGCCGCCGCGTGGCCAGCGTGAGCCGGTCCCGCGCGTCGAACAGCGCGTCCTTGACCATCTGCTCGTGGGCGGGCGTCAGGCGGGCCACCGGGACCGAGCAGCTGATGGCGTCCCGCGCGGGGGTGCGGTAGGGGATGGCCACGCCGAAGCAGCGCAGGCCAAGGGTGTTCTCCTCGCGGTCCACGGCGAAGCCCTGGTCGCGTACCGCGTGCAGTTCCTCGATGAGCTTCTCGCGGTCGGTGATCGTGTTCTCGGTCAGCGACGGCAGCGTCTCGGGGAGCATCTTGCGGACCTGCTCGTCGGTGTGCGAGGCGAGCAGCGCCTTGCCGAGCGACGTGGAGTGGGCGGGCAGGCGCCGGCCCACGCGCGTGAAGGGGCGCAGATAGTGCTGGGACTGGCGGGTGGCCAGGTACACCACGTTCGTGCCGTCGAGGCGGGCGAGGTGGATGGTCTCCGTGGTGTCGTCGGAGAGCCGGTCCAGCGTCGGGCGGGCCGCCGCCACCACCTCGTCGCCGTCGATGTACGACGTGCCGACGAGCAGCGCCCGCACCCCGATGCCGTAGCGCGTACCGGTCGCGTCCGTCTCGATCCAGCCCAGCTCGACGAGGGTGCGGAGCAGCATGTAGAGGCTGGACTTCGGGTATCCGACGGCCTCCTGGACGTCGGCGAGGGCGTGCATCCCGGGCCGCCCCGCGAAGAACTCCAGCAACTCCACCGTCCGCACCGCGGACTTGACCTGCGCGCCCCCGCCCGTCTCCCCAGCCGACATCGCCCTTGACCCCTCACGTCCGACAGGAAATAGTCTCCACTGTCCCCCACGATTCATCATCGGGGACGGCGTTCAGCATATCGAACGCCCCTGGTGAGTGGCAGCAGATCCGACGCACGGCGAGCGGCTCGTGGCATCCGGGCCGCGGACACCGGCTCGCACGGCAACCCTGGAGGAACCCGCGGTGGCAGCAGCACCAGTCTGGAGTGTGGACCCCCGAACCGGGAAGCGGCGCGCACAGGTCGCCGCCGAGGCCACCGCGCAGGACGTGGACCACGCCGTCACGGCCGCGCACGCGGCGCGCGCCGCGCTGGCCGACCGCACCGTCCGCACGGCCTTCCTGCGCACCGCGGCCGACCTCCTGGAGGCCGCGGCGGACGACCTGGTCGCGACCGCGGACGCCGAGACGGCCCTCGGCACCGCCCGCCTCACCGGCGAACTGGCCCGCACCCGCTACCAGTTGCGGGCCTTCGCGGACCTCGTCGACGAGGGCGCCTACCTCGGCGTCGTCATCGACCACCCCGACAGCGCCGCCACACCCCCCGTCCCGGACCTGCGCCGGTACAAGATCCCCCTCGGCGTCGTCGCCGTCTACGCCGCGTCCAACTTCCCCTTCGCCTTCTCCGTGCCCGGCGGCGACACCGCGAGCGCCCTGGCCGCCGGCTGCCCCGTCGTCGTCAAGGCGCACCCCGACCACCCCGACACCTCCGAGCGCGTCGCCGCCGTCCTGCGCGCCGCCGCCGCGCGCCACGGACTGCCCGAGGCGGTCGTCGGCCTGGTGCACGGCTTCGAGGCGGGCGTCGACCTGGTCCGCCACCCGCTGGTCGCCGCCGCGGGCTTCACCGGTTCGGTACGCGGCGGCCGCGCCCTGTTCGACGCGGCGGCCGCGCGCCCCGTGCCGATCCCCTTCCACGGCGAACTCGGCTCCCTCAACCCGGTCGTCGTCACCGAGGCCGCCGCCGCCGAGCGCGGCGAGCAGATCGGCACCGGCCTCGCGGGCTCCATGACCCTCGGCGTCGGCCAGTTCTGCGTGAAGCCCGGCCTGGTCCTCGCCCCCGAGGGCGCGGGCGGCGACCGGCTCCTGAAGTCCCTCACGGAGGCCGTCGGCGCCACCGACGCCGGGGTCCTCCTCGACCACCGCATGCGCGACGACTTCGTCGCCGGAGTCGTCGAGCGCGCCCAACTGCCCGACGTGAGCGCCCCGGTGGCGCCCGGCGCGGCCGACGAGCACACCGTCACCGCCGGGTTCCTCACCGTCCCCGCCGCCCGCCTCGCCGCCGAGGGCGCCCACGACCTGCTCCTCGAAGAGTGCTTCGGGCCGGTCACCGTCGTCGCCCGGTACACCGAGGAGGCCGAGATCTCGGCGGTGCTCGCCCGGCTCCCCGGCAACCTCACCGCGACCGTCCACCTGTCCGCCGACGAGGCCGCGGGCGCCCCGGCCGCCCAGGGCCGCGGCACCCGGCTCCTCGCCGAGCTGACCCCGCTCGCCGGGCGGGTCCTCGTCGACGGCTGGCCCACCGGCGTCGCCGTGGCCCCCGCCCAACAGCACGGCGGCCCCTACCCCGCCACCACCAGCACCTCGACGTCCGTCGGCGGCACCGCCATCGAGCGCTGGCTGCGCCCCGTCGCGTACCAGAACACCCCCGAGGCGCTCCTGCCGCCGGAACTCCACGACGCCAATCCCCTCGGACTGCCGCGCCGCTACGACGGGCGCCTGGAACACTGACGGCATGAACGCCAAGGAGACCGGAAGCCTCACCCTGCCCGAACTCCCCTTCCCCCTGCGGCCGTACGGCCCCGAGGGCGACTGGAGCTACGAGAACGGCGCCCTCACCGGCTGGGCCGGGCCCCGCCAGGACCGGTTCGTGCCGCCCACCGGCGAGGCCCTCGACCCGGCGTCCGACGCGCCGCGGCTGCTCGGCGCGCCCGAGGGGGACTTCCAGCTGATCGCCCGCGTCACGGTCGGCTTCGCCGCCGCCTTCGACGCGGGCGTGCTCTACCTGCACGTGGGGGAGCGGGAATGGGCCAAGCTCTGCTTCGAGCGCTCCCCGGACCGCCCCACGATCTGCACGGTGGTCACCCGGGGCCGCTCGGACGACGCCAACGCCTTCGTCGTGGACGGCTCCAGCGTCTGGCTGCGGATCAGCCGCACGGGCACGGCGTTCGCCTTCCACGCCTCGACGGACGGCGCGCACTGGACGTTCGTGCGCATCTTCCAGCTCGGCGACGAGGAGGCGGCCGCCGCCGCGCTCGTCGGCTTCCTCGCGCAGTCGCCGCAGGGCGAGGGGTGCGTGGTGACGTTCGAGGAGATCGAGTTCCGCCCGAACTGGCCGAAGGGCCTGCGCGACGGCTCCTGAGCCGGGACCGGCCCCGGCACGTCAGAGCGTGACGCGCGTTCCCGTCGCTGCGGCCCGCTCGATCGCGTCGAGCAGCCGCTGGCGCCGGGCGGCGTCCGCGAAGTCCGGGACGGTACGGGTGCCTTCGCGCAGGTCGCGCAGGACGCGGGCGTACTGGACCCCGACGTTGTACGCGGGCTCCGCACGCAGGTCGTCCAGCTCGGGTACGTCGAAGTACCGCCCGGGGACCGGGAGTTCGGCCAGCTCCGTGGCCGAGCCCCGGGCGCCCCGCACCGTCAGACGGGCCTGCTGCAGATGCCCGTGGTCACCGGTCACGACCAGGTCGCCGTCCGTGCCGTTGATCTCCCAGTGGAAGTCGGTGCCCCGCGAGAGCCCGCCCCGGAAGTGCACGGAGGCGACGGCACCGGAGGCGAGTCGCCCGCTGACCGCGACCTGGTCCTCGACGGTCATCGGGGCGACGCGCCCGCTGCCCTCCTCCGTGACGAGCGGCCGCCGGACCGCCGTCGTCGCCGACACCTCCCCGAATTCGCCGAGCACCATGGCCAGCGCGTCCACGGTGTGACCGAAGGGGATGGTGAGCATCGTGCCGCCGTTCTCCTTCTCCAGGAGGTAGCCGCCGCCAGGCTCGAACGTCGGCCCCCAGCGGCGGCCCGACGCGACGACGCTCGTGGACAGGACCTCACCGACGAAGCCGCCCGCGACGAGGTCGCGCAGATGCCGCACGGCGGGCGCCGCACGCGCCTGGAGCCCGGCGAAGGTCCGCACCCCCGCGCGGGCCGCCGCCGCGGCGAGGTCCTCTGCCTCCGTGACGCCGTTGCCCAGCGGCCACTCCGACAGGACGTGCTTCCCGGCCGCCAGCGCCGCGAGGATCACCTCCCGGTGCCGAGGCACGCGGACGCTGACGACGACCAGGTCCACGGCCGGGTCCGCGGCCAGCTCGGCGGCACTGCCGTAGGCGCGCCCGATCCCGTACTTCTCGCCCGCGGCGCGGGCCGACTCCGGCGTCGACGCGGCCAGGGCGCGCAGGTCGTAGCCGGGGAGGCGGGTGAGGGCGGGGAGGTGGGAGTGCGGGGCCCAGCCGGAGCGGGCGGAGAGCCCGACGATGCCGACACCCGTTCTGGCCTTGATGTTCTCGATCATGCCCGGACCGTAGGACCCGGGGGCCGATCACCCGCAAGGACGCCAACTATATTCTGGAAACCATGACAGCTCAGAGCCGCTTTACGCCGCCGTCGGCGGCCGCGGAGCACCGGCACGACATCTACGGGCTGCTGTGCCCCGGCCGGGAGATCTTCGAACTGCTCGCCACCAAGTGGGTGGGCCTCGCGATCACCGCCCTGGAGGACGGCCCCCACCGCTTCGGCGAACTCCGCTCCCGCCTGGAGGGCGTGAGCCCGAAGGTCCTCACCCAGACGCTGCGCCGCCTGGAGGACTACGGCCTGGTACGCCGCACGGTCTTCGCGGAGGTCCCACCCCGCGTGGAGTACGAACTCACCCCCCTCGGCAGAGGCGCACTGGAGCCCTTGGCCCACCTGCGCACGTGGATCCGCACGAACACACACCGCTTCGGCCCTCGCACGGGGTGACCGTCGTACGCAACGGCACCGCCGGCCTGGGCGGCGGCCAGGTGGCGGTTGGAGGGCAGACGGCCCGCAGCCGCCGAACAACGGGCCGTGGCACAGGCGGCCAGAGGCCCGCGTGCGACTGGAAACGGGCGGGCGGGTGGGGGATCCGCCGCGAAGCGGCGAAAGGACTGACGGCCCGCAGCCGCCGAGCGACCGTACCCGGCACAGGCGGCCAGAAGCCCGCGGGCGAGTGGAAACGGGCGGGCGGGGTGGGAGAGCGCGGCGGGAATGGAAAGGCCCGGCCCCGGGTTGCACAAACGCGGAGGACGTCTCCGCTTCGTACGACCCAAGGAAGAACCACATGCGCGTCGAGATCTGGAGCGACATCGCCTGCCCCTGGTGCTACGTGGGCAAGGCCCGCTTCGAGAAGGCCCTCCGGGCCTTCGAGCACCAGGACGCCGTGGAGGTGATCCACCGCTCCTTCGAGCTGGACCCGAACCGCCCGAAGGGCGACACGGCCGCCGTGATCCCGATGCTGGCGCAGAAGTACGGCATGACCGAGGACCAGGCGAAGGACGCCGAGCGCCGCCTCGGCGACAACGCGGCGGCCGAGGGCCTCGCGTACCGCACCGAGGGCCGCGACCACGGCAACACCTTCGACATGCACCGCCTCCTGCACTTCGCCAGGGAGCAGGG
Organism: Streptomyces sp. NPDC127108; assembly: GCF_042677545.1. Lineage (NCBI taxonomy): Bacteria > Bacillati > Actinomycetota > Actinomycetes > Kitasatosporales > Streptomycetaceae > Streptomyces > Streptomyces sp. NPDC127108. The sequence goes on along the minus strand of NZ_JBHXTE010000006.1, from coordinate 3,587 downwards.
CGGCCAGGACGCCCAGGACCGCCTCATCGGCGCGTTCTACCGCGCCAACTTCGCCGAGGAGCGCTCGGTCTTCGACGACGACGAGCGCCTGATCGCCCTCGCCGCCGACGCGGGCCTGGACGCGGACGCGGCGCGCGCGGTCCTCGCCGACCCCGACGCGTACGCCGACGCGGTCCGCGCCGACGAGCGAGAGGCCGCCGAACTCGGCGCGAACGGCGTGCCGTTCTTCGTGCTCGACCGGAAGTTCGGCGTCTCCGGCGCCCAGCCCGCGGAGGTCTTCACACAGGCCCTGGAGCAGGCGTGGGGCGCCCGCTCGCCGCTGACGGTGCTCGCCGACGGAGCGGCGGACGGCGCCGACGGCGACGCCTGCGGCCCGGACGGCTGCGCGGTCCCGCAGGCCTGACCCGCACCGGCCCCCGCTGATCTCCGCCGATCTCCGCCGCCCCGCGCCGGACGGCATCCGCCCTGGTCGGAGGCCATGAGTAAGCGTCGCTAAGCGGTACGGGGCAGACATCCGCAATGGACCGGGCCCGGCCGGGACGGCACAGTGACCTCATGGAGACTTCCGGCCAGGGCCCCGTCCAGACCGTCCAGACCGCCTCGGGCTCCGCCACGACATCGGCGGCTTTCCAGGCGCTCGTCAGCTCCGAATTCACCCCCCGCACCACGTATCTGAACAGCGCGAGCACCGGTCTCCTGCCGGGCCGCGCCGTCCGGGCCATGCACGAGGCGACGCTGTCCGTGGCGGAGGGCCGCCCCGCCGACATGTTCGCGGACGTGGAGGCGGCCCGCGCCGCCTTCGCGCGCCTGGTCGGCGTGGCGCCGAGCCGGGTCGCGGCGGGCGCGTCCGTCGCCGTGTACAGCGGCCTGGTCGCCGCCTCGCTGCCCGCGGGCGCCGAAGTCCTCACCGCCGAGGGCGACTTCAGCTCGACGGTGAACCCCTTCCACATGCGCGGCGACCTCAAGGTCCGCACCGTCCCGCTGGAGCGGATCGCGGAGTCCGTGCGCCCGGGCACCGCCCTGGTCGCGGTCTCGGCGGCGCAGTCGGCGGACGGCCGGATCGCCGATCTGCCCGCGCTGCGCGCCGCGACCCGCGCGCACGGCGCCCGCCTCTATCTGGACGCCTCGCAGGCGACGGGCTGGCTGGACCTCGTCGAGCACGTCGCCGACGTGGACTTCCTGTCGTCGGTGGCCTTCAAGTGGCTCACGTGCCCGCGGGGCGTGGCGTTCTTCGTGGTCCCCGACGGCCCCGAGGACCCGGACGCCCCCGAGGCCTTCGGCGGTGTGCCCGCGCTGCTCGCGGGCTGGGTCGCGGGCGAGCGCCCCTGGGACAGCTGCTACGGCCCGGTCACCGAACTCGCCCGCTCCGCACGGCGGTTCGACGAGAGCCCGAGCCTGTTCGCGTACGCGGGCGCGCGGCACTCCCTCGCGGTGGTCGAGGAGTTGGGCGTGGCCGCGATCCGCGCCCACGACCTGGCGCTCGCGGACCGCTTCCGCGCCGGGCTCGCGGAGGCCGGCCACGAGCCGGTGGCCGCGCCGGGGTCGCCCATCGTGTCGGTGCCCGGACTCGGCGTCCGCCAGCCGGAGTTGAGCGCGGCGGGCATCGAGGTGTCGGACCGCGCGGGCCAGTTGCGGGCGGCCTTCCACCTGTACAACACGGAGGCCGACGTGGACCGGCTCCTGGAGGCGCTCGGCAAGCGCTGAGGAGCCCCAGGCCCTGTCCGACGGGTCGGCGCGGCGTCGCGGCGACCCATCGGAAAGGCCCTAACCCCCGAGCGCCGCCCGCCGCGCCTCCTCCGGGCAGTCCGCCGTCTCCACGCAGAGGTTGGTCTCGACCCGGGTGAGCAGCCGGGCCAGCTCCGCCCGCTCGGTGGGGTCGAGCCCCGCGAGGGTGTGGTCCTCCAACTGGCCCCAGGAGCGCCGTACGTCGGCGAGCAGCCCGCAGCTGGAGTCGGTCGCCTCGACGAGCACGGCCCGGCGGTCGTCCGGGTCGGGCCGCCGCCGCACGTGCCCGGCCTGCTCCAGGCGCTGGAGCATCTTGGTGACCGTCGACGGGTCGAGGTCGAGGAGCTTGATGAGGTCGGACTGGCGCACCGGGCCCGCGTCCCACAGGTGCATCATCACGAATTCCTGGCCGGGGTAGAGGCCGAGCCCCTTCAGGAGCTTGCCCGCGGCGATGCGGTGCAGCCGGGCCACCCGGCTGATCGTCATGCTGACCGGCCCGTCCTGTGCGGCCAGAGGCAGCCGCTCGCTACACGCGGGGTCGGCCTGTGCGGCCCCCGCCGTCCCTGTGTCGGCCTTCATCGCGGCTCCTGCCCTTTCACCGGCCCGGCCCTGTCCGCCGTCGCCGTTGTGCCACCAGTGTCGTCCTGCTTCCCCTCCGAGATTAACTTGGTCGGCCAAGGAATGCGCTACAGTGGCTCTCGGTTGAATTACTTGGCCGACCAATCTTCGTACGCCCTGGAGCTGTGATGACCACCGCATTCGACCCGATCGACCTGCACGGCGTGTCCCTCACCAACCGCATCGCGCTGGCACCCATGACCCGCAGCCGGGCGGGCGCGGGCGGGGTTCCCGGCGACCTCGTCGCCGAGTACTACGCCCAGCGCGCCAGCGCGGGCCTTGTCATCACCGAGGGCGTGCAGCCCTCCCTGGTGGGCCAGGGCTACCCCGACACCCCGGGCCTGCACAGTGCCGAGCAGGTCGAGGGCTGGCGCAAGGTCACCGACGCCGTGCACGCCAAGGGCGGCCGGATCTTCGCCCAGATCATGCACACGGGCCGCATCGGCCACCCCTCGCTGCTCCCGGACGGCCTGGTGAACGTCGGCCCGTCGCCGATCGCCGCCGCGGGGCAGGTCTACACGCACGAGGGACCGAAGGACTTCGTCACGCCCCGCGAGCTGTCCGGGGACGAGGTGCGCGCCACCATCGGCGAGTTCGTCGAGGCGGCCCGCAACGCCATCGAGGCGGGCTTCGACGGCGTCGAGCTGCACGGCGCCAACGGCTATCTCATCCACCAGTTCCTCGCGCCGGGCTCCAACCAGCGCGACGACGAGTGGGGCGGGTCCCCGGAGAAGCGCATCCGCTTCGCCGTCGAGGTGTCCCGCGCCGTCGCCGCCGAGATCGGCGCCGCGCGCACGGCCATCCGCCTGTCGCCCGGCAACGAGCTCAACGGCATCCACGAGCCCGACCCGGACGAGGCCTACATCGCCCTGGCGAAGGAGCTGGGCGCCCTGAACCTGGCGTATGTGCACGTCATGGAGGTCGGCCCGATCCGCGACCTGGTCAGCCGAGTGCGCAAGGAGTTCGGGGGCGTGTTCATCCTGAACCCCTCGACCGAGGAGCCCACCGGACCCGACGACCTGGGCCTGATCGAGGACGGCACCGCCGACATCGTGTCCTTCGGCGCCCTGTTCCTCGCCAACCCGGACCTGCCCGCGCGCCTGAAGGCGGGCGGGCCGTACAACACGCCCGACAAGGCGACGTTCTTCGGCGGCGACGCCACGGGCTACACGGACTACCCGACGCTGCCGACGGCGTGAGGGTCCGCGAGAACCCGTGACGGCGGTGGCCCGGCACCCAAGAGG
>NZ_JBHXTE010000005.1:0-247533 GCF_042677545.1 Streptomyces sp. NPDC127108 | reverse complement strand
CATTCCGTCCCGGCGCTCGTTTTTTTTTACATCGCCCCGGGCGGCCCCCCCCCCGGCGGGCGCGGGCGGGCCCCCCCCCCCGACGCCGGCAGCCGTACCTCTCCCGCACCGCCTGAGGGGGGAGGCGATGGCGGGCACCCGTGCCTGGCAGCGTGGGACACCTCCGCGCTGCCGGTGCCCACCACGCTCCCGGCTCCCGGGCGGCCGCCTCATCCTCCCGGGCGGCCGGGCGTCCCGGCATCCGTGATGTGCCGGGATCCGTATACGTAAAGACGGACCGGGTGCGCACGGCGGCGGTCCGTGGCATACGTACGTACGCTCCACCGGCCCCGGCGCGGTCAACCCGTCGGCGAACCGGGGAGCTCCGCCAGCGCACCGGGGATCTCCGCCCGCGAACGGAGGCCGAGCTTGGTGAGGATGCGCTCGACGTGCGTGTCCGCGGTCCGCTTGGAGATGACCAGGCGCTCTGCGACCTCCCGGTTGGAAAGGCCGCTCGCCACCAGCTCGGCGACCTGCCGTTCGCGCGGGGTGAGGGAGTCCGCGGCCCGCGCCTGCCGTGCTCCCGGCACATGGCGCGCCGACGGGGGCACGTCCAGGTCGGCGCGCACCGACTCCAGGATCTCCGTGCCCGTCATCCGCGCACCCAGGCCGTGCCAGCGCTCGAACACGGCGGTGCCGAGCGCGTCCCGCACGACGAGCTGCGTCGACTCCTGCTGTTCGAGGAGCGAGGGCAGCATCGCCACCGGGTCGCCGGTCAGCCGCCGCGCGCTCTCGGCGTACCCGAGCAGCCACGCCGCGCGGGTGTACCGGCGCTGCCCGGCCGCGTGCCAACCGAGACCCAGGCAACAGAGCGCGGCGACCAGGACGTCACCGACCTCGCTGACCGCCTCCAGGGCCCGCCGCAAGGGCGGCGCGCTCTCCTCGTGCCGCCCGGCGAGCCACAGGATGACGCCCTGCACCATCAGCGTCGACGCGTACAACTGCCGGTCCCCGGTGCCTTCGAGGCGGGCGAGGCCGGTCGCGCACAGGTCGAGTGCCCCGTCGATGTCGCCGAGCACGGCCCGCAGCAGCGAGGCCTCGTAGTGCACCACGCCGATGCCGAGCGCGTCCCCGGCCGCCACGATCCGCAGCCGCCCCCGCTCCAGTTCGGCGAGGCCCTCCTCGACCTCGCCGCCGAGCGCGCGCATCGCGCCGAGATACGGCTCGGCGAACAGCAGCACCCGCTCCTCGCCGCACCGCTCGGCGACCTCCCGAGCCTCCGCGAAGCGGCCCGGCGCCACCTCCAGATCACCGCTCCACACCCCGAGCACCCCGCCGAGCAGCAGCCCCCAGGCCCGCTCCCAGCAGTCCTCGGGCACCTGGTCGAGCCCCTTGTCGATCCAGTACCGGCCCTCCGACAGCGTCCCCGCGGCCCGCCAGAACGGGGCAAGTTGGGCGGCGAGCCACAGCCCCTGCCGGGCCCGGCCCGGGGTGGCGAAGGCGTACCCCAGCGCCGCCCGCACGTCCGTGACCTCGGCGCGCGCCGTCCGGAACAGCTCGGCCTGCGCGTCGGTGAGGAGGTCGTCCCACAGCCGCTGGCCCAGGCGCCGGTAGTACGCGAAGTGCGCCTCGCGCACGGTCGCCGTGGAGTCCGCCCCGGTCAGCCGCTCGGCGCCGTACGCGCGCAGCGTGTCCAGGAGCCGATAGCGGCCCGAGCCCGCGCCGAGGTGCTGCACCACCGACTTGTCGACAAGCCCGACCAGCGTCTCCAGGACGTCCTCCGGCGCCAGTTCGCCCCCGGCGCACACCCGCTCCGCCGTCGCGAGGTCGAAGGACCCCGCGAACACCGAGAGCCGCGCCCACAGCTCGCGCTCTTGGGGCAGACACAGCTCGTACGACCAGTCGATCGCCGTGCGCAGCGTCTGGTGCCGGGCCGGTGAGGTGCGCCGCCCGCCCGTGAGGACCCCGAAGCGCTGGTCGAGCCGGGCCACCAGATGGCCCAGGGGCACGGCCCGCAGGCGTACGGCCGCGAGTTCCAGGGCCAGCGGGATGCGGTCGAGGCGGCCCACGAGCGCGCTGAGCTGCGCCTGGTTGTCCTCGCCTGCCGTGAAGCCGGGCGCCACGGCGGTGGCGCGCTGCACGAACAGCTCCACGGCTTCCTCGACGGTGAGCGGCGCGAGGGAAAGACACTGCTCGCCGGGCACGTCCAGGGGCTGCCTGCTGGTGGCGAGCACACACGCGTCGGCGGCCTCCCGCAGCAGGACGTCGCAGAGCATCGCGCAGGCGTCGACCAGATGCTCGCAGGTGTCGAGGACGATCAGCAGCCGTCGGCCGCGCAGATGCGCCACGACCGCGTCCAGCGGCTCCATGCCCACCTGTTCGGGCAGTTCGAGGACGGCGGCGAGCGTCGCGGGCACCAGCTCCGGATCACGCAGTCCCGACAGCTCCGCCAGCCAGACGCCGTCGGGGAACCGCTCCCCGAGCCCTTCGGCCGCGCGCAGCGCCGTACGGCTCTTGCCGACGCCGCCGGGCCCCACCAGCGTGACCAGCGGAGCCTGCGCGAACGCCGCCCGCACCCGGGCGATCTCCGCGGTGCGCCCGACGAAGCTGGTCCGCTCGACGGGCAGTTGCCCACCGCGCCGCTGCCCGAAGCCGAATCCCATGACGCCCCCGTGCCCGTCGACCGCCGTGTCCGGGCCGGTCGACCGTAGTCCCGCCTGTTGTCTGAACCGCTTGTCGCGACCGCCGTACGGGATACGTACTTTCCTTTCGTACGTATGCGTACGGCGGCACAGTGTCAACGGCGCGAGGAGGGCTTCGGTGACGCCTCGGACGGTGCTGTCCGAGGCGTCACCTGCGGGGGCGTCCCTGTCCTACAGGCGGGTGTCGTCGGCGACCGGGACGGCCGGGGCGGCGGGAGCGGTCGGGGCGCTCCGGTCGGCCGAGCGCTTCGTCTTGGCCGCGGCCGGGGGCCCGGGGCTGCAGAAGGCGGGTTCGAGGGTGTTGGTCAGGCCCTGCGTCACCGAGGTGTTGTTGGAGGCGTTGCCGAAGACGACGACGGTCTTCTTGCCGTCGCGGGTGGCGAAGGACTGCGTCTGGAAGCCCTGCACGATGCCGCCGTGGCCGTACACCGTGCCGCAGGACAGCTCGATCGCGCGCAGGCCGAGACCGTAGGAGACCTTGGCGGTGGGCGTGGGCAGGGTGGTCGTCATCTGCTGCACCGACGCGTCGGAGAGCAGGCCGCCGGAGCGGCCCTTGAGCAGCTTGGTGAGGAACCGGTCCAGGTCGGCGGCGGAGGAGATGACGGCGCCCGCGCTGCCCACCCAGGAGCCGTTCTGCTCGGTGGAGTCGAGGAGCGGCTTGGTGCGGTCGTCGTTCGTCAGGTAGCCGGTGACGTGCTTCCCGGTGATGGCCTTGGAGGGGACCACGTACGAGGTCTTCTTGAGCTTGAGGGGCTCGATGATCTGCTTGCGCAGGGCCTTGGCGTAGGAGCCGCCGGTGAGGTGCTCGATCGCCATCCCGAGCAGGACGTAGTTGGTGTTGGAGTACGCGTACTTGCTGCCCGGGGTGAACTGCTTGCCGTGCTTCACCGACATCGCCACCATGTCGGCGGGCTTGTAGACGGTGTTGCGGATGCGCTCCTCGAACGCCTTGGTGGTCTCCTCGCCCTGCTGCTCGAGCAGGTCGTTGGTGTGGTCGTACACCCCGGAGCGGTGCTGCAGGACCTGGCGTCCGGTCATCTCCCAGTCCGCAGGCAGGGTGCCCGCCGGGAGGTAGTCGCGCAGCGGCTTGTCCAGGTCGATCCGGCCCTGCTCGGCGAGGCGCAGCACGAGGACGGACGTGAACATCTTGGTGTTGCTGCCGACGCGGAAGCGCCAGTTGGCGTTCATCGGCGTGCCGTCGAGGTCGGCCTTGCCGACGGCCACGCTCTGCTTGGGGCCGACGTGGTCGCGGACCTCCGCGAACGCGCCCGGCGCGCCCGCGGCGACGGTGCGCTCCAGCGCGGCGCGGACGGCCGCGGGGTCGGCCGCCGGGGCCTTGCCCCCGGTCGCCGCCTTGTCCCCGGCCGGTTGGGCCACGGCGGTGGTCGCGCCCACGGCCGCGAGCACCACGCTGGTCACAGCAACGGTCGCCGAACGAGCGAACCCAGTTCTCACCATAAGAAGTTCCCCACTTGCCTGGCGGGCCCTGGTCCCGGGCCCATGTGATCGAGATCGTAGCGGGCGACCTTCCGACCCCCTCCAACTTTTCACATTGCAAAGTTAACTGATGGCCTGTCGGAGGCGTGAGTGTGCGTGGGACCATGCTTCGACATGTGCAGTTGCGTATGCCGAATCCGGGCAATTTCAACAGGCTGAAGACGGCGTGCCGCCTTGCGGCAGGGGAGGATTGACGTGACGGACAGCGCGTTCCACGCGGACCACATCGACACGAGCGTTCCGCATCCGGCTCGGATGTACGACTGGTTCCTCGGCGGGAAGGACAACTACCCCGCGGACTGGGCGGCCGCGGAAGAAGTGGTCCGGCTGATGCCCGGCGCCAAGGAGACGGCCTGGGCCAACCGTGAGTTCATGCACCGGGCGGTGCGCTTCGTCGCCGACCAGGGGGTGCGGCAGTTCCTGGACATCGGCACCGGGATCCCCACGGAACCGAATCTCCACCAGATCGCACAGGAGGTCGCCCCCGAAGCGAGCGTGGTCTACACCGACAACGACCCCATCGTCCTGCGCCACGCCGAAGCGCTCCTGCGCGGCAGACCCGAGGGCCGCACCGCGTACGTCCAGGCCGACCTCAGGGACCCCGAGTCGATCATCACGTACGCCCGGACACACCTCGACTTCGACCGGCCGATCGCCCTGTCGCTGATCGCGCTCCTGCACTACGTGACCGACGACCAGGATCCGCAGCGCATCGTCGACACGCTCCTGGACCCCCTCGTGCCCGGCAGTTACCTCCTGCTGTCCCACGTCACCCACGAGTTCAACCCCGGCATCTGGGAGCGCATAGACGAGATCTACCGCCGTGGCGGCACCCCGGTGCGGGCGAGATCGCGCACCGAGGTCTCCGCGTTCTTCGCCGGGCTCGACCTGTGCGAGCCGGGCGTCGTCGTGGGTCCGAAGTGGCGGCCGGACCGGGCGATGAGGATTCGCGACGAGGACATGCCGGTCTATGTGGGGGTGGCGCGCAAGGTGTGAGGCGGTGGGCCGAGCCGTCGGGCGGGCGGGGGTGCTGTCAGGCGAGCGACCAGGAGAGGTCGGAGGAAGCCTGCTGGGTCAGGGCGTGGCCGAGGTCGCGTGAGGTCATGGTTCTGGGTTCCCATCCTGTGTGATCGCGCAGCTGATCCGGCTGTCCGGGCAAAATTGACACTAGGTCAACTTGACCCGGGGTTCAAGTGGCTACGATTCACTGGTCGTGTACAGCAAGCCGCACTGGAGTCCCCATGCCCGCACGCCATTTCGATGGCCCGCGACTGCGATCGGCGCGACTGGAAGCGGGGTATCGCAAACAGGCCGACCTGGCCGAGGTCCTGGGGGTCTCGCGCTCGGCGATCGCGACCTGGGAGAGCGGCCGAGGGCCCGACAGCGAGCGCCTTCCCGCCATCGCGAAGGCCGTGGGGAGGGACATCAACCTCCTCTTCCCCCGGCACGGCGCCCCCGACCTCGCCGACCTGCGGTGCGACGCCGGGTACGCGCAGTACGAGATCGAGAGGCGGGTCGGCGGCAAGGACGCCGTGGGCGAGGCCGAACGCGGCATCCGGCGCCTCGCCCCCGACACGGCCATCGCCCTGGCCGCTGCCTACGGAGTGAGCGGGGACGACCTGCGGGCCGCGGAGGACCGGTCCTTCGGCGGCGGTGAGGCGCCGATCCCCACCACGCTCGCCGAGAAGATCGCGTACCTCGTCGAGCACACCTACCCCGACCGGCAGCCCCCGTCGGACGCGGAGATCGCCCGCGGCGTCAACGCGGCCGCGGGCGCCGAAGTGATCACCGGGGAGGGTGTGGAGGGCCTGCGCACCGGCAGGCTGACCGAGACCTCACCCGTCGTCCGGCAGGGCCTGTCCCAGGTGTTCGGCGTGTCCGAGTTCTTCTTCCAGCCGAACGACCTGATGGCCCGGCAACTCGTCGAGGGCCTGCGCACCCTCAAACTGGCGCGCGCCGGCCGCATCACCCACATCGCGGCCCGAGGCCTGGGCCCCGAGGGCCTGTCGGCGGACGTGCTCGCGGTGGTGAACGACTTCGTCGACAACTTCCATGAGGAGTGGGACCCCGTCGAGGGCGGGTCCGCGGACCGCTAGCCCGGAGGGCGGACCCCGGCCGTCAGGCGCTGCCGCGCCGCTCAGCCCGGCAGCGCCCGCAGCGCGCGGGACAAGGTGACGAGTTGCTGGACGTCGGCCTCGCGGTCCCCGGCGTGCGGCATGCAGAGCGGCAGGCAGAGCGGCGTCCCGTGCTGCGGTCCGGCGTGGCCGTCGCGGACGTCCTTCGCCGCGCGCCGCAGCCGCAGGGCCAGGTCCTCGGGCGCCAGGGACTCCAGGGCCGGTTCGGCGGGTGCCGCGTGCCGCAGCTGGGGGCTGATGCGGACCAGGCCGTCGCGGCACTCCACGACCCGGCGGGTGTACGCCCGGTGAGCCCGGCGGCCCCTGGCTGTGTCCGGGAGCACCGTGTCCGGGTACGCGGTGGACAGCAGCAGCCAGAGAGGCTCCAACTGGCGGTGCACGCGCCGGTGACGGCGCCGGACGCGCCACGCCGTGAGACGGCTGTGCGCCCCCGGCCAGGTGACGCCGAGGACGAAGACCGGCGTGGAGACCACGAGGACCACGCTCGACGTGAGGGTCAGCCAGTCCGGCACGGCGACGCCTTGGGTGCGGACGACGGCGAAGCCCGAACGGACGGCGGTGGAGCCGATGTGGCCGAGGAGGCCCGCGGTGGCGAGCCAGAGGCCGACGGCTTCGTGACCGCTGGACATGCGCGCGTAGCGACGGGTCCTGCGGCACGACACGATGTACGCGTACATGAGGTACACGCCGAGGCCGAGGTAGAAGGCGGCGACCTGGGGGATCGTCATGTCGGCGCCCTGGAAGGAACTGCGCAGCGCGCTGTCCCGGGGCGCCGTCGCCGCCGCGACCGTGATGCCGCCCACGAAGCCGAGCAGCCCCAGGCCCTCCAGGCGGACCCTGCGCCGGGTCGACGGACCGTCGTCGGCGGAGTACAGGTAGAAGACCATGAGGCAATAGCTCATGCCCAGGAACAGGATGTCCGCCACGAGCTTCGCCGCGCCGACGCCGAGCGCGCCGTCGACGCCCGACCTGCCGCCCTCGCTGGTCAGCAGATAGGGCACCGCGGCGCACGCCAGGCACAGCGTCAGCCAGCGCAACGGCAGACTCCGCGGCGCACGGCAGACCTGGTAGAGCTTCCAGACCGTCGCGACCGCCAGGGCCAGGCAGAAGAACCCGAAGTACATCTACAGCCACCCGCGGCTGTCGCCAAGGGCGGAATGGACCCTGCGCAGTTCGGGGTCGGTGGCCGGGGCGGGCGCCACGCCGTCGAGGACCAGCGCCCACTCCATGACGATCGTCGCGGCCAGCTCCGCCTCGCACTCCTGCCCGTCGTCGTAGGCGCAGCGCCCCATGACCCGCCGCACCGCTTCGGGGCCGAGTCCGGGCACGGTACGCGTCCACGCGTCCCACTGGTCGCCGCCCGGGCCGGTCGTGTGGTTGCCGCAGATGTGGCCCATCACCTCGTGCAGGATGATGTGGTCCTGGTGCATCGGGGACGTGTGCTGCTGATAGAGCACCAGGTCGGCGCGGGGGGTGTAGACCCACAGTCCCAGCGGGCCGGGGACGGGCAGCGGATGGGGGCGCAGGACGAGGGGGCGCTGCCGCTGCCGCTCCACCGCCCGGCACAGGGCGGCGACGCTCAGCGGGGGCTGGACGTCCAGGTCGCGAAGCTGCCGACGCAGCCGCCGTCGCAGCGCCCGCTCCGCCGACCGCTCGCGGCGGGCGGCCAGGAGCCGGTGGGTCAACAGGCCGAGCGTTCCGCCCCGGTGATCCGCCGCACCGGCTCGTGCCGTGCCGACTGCCGCTGTGCCGAGGTCCGTCGCGCCTGGGCGCTCCTCGTTCCCCACGGGCCCCACGGGATCGACGCTGGGCGGCATCGGCACCTCGCTACCTTCTTCCTGGGCGGGCTCGCGCTGCGCGCATCGACCCGTGACGCGTCGATGGAAGCCTGTCGACGGAAGTGTAAGGACACCATGGGTGGCCTTAATCCCGGCATTTAGTAAGATCTCTGACTTTTGGTGCTACTCTCCGTTGCGATTCGGCAATCATGAGCAACGTGTAGAGGTGTGCGTGAAGGTCGTCTGCGTCGGAGGCGGGCCCGCGGGCCTGTACCTCTCCATCCTGCTGAAGCGTCAGGACCCGTCCGCCGAGATCACCGTGTACGAACGCAACCCGGAAGGCTCGACCTACGGGTGGGGCGTCACGTACTGGCGCGGACTTCTCGACAAGCTGCACGCGCACGACCCCGAGTCCGCGCGCGCCGTCGAGGAGCACTCCGTGCGGTGGCACGACGGGGTCGCCCACGTACGGGACCTGACGACCCGCCACCACGGGGACGAGGGCTTCGGGATCGGCAGGCACCGGCTGCTGCGGATCCTCGCCGACCGGGCCCGGTCCCTCGGCGTGCGCCTCGAGTTCGCGCACGAGATGGAGGTCGGCGCGCTGCCGTCCGACGCCGATCTCGTCGTCGCCGGCGACGGGCTGCACAGCACCCTGCGGACGGACGCCGCCGACCACTTCGGCACCGAGGTCAGGGCCGGACGCAACCACTACACCTGGCTCGGCACCACCAAGGTCTTCGACGCCTTCCACTTCGCCTTCGTGGAGACCGAGCACGGCTGGGTCTGGTGCTACGCCTACGCGTACGGCCCCGAGGGCAGCACCTGCGTCGTCGAGTGCGCCCCCGAGACCTGGAGCGGCCTCGGCCTCGACCGCGCGGACGAGGCCGACGGACTCGCGCTCCTCGAAGGCCTCTTCGCCGACCTCCTCGACGGCCACCGCCTCATCGGCCGCTCCGCCACCGACGGCCGCCCCCAGTGGCTGACCTTCCGCACCCTCACCAACCAGCGCTGGTACCGCGACAACGTCGTCCTGCTCGGCGACGCCGCCCACACCACGCACTACTCCATCGGCGCCGGTACGACCCTCGCCCTGGAGGACGCCATCGCGCTCGCCGACGCCCTGCGCGCGCACCCGGACCTCCCCGACGCCCTCGCCGCGTACGAGCAGGAGCGCAAGTCCGCCCTCCTGCCCCTGCAGAGCGCGGCCCGCTACAGCGCCCAGTGGTACGAGAACCTGCCCCGCTACGTCCAACTGCCGCCGCACCGCATGTTCGCCCTGCTCGGCCAGCGGCACTCACCGCTCCTCCCGCACATCCCGCCGCAGCTCTACTACGGCCTCGACAAGGCCGTGGGGCAGCTGACGGCACTGCGTCGGCTCAAGCGCTGGCTCGGCCCGAAGGTCGCACGGGCCGCGCAGACGCGCGCGCCGGTCTCCCGGTAGGGGCTTGTCCCGGGTCCCGCCCTGGTGGGGGCGCGGCCCGGGCGCCGGAGGCCGCTTCGTAGAGTTGGCGCCATGCCGGTGGAATCCCCCCTGATACAGAGCCTGCGGACTGCCGTCGCCGCGGCGCCCGACGACGTCCCCCTGCGGCTGCACCTGGCCGCGCTGCTCCTGGACGCGGGGCACGGCGACGCCGCGGTCGCCGAGACGGCCGTCGCGCTGCAGCACGCGCCCGGGGACGCCGAGGCCCGGCGGCTGATGGCGCGGGCGATGGGGTTGGGAGGGCCGGAGGTCGCGCCCGCTGCGACCGCTGAGGCCGCGCCCGCGCCGGAGGCCGTGCCCGCGCCGCAGACAGCTCCCGCGCCGGATGCCCCTCCCGCTCCGCAGGCCGCACCCCCGCAGGCGCCCCCGCCCGCTCCCGGGCCCGACTCCGCGCCCGCACGCCCGGGCTTCGACTGGAAGGCCGCCCAGGACCAGGTCGGCGACGTGCTTCCGCCCCGGTTCGTCGAGGCGCCGCTCACCGTCGACGGGAGCGGGGACGCCGGGGACGCCGCCGCGTGGGACGTGGAGCGGCCCGGCGCGGTCCGGCTCGCCGACGTCGGCGGCATGCACGAGGTCAAGGAGCGCCTGGAGGCCGCGTTCCTCGCGCCGCTGCGCAACCCCGAGCTGCGGCGCGTGTACGGCAAGAGCCTGCGCGGCGGGCTCCTGCTGTACGGCCCGCCCGGCTGCGGCAAGACCTTCATCGCGCGGGCCGTCGCCGGTGAACTCGGCGCCGCGTTCCTGTCGGTGTCGGTCAACGACGTCCTCGACATGTGGATCGGCAACTCCGAGCGCAACATGCACGAGATCTTCCGCACCGCGCGCCGCCAGGCCCCGTGCGTGGTCTTCCTCGACGAGCTGGACGCGCTCGGCGGCAAGCGCAGCCGCAGCCAGAGCAGCGGCATGCGCAACACCGTCAACCAGCTCCTGACCGAGCTGGACGGCGTCGACGCGGGCGCCAACGAGGGCGTGTTCGTCCTCGCCGCCACCAACGTGCCCTGGGACGTGGACATCGCGCTGCGCCGCCCGGGCCGCCTCGACCGCACCCTGCTCGTCCTGCCGCCCGACGGCCCGGCCCGCGAGGCGATCCTCCGCTACCACCTGCGGGACCGGCCCATCGAGAACGTCGACCTGGGCAAGCTCGTCAAGGCCACCGACGGCCTCTCCGGCGCCGACCTGGCCCACGTGTGCGAGGCCGCGGCCGAGAGCGCGCTCCTCGACTCGGCGCGCACCGGCACCGTGCGCCTCATCGGCATGAAGGACCTGCTCGCCGCCGCGCGGCAGGTCCTGCCCTCCACCGAGCCGTGGTTCGCGTCGGCGCGCAACGTGGCGATGTACGCCAACGACGGCGGCATGTACGACGACCTGGTGGCCCACCTCAAGAAGAAGCGGAAGCTGTGACCACGATCCACCCCGCCGTCGAGCGGGCCGACGCCCTCATCGACCTGGCACGGTACGACGAAGCGAGCGCGCTGCTCGCCCAGCGCATCGCCGAGGACCCGGCCGACGTCCGCGCCTGGGCCAAACTCTCCCGCTGCCACCTCGACGCGGGCCGCCCGGACGAGGCACTCGCGGCGGCCGACGAGGCCCTCAAGCTCGACCCGGAGGACGTGGGCGGGCTCCTCATGCGGTCCTACGCGCTGCGCAGGGTGGGCGGCGCCCGCATGCCCGAGGTCGAGCAGGTCCTGCGTGAAGTCGTCCGCATCGCCCCGGAGTACTGGCTCGGCCACGCGCTCCTCGCCGACGTCGTGTTCATCACGAACATCGTCAGCCGCGGCCAGGCCGGCGGCGGTCAGGTCTCGCGCGAGGACATGGACATATCGGCGCGCCTCGCCGAAGAGCACGTCCAGGAGGCGCTGCGCCTGGCGCCCGAGGAGGTCTACGGCTACGAGGTCGCGTACAAGATCGCGTCGATCTCGGGCAACGGCACCGCCGCCGACCAGCTCGACCTCGCCATCCTGAGGCTCGACCCCAACCACCCGCAGGCCCTGGAGCGGCAGACCCGCAAGGCCGCCGACACCCCCGGCGTGAAGGCCGTGGAGGCCGCCGACCTGTACGCGGCCGGGCTCGCCGCCGCGCCGGACTCAAAGGGGCTGCGGCGAGGCCTCGACCACGCCACGTACCGCATGCTGCGCGGCGTGCGCTGGCTCGCCCTGCTGTGCCTCGGCCTCGGCGCCGCGATGATCGACCTGTTCGCCGTCGACGGCGAGACGCAGCGGGAACTGCCCGTCGAGCTCGGCCAGCGGCTGTGGTTCCTGGTCCCGATGAGCGCGATCTGGGCCGTCGGCGCCCTGCTGCGCTACCGCCGTCGGCGCACCGGCGTCCAGCTCAACGTCCAGTCGCTGCTCCGGCGCGGCCGCTGGGCCCGCGTCGTGGTCGCCCAGGCGGCCTGGGCCATGCTCTGCACCCTCGTCGTCACCCAGGTGCCGTGGTCCGACCGGGCCGTGCCGACGGTGCTGTTCTGGGCCGGTCTCGCGCCGACGTTCGCCACGGTGTGGTTCGACCGGAGGAAGACGGGCTGAGCGGGCCGGGGCGGCCCGCGCTCGGCCACGGACATTGGATACTGGCTGCTGACAGCCCTGCCCGTCCAGCTGACAGCTCCGCCCCTCCAGGAGAAGCGCCGTGAGTGAATTCGAGGCGATCGACGCGCTGCTCGCGGCCGCGCCCGACGCCACCCCGCTGCCCCCCGCCGAGCGGCGCCGGCTGCTGCGCGAGGAGCTCGGCCTGTCGCGGGCCCAGGTCGCCCGCGCCATGGGGGTCAGCTCGTCGACGCTCGCGGCGTGGGAGGCGGGGCGCGATCCCAGTGGGGAACTGCGCGGCCGGTACGTGTACTTCCTTCAGCAGGCCGAGGAGCGGCACGGCCTGCGCGGGGAGGAGCGGGGCGGTGCCTCGGACGACCCGGTCGGGTCGGGCTCCGGACCGACGGCAACGGAATCGGCAGCACCGGCAGCGGAATCGGCAGCACCGGCAGCGGCGGTGCCGGAAGCCGCCGCGACGCAGACCGCGCCCACCGGTTCTGCGCCTGCCGGTTGCGTAGCCGCCGATGACCAGGACGAACTCGCCGAGCCCCGCCCCTGCGTGCTGTGCGGTCAGCCCGCCCGGCATCAGGTGGAGGGCTATCCGCAGCATCTGGACCCCGCAGAGTGCGCCGCTCCCGCACCGGAGCCCGCGGCCGAGCCCCCGGCCTCCGCGCCGGAGTCCCGGGCTCCCGCACCCAGGCAGGCCCCGACCACCGCACCGCAGCGTGTCGTGCGCAGCCCCGGCCGCGGCATGAAGGTCGTCCCGGTGGGGCGACGCGCGCGGGCCGCGTCCGACGTGCCCGACCTGATCGGTGACGCGGTCGCCGGGGCGCTCGACGAGCACTCCGGCGACGTGGAGGCGGCCACGGCGGCGCTGGTGAAGCGGGCGATCCCGGACGCCATGGCGCTGCTCGACGAGACCCGCAAGGGCGCCCGTTACGACGTCGTCGCCCACCCCTGGGTCCCCGACATCCTGCGCAAGCAGACGGCGCGCGGCGCCGACCGGATCTGGGAGGGCCGCCCCAAGTGGACCCGCGGCGAACTGCCGCCCGGCGCCCACGAGGTGACGGCGCTCGACATCAACGGCGCCTATCTCTCCGCCCTCAAGACCCACCTGCCGATCGGCCAGCTGGAGCACTCCACCGGCTTCGACCACGACCACCGCCGCGCGGGCGTCCACCTCGTCACCCCGCCCGACTGGCACCACGACGACGTGCTGCCCAACCCGCTGGGCAACCGCGACGAACCGGGCCCCCTGTGGGTCACGGAGCCCACCCTCCGGCTGCTCCTCCGCCTGTCGGGTCCCAAGTACGGGCTGTGCGAACCGCCGGAGATCCACGAGTCGTTCACGTCCGGCGCCACCGAGAACCTCCTGGAGAAGTTCCGTGTCGCCCTGAAGGACGCCCGGGACGCGGCGATCGCCGCTGCGGACGAGGTGACGCTGGAGTACGTCAAGGCGATGTACTCGAAGTTCGTCTCGACGATGGGCGAGTCCAACTACAACCGTGAGCTGTACCGCCCCGACTGGATGCACCTCATCCGCTCCCAGGCGTTCTCCAACCTCTGGACGAAGGCGTACAAGGCGCACCGCGAAGGCCTCGCCGTCGTGCGCGCCATGGGTACGGACGAGCTGCACGTCATCGGCGACTGGCGGGCCGTGTTCCCCGAGGGGCGCGGGGTGACCGAGGTGAAGGTCAAGGACACCTACACCGTCGGATCCCCGGGAGGTGAAGGCCGGTCGGACGCGGATCAGTAGCGCCGCACCTCGACGACCTGATCGCCGTCGGGTACGTCGGTGACCGTCACCGCGTCCGTCGGCACACCGAGCCCCCGCGCCGCCGCCGCCGCGAGCCCGGCGAAGTCCCGGCCCGCGGGCACGGGGACCTCCTCGCCCTCGCCGTGGCTCTCGATCGCCTTGGTGAAGTACGCCGGATGCCAGGCCCCGACGGCGCCCCTGACCTCCACGGACGCCACCTCGCGCCCGCCCACCAGGGACTTGGCCCGGTCCAGGATCTGGTCCGAGCGCAGCTCGCCGGGGACCTGGAACAGGCTCGCGTGCGCGCCGACCGCACCGCCCGAGCGGAGCTGGACGGTGACGGTCAGACAGCTGGTGACGCTGGGGTACAGGAGCGTCCCGCCGGGCGCCGCCTCCTTGACCTGGCCCTCCGTCACCACGGTCGTCGCCGCCACGGCGTTGTGGGCGGCGGCCGGGGCCGCGGCCCCGTGGGCGGCCGGACCGGCGCCCTCGACCGCGTGGGCCGGGACCGCGCCCGCGAGACAGGCCACGACCGCCGCACCGGCCACCACGGCCGCCGCGGAGAGGCGCCGGGTACGCCCGACCGCCGCCGCGCCGAGGGGCGCGGACCCGGCGTACGCCTGCGACTTCACATGTTCACGTGGGGACAAGGGACAACTCCTGGCTGAGAGGTCCGTGGGCCGCGACCGATCACTCTATGTCCTGCTATGACGAGCGCCGCGCCCACCACCGCGCCGCCCCGGAGGTGTCCCGCAGGGCGTTGGTGGCACAGTGAACCTCGCCGCCGGCCAGGTGCGCCCAGGCGAAGTTCTCCACCCAGTGCACGCGCACCCCGCCCGTGGCCAGCGCCTTCTCGGCCGCCGCGCGGAACAGGTCGCGGCCGCGGAGGCGGGGACCGTGGGGGTCGGGTGCGGCGTAGTCACGGCTGGTCAGGGACAGGCCGTTGGCGATGCTGGGGGAGAGGGCGACCGCGCCCTCGGGGATCTCGGGGTGGACGGTGGCCATGGTGTAGAGCACGGGCAGGCGCACCAGGTCGCGCTCGGTGAGGCCGGTCTCCTTCAGCAGGGCACGGATCTGACCGTCGATGTGGCCCGCGGCCTTGGCGTTGTCGGCGAGGAACTTGTCGTCGGCCAGGAGCTCGTCGACGGTCGGCTTGTCGGGCATGGTCGTCGCGGCGAACATCCGCTGTCCGCCCTGGCCCTCGCGCTGGGTGCGCCGCAACAGGTCGAGGGCCTGGCGCGGGTCGGCGACGGCGAGCGTCCAGCCGCGTTCGTTGTCCGCCCGCACCACGTGCACGGTCTCGTCCACGTGGCCGACGAGCAGCCACGACGTGTCGATGGTGAGGGAGGGCTGCTGGGCCTGTGCCTCGATCATCTTCACGTACGACGCGTCCGGCTGCCGGAGCGGATCGGTGCCGTACAGGACCCGCCCCTGCGGATACCCCGGAGAGGGCGGCAGGGACTCGAAGTTGCCGGTGGCGTTCTGCAGGTCCAGGCCGTCCGGCTCGCGGCCCGGCGTGAACTGCTGCACGACGCCGACGTCAGGACCCCGGAAGTGACGGAACAGCAGCCGCCCGGACCGGCTGAGGGTCGTCTTGCCGCCCGTGGGCGCCATCCACTTCATGGGGCTGCGGAGCAGGACGCGCATGGTGTGCACCCGGCCGCCGGGCGCGGGCACGCTCGCGACGGTCGGCTCCACCATGTCCTGCCGCCAGATGTCGCGCCACCACTGCCGGGTGCCGGCCGTGAACGTCACGTCCCGGTCGGCGAGCCCCGCGGCGCGCGCGGCCCGGCGCAGGGAGGAGGCGAACGGCTTCCACTCGCGCGGCTGGTAGCCGTTGCCGGGGCCTCCGGAGCCGGGGATGGCGCCGCTGCCGGGGCCCGGCTTGGCGGCGAAGACGCTCTGGGCGCGCTGGAGGTCGTTCTGGAACAGTACGGGCGCCACCTTCAGGCGCACGTGGTCGGAGCTCCGGTGTCCCTGGCCGCGCACGGTGAGCGTCACGTCGACCTGGCCGTTCCAGCGGCGCTGGTCACGGACGATGTCGCGGCCCTCCAGGGCGAGTTCGACCCCGGCGCGCAGCTCGGCGGCGGTGAGGGGGCCGCGCAGGACGCGCAGGTGGCCGTCGCGCTTGACGAAGAGGCGGACGTACGGGCGTTGCGCCGCGGGCACCGTGACGTGGCCCGTCGCGTCGTCGCCCACCGCCGTGGGCGCGATGCGCAGCGGCGCCAGATCGGCGGCGTCGCGCGGCCCGTTGACCTTCTCGTCGGCCGCGTCGTGACAGGCGGCGAGGCGGGTGTCCACGGCCGGGTCGATACGGTCCAGGTCGCCGGGGCGGGTCCGGCAGCGCCGCGAGTCGTCGTCGACGTTCGCGAGGAACACCGCGCCGCGCCCCGGCCGCCAGGCGTCCTCCCCGGCCTCGTCCGTGTCGCCGGTGACGTCCACGCGGCCGTCCTGGTTCACGTCGGCGCGCAGGTCCGCGCGCCGGTCGGCGCCGGGCGGGCGCTCCGTGGCGGTCGCCGGTGGTCCGGCGAGGGCGGTGGCGGCAAGCAGGGTGACGGTGACGGCCGTTGTGGTGCGCTGCGTGCGTGATCTCGATGCCTTGGGCACGACGGGGCCTCCTTGAGGCGACGGGTGCGAGCAGGTGTGAGCAGGTGTGAGCAGGTACGGGCAGGGGTGAAGCACGTGTGAGCACGTGGGGAGAATGTCCGCATTCCATGCTCGTCCGTGCCGAGGGGCCGTTCATCGTGCCGAGTGCGGAGCCCGCAGGTACATCGATGGGGCTAGCGTGCCGCCGCCCTGTCCTCCTCCGGGTGTGGCCCCGGCCCTGTGTCCGTCATCCCCGCCGGTGCGGCCGTCGGGGCGGTCCCGGGCGCGGCGGTGAAAGTGCCGTGAAGATCCGCACAACCGTTCCCACGCCTCGCGGGTCTTGGGGATGCAAACCATCGACTTCCCAGAGGGGGAACGGACGTGCGCAGCCACATCCGTCGCACGATCGTGGTCGCCGCGGCGGTCACGACGGTCACGACACTCACCGGGGGGCTGCCGGGCCTCCCCGGCGCCCAGGAGGCCCGGGCCGCCGCGGGCCCCGCGCCCACCCGGTACGCCGACGACTTCAACGGCGACGGGTACCACGACCTCGCGATCGGCGCCCCGGACGGTGCCGTGAACGTCCCCGGCGCGGACGGCACCACCGCCCGGGCCCTGAACGCGGGCTACGTCACCGTCTCGTACGGCTCGAAGAACGGCGCCCAGAAGACCGGCCTGAAGGCCGTCACCCAGAACAGCCCCGGTGTTCCCGGCGACGCGAAGCAGAACCAGGTGTTCGGCCGGACGCTCGCGAACGGCGACTTCAACGCCGACGGCTACGCGGACCTCGCCGTCGCGTCCCGCTCCGAGGGCCGCGACCAGGTCACGCTGCTCTGGGGCAGCCGCACCGGCCTCAAGGGCGGCACCACGATGCCCGGAAGCGAGGCCGGACCCGGATTCGGCTCGGTCCTGAAGGCCGGTGACTTCACCGGGGACGGCAAGACCGACCTGATCGTCGGCTACTCCATGGCGATCCGCCTGCACAAGGGCCCGTTCAAGGCGGACGGCTCGCCCGCGTCGGCCAGGACGGTGGATGTCGGCGCCTCGTTCGGCTACGCCGACGCACAGAAGCGACTGGCCGTCGGCCGGATCAACAAGGGCGCCAGCGACGACCTCGTGGTCCTCGGCGAGGAGCGCAGGCGGGGCCGGGTGCTGCTCGGCGGGGCGTCCGGGCTGCGCAGGACCGATGCCACCGTCCGCGGTGGAAACAGCGTCGCGATCGGCGACTTCGACAAGGACGGGTACGGCGACATCGCGGTGGGCGACTCGACGTACGTACGCGACTCCGAGCGCCACGCGGGCCGCGTCCAGGTCCAGTACGGCTCCTCCGGAGGCGTGGACGAGAACCGCGCGGCCAAGGTCTTCACCGAGGACAGCCCCGGTGTCCCCGGCGGTGTGGAGGCGGGCGACAGCTTCGGCATCGACGTCGCCGCGGGCGACCTCGACCGGGACGGCTACGCGGACCTGGTCGTGGGCGCTCCCGGTGAGCGGCACGCCACCTGCGAGCACTGCTACATCAGCGGGGGCGGCCTGTACGCGCTCAAGGGCTCGAAGAAGGGCCTGACCGGCACCGGCGCCGTGTTCACCGGCTACAACGCGCCCGGCCTGCCCCGTCCCGCGGGTGTCTACCGCATCCCCCAGCTGCTCAAGATCACGGATCTGAACGGGGACAAGCAGCCCGAGATCACCGTCCCGGTCCGGGCGAACGCGTCGGAGGTCTGGTCGGTCGGAACGAAGGGCGGCAAGATCGCCGGGACCGCGCCGACGCGTGTGGTGAAGCCGCCGGTGGACTCCGAGGTCCCGTGGCCCGGCAACGCGTTCGGCGTGATCGCCCGCTGACCGGTTCCGTACCGCTCGTACCCGCTCAAGGCCCGGGGGCCCTGTCGCTCGACTCGTCGGCGACAGGGCCCCTCGGGCGTTTCGGGGGCCGGGGCCCCGGGGTGGGCGGCGCCGCACGGGGAGTCGGGCGGACGCCGACCGATGAGGCGTCAGCTCCGGCCCGGACCGTCGGCGAAGTGCGGCAGGATCATGTCGACCAGGGCGTCCACGTCCCTGTCGACCATGGGCTCCCCGGTCATGCCCATCCGGTGCAACAGCACTCCGACGACGACGTCGATGAAGAACAGGACCCGGTGCTCCGGCTCGTCGAGCGCCTCCTGGAGCGCGAGCCGGTACGGGTCCTGCAGCCGCGCGGACAGGATCTCGCGCAGGTCCGGGTCGCTGACGGCGTCACTGAACACACCGGCGAACGCGTCGCCCACTCCGGGTTCGGCGATCTTCGCCGCGACCCAGCGGACCGTCGAGGTCAAGAGCGCGGCCCGACTGCCGCCCTCGAGCGGCGCCGGGCCGAACGCGTCGAGGAGACAGTCCACGATCAGCGCGCCCTTCGTCGGCCAGCGCCGATAGACCGTCGACTTCGCGACGCCCGCCGCGCCTGCGATGCGTTCGACCGTGGCGCGCGCGTAGCCGACCTCCTGGACCGTGCTCAGCGTGGCGGCGAAGACCGCGTCGTTGACGCCGGCGCGTGGGCGGCCCGGCGGCCTGGCGGATGTGGGCGAAGTCATATCCACACCCTACCTCTTTTCGCTACCTTGAGTATCGATACCTGGGGTCGCGAAACTCTCCACGCGGCGACCGGCTCCGGGCAACAGCCAACTCCGGGCAAGGAGAAGAGACATGAGTGACATCACCACCGCGCAGCGACCGCCGGAGCCGAACTGGCCGACGATCACGACCGAGGAACTGATCGCCTACCGCGAGGCGGAGAACCGCTTCCGCGCGTCGGACGCGGCGCGGTCGATCCTCGGGGAGCCGGACCCCGGTGCCACGATCCAGTGGGAGAAGGTGGCACTGCCCGGGCGTGAACTCCCGGTCCGGGTGTACCGGCCGGTCCCGGGGGGCGACGGCCGGGACGCCGGGCGGACCGGCCTGCCGCTCGTACTCCACGTGCACGGGGGCGGGTTCGTGGGCACGGCGGCGCAGTGCGACTGGGTCACCAGCCATGTGGCGGCACGACTGCCCGCGGTCGTCGTCTCGGTGGAGCACCGCCTCGTCGACCCGGACCATCCCCTCGCGGCCGCCGTCGACGACGGCTGGGACGTGCTCCGGCACGTGGTGCGCGACGCCGGGCGATGGGGCGTCGACCCGGCGCGGACCGCTGTCTTCGGCGAGAGCTGCGGCGCGTTGATCAGCGCGCTGGTCGCGATCCGGGCCAGGCGGGCCGACTTGGGCCTGCGGGCGCAGGTCCTCGTCAACCCCGCCGTCGACGTGACCGGGACGATGTTCGCGTACGACTCGATCGCCGAGCACGCGGACACCCCGACCCTCGCCCTGCCGCAGCTGCGCCTGTTCCAGCGGCTCGCCGTCCCGTCGGGAACCGACCCCCGCGCGCTGTCGCCGCTGTACGCCGACGACTTGGGCGGACTGCCCCCGGCGCTCGTGGTGGTGCCGACCCACGACCCGCTGGCCGATCACGGCCGCCGCTACGCCGAACGGCTGCGCGCGGCCGGGACGTCCGTGCGGCTCGCCGAACACCCCGACGCCCCGCACGCGTTCCTGAGCCTGCCGGGTGTCGTCCCGCAGGCCGAGGCCGCGCGGGCGCAGGTCCTCGACTTCCTCCGCGCTTCGCTGTCCGCATGAGGGGGCGGAGCACGGGGCCGCGGACGACCAGGAGGTGGTCGACCGCTCCGACGACCGCGCGTTGACACGAGCCATCCCCTTGCCCGCCATCTGCGAACGCCGTTCCGTCACGGTCACGTATCCGTCGCATCCGGTCGTGGACGCGCTCTTCGAGAGCCTGGGCGGGGCTCTCGACGGCCTCCTCGCGGATCTGAGGGAGCCCCCGTGGGACTGCGGTGCGTGATCGTCCGGGCGCGTTGTGAGATGGACCACGGTGATCATTTGAGGGCGCGATTCGGGCAGGAAACGGGCGCCTCGGATGGTCAAACGGGCATGTCCGGCTGCACGGTTGCCCGTTCCCGGGAGCGGTGCCCGGTGTCTCGCGGGTGTCGGTGTCAGGTATCGCGGATGCGAACCGGACAGAGTCGACGCCCAGGTAGTCGGGGCGGTGCCTCTTCGCTTAGGCATATGCAGCAGGCGTTCGGCGCGCGCGCCAACGGTCCTTACGCAAGAGTAAGGAAGTGTTGTCGCGCCGCCGATAGCCACAAAAGGTCTGGGTGGTACGGGCAAAGGGCGGTCCGATACTGTTGCCGTAGGCGCAGCGCGATGACTCCGCATTCACCTGACCCGTGAGCGAGTCGCCCGCACGGCCCGTCGGTCCTCCCGAGGAGTCATTCCCCTGACTTCTCGCGGCGAGCCCGATGCTCATGTGGAGTCCAGGTAAAGGGAGACTGAGGTCCGGTGACCCGCGATGCAGGTTCTGGTGCTTCCTGTCGAGCCTTCTCTGCCACCGTACGGAGACCGTTCCGGGGCGATGTCCATACCCAGAACTAAGTAGGTCCCTGGCGTCTCGCACCACTCGGTCCATGGAGTGCGAAACTCGATGTATTACGTGCCTCGACGTATTGCGTACCTCTATCCGCACTGTGTTCTCGTGAGATCGAAACCAGGGTTTCCGTAATGTTTCCCCGCGTGTTCCGGCGTTCTTCGAATCGCCGATGGCCGCGCTTTCCTGGCTCATCGCTCCACCGACGTCTGACGAACGGCACGACAGTCGTATCCGATCGGACGGCACCCGGGCCGCCCGGTCCGAAACCCTGACTCGCTCCGTGTGTCGCTGACACGTGCCGCCCGCCCCGCCCGTGGTGGATCCCTGCGGGCACCGTCGGCGACGCCTCCGTCATCCCAGCTCACGGCCGCGCCGTGCCTCGGCAGTTGGGGCGTCGTGGCCCGGGAGCGCCTGGGGCGAGGCGTCCCGGGCCTTCGCCGTGCCATGTCGGTACTGCGCCTTCGCCCCCCGCCGACGCCGCCCCTCGGGCCCCTGTACCGGTGTTCTCCGGGGTTGCGCCACCGGTCCGTTCGACGTCTTCTTTTCGTCATGCGTCCGATGTTTCGACGCGGATATTGGCTGCCGTTTACCTGTTATGTGGCTCCGTATGACCCAGGATTGACGGTCCCATGACAGGGGTGTGTCCTCCCATGAACCAGATGTTTCGCACTCGTCACATCCGCACGTGCCCTCCCGGACGCGTCAGGTGGTGTGAGCTGGGGTTTTCGTTGCCTCAAAGGGCAACGGCCCCGATGAATTCCTGAGGTCCGCCCCGTAAATTTCGTGAGTCAGGGCGTGCCGACTGGCGCCCGCGTGTCGGTTGTGTGTATTCCTCGCGCGGGCGCGATACGCGCATACGCCAAACGCGACCGGCGATGGTTGAGACCGGAAATAGACGTCGACCGACTTGAAATAGACGTCAGTTGACAATTTCTGGAGCGCTGGTCTTGACTTGCGCCAGTTGTCGGGACCGATTGGCTGAGAAGTGATCGACGTCAATTCGGGCCAATCAAGTGCGTGTTCTTTAGTGGACGATTGACGAGGGCAGGGGCTGCCATGTGCGAAATGGCACGAGTGGACATCGGCACTGTCGCCGTCATCGGAGTCGCGCCTGCGGCACCGGTGCGGACCGAGCCGGATCCCGGTGTGTGGGCCGAGTTGACCGGTGTGATGCTGTCGGCGGACCGGACCGCCGCCGTGGCGTCGGCGTGGACGGCCTGTGAGGACGCGGGCGTCGGCGACGACCGGGCGGGCATCGGCGTTTTCCTGGCCGCCGAGGGCGCGGACGCGGGCGACCCGGGCGAGTTAGCGGACACACTCGGTCTGCGCGGCCCGCGCCGCACCGGGCCCGACCCCCTCGCCGAGGCCCTCGCCGCCGTGCGTTCCGGCGAGTGTGCCCTGGCCCTCGTCGGCTCGGACGGTGCCCACGCCGTGCTCGCGCGGGGCGACCACGCCCGGGCCGCGGCCTTCGCCTACCGGCTCGGCACCGACGACGAGTTGCCTGACAACGTTCTCGCTCTTGTCGAGTCCGCCCTGAGCGCGGGCCGTCCCGCGCCCGGCCGCGCCGCCGCCGAAGGACCCGCCGTCCCGCTGACGCTGTCGGCCCACAGCCAGGACGCCCTGCGGGCCCGCGCCGCCGACCTGCGCACCCTGCTCGACACCGAGCCGGACCTGCCGCTCGCCGACGTCGCCCTGTCCCTCGCCACCACCCGCCCCGCGCTCGCCGAACGCGCCGTGTTCGTCGGCGGCGACCGGGCGCGGCTCGCCGGGGAACTGCTCGCCTTCAGTGAGGGCGGATTACCGGTGCCGGGACTCGCGACCGGCGGGCCCGCACCGGCCGCGGCGGACGGCATCGCGTTCGTGTTCCCCGGGCACGGGCCCCAATGGCCGGGCATGGCCGACGAGTTGATGGACCGCTTGCCGGTGTTCGCCGAGCACCTGCGGGCCTGCGCGGACGCCCTCACGCCGCACGTGGACTGGCCCGTCATGGACGTACTGCGCGGCCACACGGACACGCCGTCGCTCGACCGGCCGGACGTGGGGCAGCCCGCACTCTGGGCGATGATGGTGTCCCTGGCCGCCCTGTGGCGGTCCTGGGGCGTGGTGCCCGACGCCGTGATCGGCTCCAGCGCCGGCGAGCTCCCGGCAGCGACGGTCGCGGGCGCCCTGTCCGTCGAGGACGGCGCGCGGGCCGTGGCCCTGTTCGGCCAGGCGCAGGTGCACCTGCTCGAAGGCGGCGTGATGCTGTCCGTCCTCGCGTCCGCCGACGAGGTACGCGAACGGCTGACCCGCTACGACGGACTCGACCTCGCCGCCGTGCACGCCCCCGGCTCGGTCCTGGTCTCCGGCGTCGAGGACGAGGCCGACGCACTCCTCGCCGAACTGGCCGCGGACGGCATCAAGGCCAGGGCCATCGACATCCGCATCGCGGCGCACGGCCGCCAGGTCGACGCGGTCCTCGACGGGCTGCGCGCCGACCTCGCCCCGATCGAGCCCCGCCCGACGGACGTGCCGATCTACCTGGGCACCACGGGCGAGCGGGTCGACCCGCTCACGCTCACCGCGGACCACTGGTGCCGCAACGTGCGCCACACCGCCGACTTCGAGGGCGCCACCCGCGCCGCACTGGCCGCGGGCCACCGCCTGCTCGTCGAGTCGAGCCCGCACCCCGTGCTCACCCGGGCCGTGCAGGAGACCGCCGAGGACGCCGCCGTGGACGCCGTCGTCCTCGGGACGCTGCGCCGGGGCCCGGGCAGCGCCGACCACCTGACCGCCGCACTGGCCACGGTGCACGCGCACGGCGTACTCCCCGACTGGGACGCGGTGTTCGTGGGC
This sequence comes from Streptomyces sp. NPDC127108, assembly GCF_042677545.1. Taxonomy (NCBI): domain Bacteria; kingdom Bacillati; phylum Actinomycetota; class Actinomycetes; order Kitasatosporales; family Streptomycetaceae; genus Streptomyces; species Streptomyces sp. NPDC127108. Next base: position 223,819 of record NZ_JBHXTE010000005.1, on the reverse strand, counting down.
CGGGACGCCCGCGCCGTGCCGCTGCCCGCCTACCCGCTGGACGCCGCGCCCGCCGCCGCCCCCGCCCCGTCCCTCGCCGACCGGCTCGCGGCCGCCCCCGACCGCCACGAACTCCTCCTCGACCTGGTCCGCGCGCAGGTCGCCGCCGTCGCCGGAGCGGACACCGTGCTCTCCGCCGACGTGGACGCTCCGCTCCTGGAGCTGGGCGTCGACTCGGCGGGCGCGGTGACCCTGCGCAACCTCCTGAACGCCGCCACCGGCCTGAAGCTGCCCGTGTCCGCGGTGTTCGACAACCCCACGTGCCGAGGCCTCGCCACGCACATCGACCGGGTCCTGCTCGGCGCGCCCACCGACGACGACGAGGCGCCGGCCCCCCTGACGGGCGGCGACAACGAGCCGATCGCCGTCGTCGCGATGAGCTGCCGCCTGCCCGGCGGCGTACACAGCCCCGAGGACCTGTGGGAACTGCTGTCCGCGGGCGGCGACGGCATCACCGCGTTCCCCGCCGACCGCGGCTGGGACCTGGACGGACGCTACGACGAGGACGCCGAGCGGGCGGGCGGCTACTACCAGCGCGAAGCCGGATTCCTGCACGAGGCGACCGAGTTCGACCCGGAGTTCTTCGGCATATCACCGCGCGAGGCCCTCGCCATGGACCCGCAGCAGCGGCTGCTCCTGGAGATCTCCTGGGAGGCGATCGAGCGCGCGGGCATCGACCCGGCGGGGCTGCGGGGCAGCCGCGCGGGCGTGTTCGTGGGCGCCATGACGATGGACTACGGGCCGCGACTGCACGAGGCGCCCGCGGACCTGGAGGGCTACCTCCTCACCGGCAACACGGCGAGCGTCGCGTCCGGCAGGCTCTCCTACACGTTCGGCTTCTCGGGACCCGCCGTCACCGTCGACACGGCGTGCTCGTCGTCGCTGGCCGCCCTGCACCTGGCCGTGCAGTCGCTGCGCCGCGGCGAGTGCACCGTCGCGCTCGCGGGCGGCGTCACGGTCATGCCGTCGCCGGGCATGTTCGTGGAGTTCAGCCGCCAGCGCGCGCTGGCCCCCGACGGCCGCAGCAAGGCGTTCTCGGCGAGCGCGGACGGCTTCGGCCTCGCCGAGGGCGCCACGATGGTGCTCCTCGAGCGGCTCTCCGACGCGCGGCGCAACGGACACCCCGTGCTCGCGCTGGTCAAGGGCACCGCCATCAACCAGGACGGCGCGTCCAACGGCCTCACCGCCCCCAGCGGCCCCGCACAGCGCCGCGTGATCCGACAGGCCCTCGCCGACGCGGGCGTGTCCGCCGCCGAGGTCGACGCCGTCGAGGCGCACGGCACCGGCACGAAGCTGGGCGACCCGATCGAGGCGGACGCGCTGCTCGCCACCTACGGCCAGGAGCACCCGGCCGACCGGCCGCTGCTGCTCGGCTCGGTGAAGTCGAACATCGGCCACACACAGGCCGCGTCCGGCGTCGCGGGTCTGATCAAGATGGTGCTCGCGCTGCAGCACGGCGAGCTGCCCAAGAGCCTGCACATCACCGAGCCCACCCCGCACGTGGACTGGACGACGGGCGCGGTGTCGCTCGTCACCGAGGCCATGCCGTGGCCGGAGGTCGAGCGCCCCCGGCGGGCCGGTGTGTCCTCGTTCGGCATCAGCGGCACCAACGCCCACGCCGTCCTCGAACAGGCACCCGACGAGGTTCCGGCCGACCCGGAGCCGTCGTCCGCGTCCGTGCCGCTGGTGTTCTCCGCGCGCTCGGAGGACGCCCTGCGCGCCCACGCCGCCCGACTCGCCGCTGTCGTGGAGCAGTTGACACCCGCCGACATGGCGGCCGGTCTGCTGTCCCGCTCGGTCTTCGAGCACCGGGCCGTGGTGGTGGCGGGCGGCGCCGACGCGCTGACGGCGGTGGCCCAGGGGGCCGAGTCCGCCCGGGTGGCGATCGGCGTCGCGCGGACCGCGGGGAAGGTGGCGTTCGTGTTCCCCGGCCAGGGTTCGCAGTGGCTGGGGATGGGTGCGCGGTTGGCGGAGTCGTCGCCGGTGTTCCGTGCCTCGATGGAGGCGTGCGCCGAGGCCCTCGCGCCGTACGTGGACTGGCCGTTGTGGGATGTGCTCGACGACGCGGACGCGCTGGAGCGCGTCGACGTGGTGCAGCCCGCGCTGTTCTCGGTGATGGTGTCGCTCGCGGCGCTGTGGCGTTCGTACGGTGTCGAACCCGATGCGGTCGTGGGGCACAGCCAGGGCGAGATCGCCGCCGCGCACGTCGCGGGCGCCCTCTCGCTCGCGGATGCTGCCAGGGTTGTCGCGCTGCGGAGCAAGGCCATCCTCGCGCTGTCGGGTCAGGGCGGCATGGTGTCGCTCGCCGCCACGCTTGAGGACGCCCGTGAGTGGATCGCGCCGTGGGACGGGCGGATTTCGGTCGCCGCGGTCAACGGCCCCGGTTCGGTGGTCGTCGCGGGTGACGCCGACGCGCTGGACGAGCTGGTCGAGGCCTGCACGGCCGACGGCAGGCGGGCCCGGCGGATCCCCGTCGACTACGCCTCCCACTCGCCGCACGTCGAGCGGATCGAGGACGAGCTGGCGCGCGTGCTGGCCGGGGTGGAGCCCCAGGTCGCGGGTGTGCCGATGCTGTCCACGGTCACCGGGGAGTGGCTGACCGGCACCGAGGTGGGCGCCGACTACTGGTATCAGAACCTGCGGCACACCGTGCGCTTCGAGGAGGCCACGCGCGGCCTCCTCGACCACGGCGTCGGCGCGTTCGTCGAATGCAGCCCGCACCCCGTGCTCACCATCGGCGTGCGCGAGACCGTGGACGCGACCGGAGGCGAAGCCATCGTCGTCGGCACCCTGCGCCGCACCGCCGGCGACCTCGACCGGTTCCTGCTCTCCGCCGCCGAGGCGTACGTGGAGGGCCTGCCCTTCGACTGGCATGCCGTCGTGCCCGCCGGGCGGCACGTGGACCTGCCGACGTACCCGTTCCAGCGCAGGCGGTTCTGGATCGACGAGACGTCCCGCCCCGCGGCGGGCGGCGACGACCCCGCGTTCGCGGAGTTCTGGGCCGCCGTGGAGCGCGGCGACCTCGCCACCACGCTCGACGTGCCCGCCGACGCGCCGCTGACCGACGTCCTGCCCAGCCTCGCCGACTGGCGGCGCCGCAGCCAGGAGCGGACCGCCGTCGACTCGTGGCGCCACCGGATCACCTGGCGCCCGCTCGCAACCGCCACCGCACCCACCCTGACCGGGACCTGGCTCCTGGTCGGCCCGCCGTCCGAGGCGGAGCACCCGTGGCGGACGGCGGCCGCCGACGCGCTGCGTGCCCACGGAGCCGACGTCCTGCACGTCGACGGCTCGGCCGAGTCGCTGAGCGCCCTGGACGTCGTACCCAGTGGCGTGCTGTCCCTGCTCGCCCTCGACGAACAGCCCGACGCCGCGGCGCCGACCGTCCCCGGCGGCCTCTCCGGCACGCTGGCGCTGGTCCGGGCGCTCGGCGACGCCGGGATCGGCGCGCCGCTGTGGCTGGCCACGACGGGCGCGGTGTCCGTCGGGCGCTCCGACCCGCTGACCCACCCGGCGCAGAGCCAGGTGTGGGGCCTCGGCCTCGCCGTCGGCCTGGAGCACCCGGAGCGCTGGGGCGGTCTCGTCGACCTCCCCGTGACCCCCGACGCCAGGACCGGCACCCGGCTCGCCGCCGTCCTCGCCGGGCAGACGGACGAGGACCAATTGGCCATCCGCGCCTCCGGCGTGACGGTGCGACGGCTGGTACCGGCCCCCGCACCGGCGGCGGCACCCGCCTGGCGCACCAGCGGCACCGCGCTGATCACCGGCGGCACCGGCGCCATCGGCGGGCACGTCGCCCGCTGGCTGGCGGTCAGCGGCGCCGAACACATCGTGCTGACCAGCCGCAGCGGCCCGGACGCCCCCGGCGCCCAGGAACTGGCGGCCGAACTGACCGCGCTCGGCGCCCGGACCACCGTCGCCGCCTGCGACGCCGCCGACCGCACCGCCCTCGCCGACCTGTTCGCCCGGCTCGACGCCGACGGCACCCCCGTCCGCTCCGTCTTCCACGCGGCGGGCACCGTCCCGTCGTTGCCCCTCGCCGACACCACCACCTCGGACCTCGCCCACGCCGTCGGCGCGAAGGCCGTCGGCGCGGTCCACCTCGACGAGCTGTGCGCCGGACGCGAGTTGGACGCGTTCGTGCTGTTCTCCTCCGGCTCCGCGGTCTGGGGCAGCGGTGAACTGGGGGCGTACGGCGCCGCCAACGCCTTCCTCGACGGCCTCGCGCAGCGCCGCCACGCCGACGGACTGCCCGCCACCTCGGTCTCCTGGGGCATGTGGGCGGGCGGCGGCATGGCCACGGGCGACCTGGACGACCAGCTGCGCCGCCGGGGCCTGCGCCCCATGCGGCCGGAGCTCGCGGTCGGCGCGCTCGCCACCGCCCTCGCCGCGGGCGAAACCACCCTCACGGTCGCGGACTTCGACTGGGCCCGCTTCGCCCCCGGCTTCACGGCCGCCCGCTCCCGCCCCCTGATCAGCGAGATACCCGACGTCGTCGCGCTCGCCGAGCAGGACGCCGTGGACCAGCCCGCCGCCGGTGGCGCGCTCGCCGACCGCCTCGCCGGGCTCACCGACGCCGACCGGCGCCGAGTCCTGCTCGACCTGGTCCGCGGCCACGCCGCCGCGGTGCTCGGCCACGAAGGACCCGACACCGTCACGCCCGACCGCGCGTTCCGCGAGCTGGGCTTCGACTCCCTGACCGCCATCGAACTCCGCAAGCGCCTCAACACCGCGACCGGCGTACGACTGCCCGCGACCGTCGTGTTCGACCACCCGACCCCCACGGCTCTCGCCGCCGAACTGCACACCGTCGTGCTCGGCGCGCAGCAGACCGCCGCGCCGACCCCGGCCAGCACGACCCGGGCCGCCGACGAGCCGATCGCCGTGGTGGCGATGAGCTGCCGCTACCCCGGCGGCGTCCGCGGACCCGAGGACCTCTGGTCGCTCGTCATGGCCGGACACGACGCCATCGGGGAGTTCCCCGACGACCGGGGCTGGGACACCGACCGGCTGTACCCGGCCGACGCGGAGGCCCTGGGCCGCAGCCGCACCCTGGAGGGCGCCTTCCTCGACGACGCGGGCGGCTTCGACGCGGGCTTCTTCGGCATCGCCCCGCGCGAGGCCCTCGCGATGGACCCGCAGCAGCGGCAGGTGCTCGAACTGGCCTGGGAGGCCTTCGAACGGGCGGGCATCGACCCGTCCTCCGTGCACGACAGCCTCACCGGCGTGTTCGTCGGCGCCTCGCCGCAGAGCTACTCCGGCAGCATGGAGCAGGCCACGTCCGAGATGGACGGCTACCGCCTGACCGGCGACGCCCTGAGCGTCGTCTCCGGGCGCGTCGCCTACTCGCTTGGCCTGCGCGGCCCCGCCGTCACCGTGGACACCGCCTGCTCGTCCTCCCTGGTCGCCCTGCACCTCGCCGTGCAGGCACTGCGGTCGGGGGAGTGCTCGATGGCCCTGGCGGGCGGCACCGCGATCATGGTGACGCCGATGCCCTTCGCCGAGTTCAGCCTGCAGGGCGGCCTGGCCCCCGACGGCCGGTGCAAGCCCTTCGCCGACGCCGCCGACGGCGTCGGCTGGGGCGAGGGCGCGGGCCTGATCCTGCTGGAACGCCTCTCCGATGCCCAGGCCAACGGCCACGAAGTGCTCGCCGTCGTCCGCGGCTCCGCCATCAACCAGGACGGCGCCTCCAACGGCCTCTCCGCGCCCAACGGGCCCGCACAGCAGCAGGTCATCCGCGCGGCGCTCGCCAACGCGGGCCTGTCCGCCGCGGACGTGGACGCCGTCGAGGGCCACGGCACCGGCACCCGGCTCGGCGACCCCATCGAGGCCCAGGCACTCCTCGCCACATACGGCCAGGAACGCCCCGCCGACCGGCCGCTGCTCCTCGGCGCGCTGAAGTCCAACATCGGCCACACCCAGGCGGCCTCGGGCATCGCGGGCGTCATCAAGATGGTGCAGGCGCTGCGCCACGGCGTACTGCCGCGCACCCTGCACCTGGACCGCCCGTCCCAGCACGTGGACTGGACGACCGGCGCCGTGGAACTCCTCGCCGACGACCGGCCGTGGCCCGAGGCCGACCGGCCCAGGCGTGCCGCCGTGTCCGCGTTCGGCGTCAGCGGCACCAACGGCCACGTCATCCTCGAACAGGCCGACGTCCAGGCCGAGTCCGCACCCGCGACCCCGACCGCCGAGCCCGAAGGACGGACCCTGGCGTGGGCGCTGTCCGCCCGCGACACCGCCGCGCTGCGCGACCAGGCGGCCCGCCTTGCCGCCACCGTCGACGAGCGGCCCGGCCTGTCCCCGGTGGACGTCGCCACGACGCTCACGACCGGACGCGCCGCGCTCGACCACCGCGCCGTCGTCCTCGGCACCGACACCTCCGAACTGCGCGTCGGACTCGACGCGCTGACCGTCGGCGCCGACGACCCGGCCGTGGTGCGCGGCACCCCCGACGGCGGCACGCTCGCCGTGCTGTTCTCCGGCCAGGGTTCCCAGCGCATCGGCATGGGCAGCGGCCTGTACGCGGCGCACCCCGTGTTCGCCGACGCCCTCGACGAGGCGTTCGCCCACCTCGACCCGCACCTCGCCGTGCCGCTGCGCGACGTCGTCCTCGGCGACGACCAGGCCCTGCTCGACCGCACCGAGTACGCCCAGCCCGCGCTGTTCGCCGTCGAGGTGGCCCTCTACCGGCTGTGGGAGTCCTGGGGCCTTCAGCCCGACGCGCTCGCGGGCCACTCCATCGGCGAACTCACCGCCGCCCATGTCGCCGGGGTCTTCTCGCTGGCCGACGCCTGCGCGATCGTCGCCGCCCGCGGCGCCCTCATGCAGGAACTGCCCGCCGGTGGCGTCATGGTCGCCGTGCAGGCCGCCGAGGACGAGATCGCGCCGGAGCTCTCCGAGCACGTCGGCATCGCCGCCATCAACGGCCCGAACTCCCTGGTCCTGTCCGGCAGCGAACGCGAGGTCCTCGACCTCGCCGACCGCCTCAAGGCACAGGGCCGCAAGGTGACCAGGCTGCGCGTCAGCCACGCGTTCCACTCGCCGCTCATGGAGCCGATGCTGGCCGCGTTCCGCCGTGTCGTGGCGGGCGCCACCGCCCATCCGCCCACGCTGCCCATCGTGTCCACGCTGACCGGCGCGCCGGTCGACGCCGGGGAACTGGCCTCGCCGGACCACTGGGTGCGGCACGTGCGCCAGCCGGTGCGGTTCGCCGACGGCGTCACGGCACTTGTCGCGCAGGGCGTGACGACGATGGTGGAGGTCGGGCCCGGCACCGTGCTCGCCGCGATGGGCCAGGACAGCGCCCCCGACACGGTGTTCGTGCCGACGCTGCGCTCCGACCGGCCCGAACCGGACGCGCTCACCCTCGCCGCCGCGCACCTGTACGTCCGCGGCGCGAAGCTGGACGCCGGCGCCGCCCTTGGCGGCCCGGGCCGCCAAGTCAGCCTGCCCACCTACGCCTTCCAGCACGACCGCTACTGGCTGACCGCCGCCGTCGCCCCCGCGGGCGACGGCGCGACAGCGGCCCTCGGTGTCGCCGCGGGCGACCACCCGCTGCTGCGCGCCGCGATCGCGCTGCCCGACTCCGACGGCGTCGTCTTCACCGGCAGGCTCTCCACCAAGACCCATCCGTGGCTCGCCGACCACGGCGTCGGCGGCCGGGTGCTGTTCCCCGGCACCGGCTTCCTCGACCTCGCCCTGCACGCCGCGAGCCACTGCGGCCTCGACACCGTCGACGAACTGACCCTGCAGGCCCCGATGGCCCTGCCCGAGCGCGGCGGCCTCGCCCTGCGCGTCACGGTGGGCGCGCAGGACGACGGCACGCGGAGCATCCGGGTGCACTCACGGGCAGACGACGCCGACCGGGACGCGCCGTGGACCGAGCACGCCACCGGCATGCTCACCACGGGCGACGTGCAGGAGACCGACCTCGCGGCGTGGCCGCCGCGGGGCGCGACACCGATGGACGTCGACGGCATCTACGACCGCCTCGACGAACTCGGCTACGGCTACGGGCCCGTGTTCCGCGCGCTGCGCGCGGCCTGGACCCTCGACCGTGACGTGTACGTCGAGGTGGCCCTGCCGGACGGGACCGTCGGCGACGGCTTCAGCGTGCACCCCGCCCTGCTCGACGCCGCGCTGCACGCGCCCGTGCTGCGTGCCCTCGACGAGGTCGGCGCGGGCCCCCGGCTGCCGTTCAGCTTCAGGGGAGTGCGGCTGCACGCCGTCGGCGCCTCGGCGCTGCGGGTGCGCTGGTCGCCCACGGGGCAGGGCCGGGACGAGATGTCGCTGTCCGTCGCGGACCCTGCCGGGCGGCCGGTGGCGACCGTCGAGTCACTGGTGATGCGACCGGCGGACCTCCGCGGGACCGCCTCCCGGACCTCCGACACACTGCTCGAAGTGGAGTGGACACCGCTGCCCGCGACCGGGCAGAGGCCGGTCGGGCTCGCCGTGCTCGCCGCGGACGGCCTCGGGGCGGACGGCCCCGGCCTGGACGCGGCCGACTTCGGCCCCGACACCCCCACCGTCTCCGACTTCGCCGCCCTCGACGGCGTGAGCGACCTGCTCGCCCACTGCCCCCAAGCGTCCGACGCGGACGGGAAGGCGGCGCGGGACACCGTGTCCTGGGCGCTCGCACTGGCCCAGGCCTGGCTCGCCGACGAGCGGACCACGGGCACGCGCCTGGTGTTCGTGACCCGCGGCGCCGTCGACACCGACGTGCCCGACGCGGCGCAGGCCGCCGTGTGGGGCCTGGTCCGGTCGGCACAGACCGAGAACCCCGGCCGGTTCGCGCTCGTCGACCTCGACGCCGCCGCCGAGTCCGCCCTCGCCGTGCCCGCCGCGCTGGCCTCCGACGAGCCCCAACTGGCCGTACGGGCAGGCCGGGTGACCGTGCCCAGGCTCGCCCGCACCACCGCCGACAGGCTGCTCACCCCGCCCGCCGACGGCCCGTGGCACCTCGGCGTCCAGCAGCACGGCTCCCTGGACGGCCTCGCCCTGGTGCCGCACCCGGACGTCACCGCGCCCCTCGCGCCCGGCGAGGTACGCGTCGCCGTCCGCGCGGCGGGACTGAACCTCCGCGACGCGCTGATCGCCCTCGACGCCCACCCCGACGCCGCCGAACCGGGCAGCGAGGTCGCGGGCGTGGTCACCGAGGTCGGCTCGGCGGTGACCGGCCTGACCGTGGGCGACCACGTGCTCGGCCTGGCCGGCAAGGGCTTCGGACCGCTCGCGGTCACCGATCACAGGCTCCTCGCCCCGGTGCCCGCAGGCTGGTCCTTCGCGGACGCCGCATCGGTGCCGCTGGCCTTCCTCACCGCGTACCACGCCCTGCACGACCTGGCAGGCCTGCGCCGCGGCCAGTCCGTTCTCGTCCACGGGGCGGCGGGCGACGTCGGCCTGGCGGCCGTGCAACTCGCCCGGCACTGGGGCGCGGAGGTGTTCGCGACCGCGCGCCCCGAGGAGTGGGACGTCGTACGGGCGGCGGGTGTGCCCGCCGCGCACCTGGCGTCGTCGGACGACACCGACTTCGCTGCGAAGCTCGCCGTGGAGACCGGCGGGCGCGGCGTGCACGTGGTCCTGAACGCGCTGGTGCGGGAGTCCGCGGCGGCCTCCCCGGAAGCGCGGGAGCACGCGGACACCTCCCCGGCAGCACGGGAGTTCACCGACGCCCTCCTGGAACTGCTGCCCGAAGGCGGGTGGTTCATCGAGCCGGGCAAGGCCGACGGCCACGAGCCCGACGCCCTGCCGACCGGCGTCGAGTACGCCGCGTTCGACCGGCCGCAGCCGGACCCCGACCGCTGCCAGGAGATCCTCGCCGACGTCCTCGCGCTCTGCGAGGCGGGCGTGCTGACCTCCCTGCCGGTGCGCGCCTGGGACGTCCGCCGCGCACCCGAGGCGTTCCGGCACGTCGCCGAATCCCGGCTCACCGGCAAGGCCGTGCTGACCGTGCCCGCACCGATCGACCCGGACCGCCCGGTCCTGGTCACCGGCGGCCTCGGCACGCTCGGCGCGATCGTGGCCCGGCACCTCGTCGCCGAACGAGGCGTCCGCAACCTCGTCCTCGCGGGCCGCAAGGGCCTGGCGACCGAGGGCGCCGAGGAGCTGCGCGACGAACTGGCCGCGCTGGGCGCCGAGGTGTCCGTGGCGGCCTGCGACGTGGCCGACCGGGACTCGGTCGCGGAGCTCTTCGCCTCGCTGGACCGGCCGCTCGGCGCGGTCGTGCACACCGCGGGCGTCGTCGACGACGGCGTACTGGAGTCGCTGACGCCCGAACGCGTCGACCGCGTCTTCGCCCCGAAGGTCGACGGCCTGCTGCACCTGGACGAGCTGACCAGGGACGCCGACCTGTCCGCGTTCGTCGTGTTCTCCTCGGCGGCCGGAGTCCTCGGCAGCGCGGGCCAGGGCAGCTACGCGGCCGCCAACGCGGCGCTCGACGCGCTCGTGCGGCGCCGCCACGCCCTCGGCCTGCCCGGCGTCTCCGTGGCGTGGGGCCTGTGGGCCGCCGCGAGCGGCATGACCGCGGGCCTCGACGAGGGCGACCGGGCCCGGCTCGGCCGCTCCGGCGTCCTCGAACTGCCCACCGACGACGCGCTCGCGCTGTTCGACGCCGCGACGCACGACGACCGTGCGGCACTCGTGCCGGTCCTCCTCGACACCGCCGCACTGCGCGGACAGGCGGCCGACGGCACCCTGCCCCCGCTGCTGCGGGGCCTGGTCCGGGCCCCCGCCCGCCGCGCCACGCCGACGGCCCCCGTCGCGGCCGCGACGTTCGCCGACACCCTCGCGGGCCGACCCGCCGAGGAACGCGAGCAGACGGTCCTCGACCTGGTCTGCACACAGGTCGGAGCGGTGCTCGGCCACGCGCCCGGCACCGAGGTCGACCCCGGCCGCGCGCTCGGCGACCTCGGGTTCGACTCCCTGACCTCGGTGGAACTGCGCAACCGGCTGACCGCGGCCACCGGCCTGCGGCTCGCCTCGACCTTCGTCTTCGACCACCCGTCGGCCGCCGCGATCACCCGGTACCTGCTCACGCTGCTCCCGAGCGACGAGCCCGACCCGGGGACCGGCGTACTCGACCAGCTCGACCAACTGGAGAGCGCGCTGCTCGCGCTCACCGACGACGGGACCGCCACCAAGGTGGACCTGCGGCTGCGCGCCCTGCTCGCCAACTGGAGCGAAGCCCGGGCCGATGACGCCGAGGACGACGCGGAGGCCGGCTTCGACTCGGCCACCGACGACGAACTCTTCGGCTACCTCGACAACGAACTTGAGACCTCGTGAACCGGCCGGACCCCACCGAACACGTCCGCGCCGCCGTAAGGAGTACACGCCAGATGGAGAACGAGGACAAGCTCCGCGATTACCTCAAGCGGGCCACCACCGATCTGCGCAACACGCGCCGACGGCTGCGCGAGGTCGAGGACCGGGAGCACGAGCCCATCGCGATCATCGGGATGAGCTGCCGCTATCCCGGCGGCGTGGCCTCGCCCGAGGACCTGTGGCAGCTCGTCGCCGACGGCGGGGACGCCGTGGTGGAGTTCCCGGCCGACCGCGGCTGGGACGCCGACACGCTCTACGACCCCGACCCGGACCACGCGGGCACGTCCATCACCCGGCACGGCGGTTTCCTGCAGGACGCGGCGGGCTTCGACCCGGCGTTCTTCGGGGTCAGCCCCCGCGAGGCCGCGGCGATGGACCCCCAGCAGCGACTGCTCCTTGAGACGTCGTGGGAGGCGTTCGAGCGCGCGGGCATCGACCCCGTACAGGCCAAGGACACCAGGACCGGTGTCTTCGCGGGCATCATGTACAACGACTACGCGACGCGGCTGCCGCAGGCGCCCGAAGGGTTCGAGGGCTTCCTCGCCAACGGCAGCGCGGGCAGCATCGCGTCCGGCCGCATCGCCTACACCCTCGGCCTCGTCGGGCCCGCGGTGACGGTGGACACGGCGTGCTCCTCGTCGCTGGTCGCCCTGCACCTCGCGATGGTGGCACTGCGCCGTGAGGAGTGCTCCCTCGCACTGGCGGGCGGCGCCACGTTCATGGCCACGCCGCGCACGTTCGTCGAGTACAGCAGGCAGCGCGCCCTGTCCGTGGACGGCCGCTGCAAGGCGTTCTCCGACAGCGCCGACGGCACCGGCTGGGGCGAGGGCGTCGGCATGCTCCTCGTGGAGCGCCTGTCCGACGCCCGCCGCAACGGCCACCCGATCCTCGCGGTGGTCCGCGGCTCCGCGGTCAACCAGGACGGTGCGTCCCACGGCCTGACCGCGCCCAACGGCCCCTCCCAGCAGACCGTCATCAACCAGGCCCTGGCGAGCGCGCGACTCACCCCGGCCCAGGTCGACGCCGTCGAGGCGCACGGCACCGGCACCACCCTCGGCGACCCCATCGAGGCGCACGCCCTCATCGCGACCTACGGCGCCGAGCGCACCGCGGAGCGCCCGCTGTGGCTGGGTTCGCTGAAGTCGAACATCGGCCACGCCCAGGCGGCGGCCGGGGTCGGCGGCATCATCAAGATGGTCATGGCGATGCGGCACGGCACGCTGCCCAAGACCCTGCACGTCGACGAGCCGAGCAGCCACGTCGACTGGTCGGCCGGCACCGTGGCCCTGCTCACCGAGGCACAGCCGTGGCCGGAGACCGGCGAGCCCCGCCGCGCCGGTGTGTCCTCGTTCGGCGTCAGCGGCACGAACACCCACGTCATCCTGGAGCAGGCACCCGCCTCCCCGGAGGAGACGCCCGCCGCGGACCCGCGGCCCACGACGGACGCCGACGCGTCGGCCGTCGCCGTCACGCCCTGGACGCTGTCCGCCCGCACTCCCGACGCGCTGCGCGCACAGGCCGACCGACTCCGGTCCGCCGTGGCGGCCGCCACCGACTTCGACCCGGCGGGCACCGGCTTCTCCCTGGCCACGACCCGCTCCCTGTTCGAGCACCGCGCCGTCCTTGTGGCGGAGGATCGCGCCACCACCCTCGACAGGCTCACCGCGCTCGCCGAGGGGCGTGGCGGTCCGGGTGTCGTCGTGGGCGAAGCCGCATCGCACCGGCTGGGCTTCCTGTTCTCGGGCCAGGGTTCGCAGCGTCTGGGGATGGGGCGTGAACTTGCCGCTCGTTTCCCGGTGTTCGCGGATGCGCTGGAGGCCGTGCTTGCGGAGTTCGAGCCGTCGGTACGCGGCGTTCTGTTCGGCGAGGACGCCGACGCCCTGAACGAGACGGGGGTGACGCAGCCCGCGCTGTTCGCCGTCGAGGTCGCGCTGTTTAGGCTTCTTGAGTCGTGGGGTGTGCGCCCCGACCTGCTGGCGGGCCATTCGATCGGTGAGTTGGCTGCCGCGCATGTGTCGGGTGTTTGGTCGCTGTCGGACGCGGTGAAGGTGGTGGCCGCGCGTGGTGCGTTGATGCAGGCGCTGCCGTCCGGTGGTGCGATGGTCGCCGTCCAGGCGTCTGAGGCTGAGGTGACGGCTGAGGGCTTGCCGGAGTCGGTGGGTATCGCGGCGGTTAACGGTCCTAACTCCGTAGTGATTTCCGGTGTGGCCGCTGACGTCGAGGCGGTCGCGGAGCGGTGGCGTGAGGCGGGCCGGAAGATCTCCCGGCTGAAGGTCAGCCACGCGTTCCACTCGCCCCTGATGGACCCGATGCTCGACGACTTCCGCCGGGTCCTGGAGGGCGTGTCGTACGAGACGCCCCAGATCCCCATCGTGTCGACGCTGACCGGTACGAAGGCGACCGCCGAGGAGTTGGCCTCCCCGGACTACTGGGTGCGGCACGTGCGCGAGTCCGTGCGCTTCGCCGACGCCGTCGTGGCGCTGCGCGAGCAGGGCGCCGACGTGTTCGTGGAGATCGGCCCCGGCGGAACGCTGTCCGGTCTCGGGCAGCTCACGGCGCCGGAGGCCGCCTTCGTGCCCGCCCTGCGCGGCGATCGCCCCGAGCTCGTCGCGCTGACCACGGCCGTCGGCCACCTGCACGTGCGCGGTGTCGCGGTGAACCTGGCCGCATGCTTCGACGGCAGCGGCGCTCAGCGCGTGGATCTGCCGACGTACGCCTTCCAGCGCGAGCGCTACTGGCTGGACGCCGACCCCGTCGAGACGGGCGTCGAGCGCATGTCGCCGGTCGAGGCCCGATTCTGGGAGGCAGTGGAGGAAGGCGATCCCGCTGATCTCGCCCGCACGCTGGGTGTGTCGTCGGACGACCCGCTGAGCGCGGTGCTGCCTCGGCTGTCCGCGTGGCGCAGGAAGCAGCGGGATCGGTCTGTCGCCGACGGGTGGCGGTATGGGGTCGAGTGGCGGCCGGTGTCCGCTGCGAGCCGTCAACTGGACGGTGTCTGGCTGGTCGTGGCGCCGACGGGTGAGGAGCGCGCCGAGTGGGTGCGTGCGGCGCTGGCCCGCAACGGCGCCGACGTCCGCGTCCTGGATGTGGACCCGGAGGCGGTTGACTGGGCGGCGCAGTTGAGCGAACTGCCCGCGCTCGACGGGGTCGTCTCGCTGCTGGGGCTCGCGGACAGTGGCGAGTCGGCCGTGCCCGCGGGTGTGGCGGCCACGATCGGTCTGTTACGCGCCCTGGGCGACGCGAACGTGTCCGCGCCGTTGTGGTGCCTCACGTCGGGCGCGGTGGCGGCGGCCGAGGGCGATGCGGTCCCCGGGATCGAGCAGTCGATGCTGTGGGGCCTCGGCCGGGTGGCAGCCCTGGAGCACCCTGACCGCTGGGGCGGTCTGGTCGACGTACTCGAGGCGCCGGACGAGACGACCGGTGACCTGCTGGCCACGGTGCTCGCCGGTACGGGCGGCGAGGACCAACTCGCCCTGCGGGGCGACGGGGTCCTCGGGCGCAGGCTGGCGCCCGCGCCGCTCGGCGCTGCCGCCGGAGAGGGCTGGTCGCCGCGCGGCACGGTCCTGGTGACCGGTGGCACCGGCGCCCTGGGCGGCCATGTGGCGCGCTGGGTCGCGGCACACGGCGCCGAGCACGTCGTACTGGTGAGCCGTCGCGGTGCAGCGGCCGAAGGCGCCGTCGCCCTGGAGGCCGAGCTCGTCGAGCTCGGCGCGCGGGCCACGTTCGCCGCCTGTGACATGGCGGACCGGGACGCCGTCGCGGCGCTCCTGGAGAGCGTCCCCTCGCTCACCGCCGTCGTGCACACGGCGGGCATCGAGCGCTCCGCCGCCCTCGCCGACCTCGACCCGGGCGACCTCACCGAATTCGGCGACGTGCTTGCGGCGAAGGTCGACGGCGCGCGGAATCTGCACGAGCTCCTGGGCGACACGCCGCTGGACGCGTTCGTGTTGTTCTCGTCCATCGCCGGAGTCTGGGGCAGCGGCGGCCAGGCCGCCTACGGCGCGGCAAACGCCTACCTCGACGCCCTCGCCGACCACCGCGGGGCCGCGGGCCTGCCCGCCACCGCCGTCGCCTGGGGCCCGTGGGCCGACGGCGGCATGGTCGAGGACGCCGGTGCGGACGTGGCCGCGCAACTGCACCGCAGGGGCCTGACGACGATGGCCCCCGACGCGGCGCTCGCCGGTCTCGCCGCGGCCATCGGCCACGGCGACGGACAGATCACCGTCGCGGACGTCGACTGGTCCCGGTTCGCGGGCA
Organism: Streptomyces sp. NPDC127108; assembly: GCF_042677545.1. NCBI lineage: Bacteria > Bacillati > Actinomycetota > Actinomycetes > Kitasatosporales > Streptomycetaceae > Streptomyces > Streptomyces sp. NPDC127108. Next base: position 208,198 of record NZ_JBHXTE010000005.1, on the reverse strand, counting down.
CCTTCATGGCGCAGCGCCCCAGCCCGCTCCTCGGTGAACTCCCCGAGGTGCAGGCCGCGTTCGACACCGCTCCGGCCGAGCAGGGCACGTCGGCGCTCGCCCAGCGTCTGGCCGGTCTGGACGAGGCCGAGCAGGAGCGTCAGCTCACCGAGCTGGTCCGGTACGAGGCGGCCGCCGTGCTCGGCCACGCGTCCGGCGACGCCTTCTCGGCCACCCGCGCCTTCCGCGACCTCGGCTTCGACTCCCTGACGGCCGTCGAGCTGCGCGCCCGCCTCAGCGAGGCAACCGGCGTGGCCCTGCCCGCCGCCGTGGTCTTCGACTACCCGACGGCCGCCGCGCTGGCCACCTATCTGCGTACCGAACTGTCCGGCGCGGCCGCCGCCACCCCCACTGCCGCGGCGGCCGCGGCGGGTGTGACGGACGAGCCGATCGCGATCGTGGCGATGTCGTGCCGCTTCCCCGGCGGCGTGTCCAGCCCGGAGGACCTCTGGCAGGTGCTGCGGTCCGGCGTGGACGCGGTGACCGACTTCCCGACCGACCGCGGCTGGGACGTCGAGGCGCTGTACGACCCGGAGGGCACGGGCGTCGGCACGTCGTACTCCCGCATGGGTGCCTTCCTCGATCACGTGGCGGACTTCGACCCCGCGCCCTTCGGGATATCGCCGCGCGAGGCGCTCGCCATGGACCCGCAGCAGCGGCTGCTCCTGGAGACGTCGTGGGAGGCGTTCGAGCGGGCGGGCATCGACCCGCAGTCGCTGCGCGGCAGCCGGTCGGGCGTGTTCGTCGGCACCAACGGCCAGGACTACGCACGGCTGATGATGGCCGCCGAGGACACCGTCGACGGGTACTTCGGCACCGGCAGCGCGGCGAGCGTCATCTCCGGCCGCCTCTCGTACACGTTCGGCCTCGAAGGCCCCGCGGTGACGGTGGACACGGCGTGCTCGTCGTCGCTCGTCGCCCTGCACCTGGCCGTGCAGGCCCTCCAGAAGGGCGAGTGCGAGCTGGCGCTCGCGGGCGGTGTGACGGTGATGTCGACGCCAGCCGCGTTCGTGGAGTTCAGCCGCCAGCGCGGGCTCTCCGTGGACGGCCGGTGCAAGGCGTTCGGTGCGGACGCCGACGGCACCGGCTGGGGCGAGGGCGTCGGCATGCTGCTCGTCGAGCGCCTGTCCGACGCGCAGCGCAACGGCCACCAGGTGCTCGCCGTCGTACGCGGATCCGCGATCAACCAGGACGGCGCGTCCAACGGTCTCACCGCGCCCAACGGCCCCTCGCAGCAGCGGGTCATCCGCGCCGCGCTGGCGGCCGCCGGCCTGGAGCCGTCCGATGTGGACGCGGTCGAGGCACACGGCACGGGTACGAAGCTGGGTGACCCGATCGAGGCGCAGGCGCTCCTCGCCGCCTACGGCCAGGACCGTGCCGGTGAGCCGCTGTGGCTCGGCTCGATCAAGTCGAACATCGGTCACACCCAGGCCGCCGCCGGTGTCGCCGGTGTGATCAAGATGGTCCTTGCGATGCGGCACGGTGTGCTGCCCCGGACCCTGCACGCGGACGAGCCGTCGCCGCACGTGGACTGGTCCGCCGGTGCGGTCGAGGTGCTGTCGGAGGCCCGGCCGTGGCCTGCCGCGGATCGGCCGTGGCGTGCCGGTGTGTCGTCGTTCGGGTTCAGCGGGACCAACGCGCACGCCATCATCGAGCAGGCCCCCGCAGTCGTGCGGGAGGACGTCCCGGAGCCGCTGCCGGTCGGCGCGGTCGTCCCGTGGCTCCTCTCGGCCAAGACCCCCGAGGCGCTGCGGGAGCAGGCCGGGCGGCTCAAGTCCTTTGTGGACGCGGCCCCTGAGCTGTCCGTGCCGGACGTGGGCCGCGCGCTGGTGTTCTCGCGGGCGGTGCTCGAGCACCGAGCCGTGGTCGTCGCCGCTGACACCGCCGACTTCCAGTCGGGCCTGGCCGCGCTCGCCGAGGGGCGTGGCGGTCCGGGTGTCGCGGTGGGTGAGGCGGCAGTGCACCGGCTGGGCTTCCTGTTCTCGGGCCAGGGCTCGCAGCGCCTGGGGATGGGCCGTGAACTGGAGGCTCGTTTCCCGGCGTTCGCCGAGGCACTGCACGAGGTGCTCGCGGAGTTCGACCCGTCGGTGCGTGAGGTGCTGTTCGGTGCGGACGCTGATGCGCTGAACGAGACGGGGGTGACTCAGCCCGCGCTGTTCGCGGTCGAGGTGGCGCTGTTCCGCCTCCTTGAGTCCTTGGGTGTGCGGGCGGATGTGCTGGCCGGTCATTCGATCGGTGAGCTAGCTGCCGCGCATGTGGCGGGTGTGTGGTCGCTGGCGGACGCCGCCAAGGTGGTGGCCGCGCGTGGTGCGCTCATGCAGGCGCTGCCGACCGGTGGCGCGATGATCGCGATTCAGGCGTCCGAGGTAGAGGTCACTTCTGAGGGCTTGCCGGAGTCGGTGGGTATCGCGGCGGTTAATGGTCCTAACTCGGTGGTCGTCTCCGGTGTTGCCGCCGATGTGGAGGCTGTTGCGGAGCGGTGGCGTGAGGCGGGCCGGAAGATCTCCCGTCTCAAGGTCAGCCACGCGTTCCACTCCCCGCTCATGGACCCGATGCTCGACGAGTTCCGTGCGGTGGTCGAGGGAATCGAGTGCGGCGAACCCGAGATCCCGATCGTGTCGACGCTGACCGGACAGCTCGCCACGGCCGAGGAGCTGGCCTCCTCGGACTACTGGGTGCGGCACGTCCGCGAGTCCGTGCGCTTCCACGACGCCGTCGTGACGCTGCGCGAGCAGGACACCGACGTGTTCGTCGAGGTCGGCCCCGGCGGAACGCTGTCCGCTCTCGGCCTGGGCAGCGCGCCCGACGCGGCGTTCCTGCCCGCGCTGCGCGCGGACAGGCCCGAGGAGAACGCGCTCCTCGGCACGGTCGCCGCGCTGCACACGCAGGGCGTGCCGGTCGACTGGGCCGCGTACTTCGAGGTCGGCGGCGCCCGCCGGGTCGACCTGCCCACCTATGCCTTCCAGCGCGAGCGCTACTGGCTGGACGCCGCGTCCGTCGGTGACGGCGCCGATCGGATGTCGCCGGTCGAGGCCCGATTCTGGGAGGTCGTCGAGGAAGGCGACATCGCTGATCTCGCGCGCACGCTGGGTGTGTCGTCGGACGATTCGTTGAGTGCGGTGCTGCCTCGGCTGTCCGCGTGGCGCAGGAAGCAGCGGGACCGGTCTGTCGCCGACGGGTGGCGGTACGGGGTCGAGTGGCGGCCGGTGTCCGCCGGGGCGCGGCAGTTGGACGGTGTCTGGCTGGTCGTGGCGCCGTCGGGTGAGGACCGCGTCGAGTGGGTGCGTGCGGCGCTGGCCCGCAACGGTGCCGACGTCCGCGTCCTGGATGTGGACCCGGAGGCGGTTGACTGGGCGGCTCAGTTGGGTGAGTTGCCCGCGCTCGACGGGGTCGTCTCGCTGCTGGGGCTTGTCGACAGGGGCGATTCGGCGGTGCCGACGGGTGTCGCGGGCACGGTCGACCTGCTGCGGGCGCTCGGTGACTCGGGTGTGGAGGCGCCGTTGTGGTGCCTGACGTCCGGTGCGGTGGCGGCGGCCGAGGACGACGTCGTCGCCGGATTCGAACAGTCGATGCTGTGGGGTCTTGGCCGGGTGGCAGCCCTGGAGCAGGCCGGTCGTTGGGGCGGACTGGTCGACGTACCCGAGGCACCGGATGAGGCGGCCGGTGACCTGCTGGCCTCCGTCCTCGCCGGGACGAGTGGCGAGGACCAGGTCGCGCTGCGGGGCGACGGGATCCTCGGCCGCAGGCTGGCGCCCGCACCGCTGGGCGCTGCCGCGACCGAGGGCTGGACGCCGCGCGGCACCGTCCTGGTGACCGGCGGCACCGGTGCCCTGGGCGGCCATGTGGCGCGCTGGCTGGCGGCGAGCGGCGCCGAGCACGTCGTCCTGGCGGGGCGTCGCGGCCCGGACGCCGAGGGCGCCGGGGAACTGGAGGCGGAGCTCGTCGAGTTGGGCGCGCGCGTCACCGTCGCCGCCTGCGACGTGACGGACAAGGAATCGCTCCGGGCGCTCCTGGAGATCGTCCCGTCGCTCACCGCCGTCGTGCACACGGCGGGCATCGAGCGCTCGGCCACCCTCGCCGAGCTGGACCGGGACGACCTGGCCGGTGTGCTCGCGGCGAAGGTCGACGGCGCGCGGAACCTGCACGAACTCCTCGGCGACACGCCGCTGGACGCGTTCGTGCTGTTCTCGTCCATCGCCGGAGTCTGGGGCAGCAGCGGGCAGGGCGCGTACGCGGCTGCCAACGCCTACCTGGATTCCCTGGCCGAGCACCGCAGGGCCGCGGGCCTGCCCGCCACGGCGGTCGCCTGGGGGCCGTGGGGCGGCGGCGGCATGGTCGCCACCGCCGAGCAGACCGCGCTGTTGCAGCGCTGGGGCCTGTCGACGCTGGTTCCGGCCGTGGCGATCGCCGGTCTGGCCACGGCCTTGGAGCGCGGTGACGGGAACGTCGTCGTCGCCGACGTCGACTGGTCCCGGTTCGCGGGCACCTTCATGGCGCAGCGCCCCAGCTCGCTGCTCAGCGAACTGCCCGAGGTTCAGGCCGCGTTCGGGACCTCGGCGGAGCAGGGCACGTCGGCGCTCGCCCAGCGCCTGGCCGGTCTGGACGAGGCCGAGCAGGAGGGGCAGCTCACCGAGCTGGTCCGGTACGAGGCGGCCGCTGTCCTGGGCCATGTGTCCGGGGATGCGTTCTCGGCCACCCGCGCCTTCCGGGACCTGGGCTTCGACTCCCTGACGGCCGTCGAACTGCGCGCCCGCCTCAGCGACGCCACTGGTCTCGCCCTGCCCGCGACGCTGGTCTTCGACTACCCGACGGCCGCCGTCCTGGCCGCGTACCTGCGTACCGAACTGTGCGGCGCCAGTGGGGCACCCACGGCCTCGGCTCCGGTCGCCGTCTCCGGTGTGAGTGACGAGCCGATCGCGATCGTGTCGATGTCGTGCCGCTACCCCGGAGGCGTGTCCAGCCCGGAGGACCTGTGGAACGTCCTCCTGTCCGGCGGCGACGCCGTGACGGAGTTCCCGGCCGATCGCGGCTGGGACGTCGAGGCGCTGTACAACCCCGACCCGGACGCGGTCGGCACCACCTATCTCAAGTCGGGTGCGTTCCTGTCCGACGTGAGCGGCTTCGACGCGGGCTTCTTCGGGATCTCGCCGCGCGAGGCCCTCGCCATGGACCCGCAGCAGCGCCTCCTCCTGGAGACCTCCTGGGAACTCCTCGAGCAGGCCGGGGTCGACCCGGCGTCGCTGCGCGGGGAGAGCGTCGGCGTGTTCGTGGGCTCGAACGCGCAGGACTACGGGCTCGTGCTCGGCGAGGCCGCCGAGGACACCGGCGGATACATGGCGACCGGCAACGCGGCCAGCGTCTCGTCCGGCCGCCTGTCGTACACGTTCGGCTTCGAGGGCCCGGCCGTCACCGTTGACACGGCGTGCTCCTCGTCGCTGGTCGCCCTGCACCTGGCGGTGCAGGCGCTGCGGTCGGGCGAGTGCGAACTGGCGCTCGCGGGCGGCGTGACCGTGATGTCCACGCCCGGTGCGTTCATCGAGTTCAGCCGCCAGCGCGGCCTTTCCCTCGACGGCCGCTGCAAGGCCTTCGCCGCCGCCGCCGACGGCACCAGCTGGGGCGAGGGCGTCGGCATGCTCTTCGTCGAGCGCCTCTCGGACGCTCAGCGCAACGGGCACCCCGTCCTCGCGGTGATCCGCGGCTCGGCGGTCAACCAGGACGGCGCGTCCAACGGCCTCACCGCTCCCAACGGCCCCTCGCAGCAGCGCGTCATCCGCCAGGCCCTGGCCAGCGCGGGCCTGACCACGGCCGACGTCGACGCGGTCGAGGCCCACGGCACGGGTACGAAGCTCGGCGACCCGATCGAGGCCCAGGCGCTCCTCGCCACCTACGGGCAGGACCGCCCCGCCGAGCGGCCCCTGTGGCTCGGGTCGGTGAAGTCCAACATCGGGCACACCCAGGCAGCCGCCGGTGTGGCGGGCGTGATCAAGATGGTCATGGCGATGCGCCACGGCGTCCTGCCGCGCACCCTGCACGTGGACGAGCCGTCACCGCACGTCGACTGGTCGGCGGGCGCGGTGGAACTCCTCACCGACGAGCGCGCGTGGCCCGCCGTCGACCGGCCGTGGCGTGCCGGTGTGTCGTCGTTCGGGTTCAGCGGCACCAACGCGCACGCCATCATCGAGCAGGCCCCCGCGGCGACGCCCGCCGAGGCGACGGCGCCGACGGAGCCCGGCGTCCTGCCGTGGGTCCTCTCGGCCCGGTCCGGCGAGGCGCTGCGGCAGCAGGCCGCCCGGCTCCGGGACGAGCTCGACCACAAGGCGGACGTGCGGGTCGCCGACGTCGCCCACACACTGCGGTCCCGGCCGGCCTTCGACCACCGCGCCGTCCTGATGGGCCTCGACCGCGAGGACTTCCTCAGCGGCCTCACCGCCCTGGCCGACGGCCGCGAGGCCCCGAACGTCGTCACCGGCGCGGCCGACAACACCGGCACCGGCACGGTGTTCGTGTTCCCCGGCCACGGCACGCAGTGGGTCGGCATGGCCCTCGAACTCCTGGAGTCCTCGCCGGTGTTCCGCGCGCGGATGCGGGAGTGCGCGGAGGCGCTCGGCGAGCACGTCGACTGGTCGCTCCTCGACGCCATCCAGGACCCCGCCCTGATGGAGCGCCTGGACGTCGTCCAACCCGCCCTCTTCGCCGTGATGGTGTCGCTGGCCGCCACCTGGCGGTCGTGGGGCGTCGAGCCGAGCGCCGTCCTCGGACACTCGCAGGGCGAGATCGCGGCGGCCTGCGTCGCGGGCGCCCTGCCCCTGGAGGACGCGGCGCGCCTCGTCGTCCTGCGCAGCAAGGCGCTGACCGCGCTCGCCGGACAGGGCGGCATGGTGTCCGTCGCGCTCGACGTCGACGCCGTACGGGACCTCATCGCGCCCTGGGACGGACAGCTCGACATCGGCGTGGTGAACGGCCCCGCCTCCGTCGTCGTGTCCGGCGACGCCGCCGCCCTCGACGAACTGGTGGACCTCTGCGCCGAGAAGGGCGTGTGGGCGCGGCGGGTCCAGGCGGACTACGCCCCGCACTCCCACCACGTCGAGCGGATCGAGGCGGAACTCCTGGCGGGCATCGCGGATGTGACGCCGCGCTCCGGAGACGTGCCGTACTTCTCGCCGCTGACCGGCGGCTGGCTGGACACCCGCGAGCTGGACGCCGCGTACTGGTACCGCAGCCTGCGCCGGACCGTGCAGTTCGCCGACTCCGTCTCCGCACTGGTGGCAGCGGGCTTCAGCACCTTCGTCGAGGTCAGCCCGCACCCGGTCCTCGTGGCCGGGCTGGGCGAACTGGCAGGCGCCGACGGCGTGGTAGTCGGCTCGCTGCGGCGCGGGGACGGAAGCCCGGCCCGGCTCATGACCTCGGCGGCCACGCTGTTCACGCGCGGCGGCCGGGTGGAGTGGCCGCTCCCCGCGGCACAGCGCGTCGACCTGCCGACGTACCCGTTCCAGCACGAGCGCTTCTGGCCCACGGCGGCACACACCGCGTCTGGCGACGTGACCTCGGCCGGACTTGGCCGGGTGGACCACGCCGTGCTCGTCGCCGTCACCGAACTCGCCGACTCCGAAGGGCTCGTGTTCAGCGGCCGGCTGTCCCTGCGCACCCACCCGTGGCTCACCGACTACCGCGTGCTCGGCACAGCCGTGCTCCCCGGCGCGGCCTACGTGGACCTCGCGCTGCGCGCCGGTGACCACGTCGGCTGCGCGGCCCTGGACGACCTCGTCCTGGAGGCGCCCCTGGTGGTGCCCGAGCGGGACGGCGTCCAGGTGCGGCTCAGCGTCGACGGGCCGGACGCGGCGGGCCGGCGGGCCTTCACCGTGGACTCCCGAGGGGACGCGGGCGGCGCCTGGACCCGCCACGCCACCGGCACCCTGGCGGCCGAGGCCGAACCCGTCACCGACGACCTGGTCGCCTGGCCGCCGACCGAGGCCGAACCGGTCGAGGTCGACGACCACTACGCCACCGTCGCCGCCTCGGGCCTCGACCACGGCCCCGCCTTCCAGGGCCTGCGCGCCGCCTGGCGCAAGGGTGACGAGGTGTTCGCCGAAGTGGTCCTTCCGGACGGCCTCACGGACGAGGGCTTCGGCCTGCACCCGGCCCTCCTGGACGCCGCGCTGCACACGGCCGGGCTCGGGGTGAGCTCGGACGGGCTCCCGTTCTCGTGGGCCGGGGTGCGGCTGCTCGCGACCGGCGCGACGGTGCTGCGGGTCCGGCTGACGCCCGTCGGCGTGGACGCCGTGGCGGTGCTCGTCGCCGACGGCTCCGGTGAACCGGTCGCCGCCGTCGACCAGTTGAGCCTGCGGCCCCTCTCGGCCGACCAGCTGAACCTCGCCCGGTCCGCCCACCGCGACTCGCTGTTCGAGGTGAAATGGGTCCCCGTACGGGACGCCGCTCCCGACACCGGCACCTGGGCGGTGCTCGGCGGCGACACCGCCCGCCTCGCCCAGGCCCTCACCGCGGCGGGCGAGCCGGTCGACGCGCACGACGACCTGGCCGCGCTCGTGGCCGCCGTCGACGCGGGCGCGCCCGCGCCCCGGTGGGTGGCCGTGACGCCCGGCGAGGGCGCGACGACCCCGCGGGCGGCGACGCGCGACACCCTCGACCTGCTCCAGAAGTGGCTCGCCGACGACAGGTTCGCCGACGCGCGACTCGTGCTCCTCACGAGCGGCGCGGTGGCGGCGGGGCCCGACGAGGACGTCCCGGACTTGGTCCGCGCTCCCGCGTGGGGCCTGGTGCGGTCGGCACAGTCGGAACACCCGGAGCGGTTCGTGCTCGTCGACGTCGACGAGCACGAGAAGTCGCTGCGCGGGCTGCCCGCCGCGGTGGCCGCCGGGGAGCCGCAGCTCGCGATCAGGAACGGCGCCGCCTCGGTGGCCAGGCTGGCACGGCTCGCAACTCCGGCCGACGGGGCGGAGACCGACCACGCACCGGAGCCCGGCGCGTTCACCGCCGACAGCACGGTCCTGATCACCGGCGGTCTCGGTGTGCTCGGCGGCCTCACCGCACGCCACCTCGTCACCCGCCACGGCGTCGGCGCTCTGGTCCTCACCGGCCGCCGCGGCGCGGCCACGCCGGGCGCGGAGGAACTGCGCCGGGAACTGGAGGAGTCGGGCGCGCGGGTCACGATCGCCGCGTGCGACGTGAGCGACCGCGACGCCGTGGCGGCGCTCCTGGCCGAGCACCCCGTGACCTCCGTCGTGCACACCGCCGGTGTCCTGGACGACAGCGTGATCGAGTCCCTGACCCCGGAGCACGTCGACGCGGTGTTCGGCCCCAAGGGCGACGCCGCGCTGCATCTGCACGAGCTGACCCGCGAAGCGGACCTGTCGGCGTTCGTCCTGTTCTCCGCCGTCGCCGGTGTGTTCGGCAGCCCGGGCCAGGGCAACTACGCGGCGGCGAACAGCTTCCTGGACGCGCTCGCCCAGCACCGTCGGGCCGCCGGACTGCCCGCGACGTCGCTCGCCTGGGGCCTGTGGGCCGAGGCCAGCGGCATCACCGGGCACCTCGACGACGCCGACGTACAGCGGATGGCGCGCGGCGGCATGGCCCCGCTGTCCTCCGCCGACGGGATGGCGCTCTTCGACGCGGCGCGTGCGACCGGCGCCGCGACGGCGGTGCCCGCCGCGATCGACCTGGCCGCGCTGCGGGCCCACCCGGAGCAGGTACGGCCGCTGCTGCGCGGCCTGGTGCCCACGCCCGCCCGCAGGGCCGCGCGGTCCGGCGACGGTCCCGGCACGGTCTCGCTCGCCCAGCGGCTCGCGGGCCTCACCGAGGCGGAGCGGGACCGTACCCTCGTCCACCTCGTCCGCACCCACACGGCGGCCGTGCTCGGCTTCACGGGTCCGGAGGCTGTCGAGGCGGAACGGGCCTTCAAGGAGCTCGGGTTCGACTCGCTGACCGGTGTGGAGCTGCGCAACAGGCTCGACGCCGAGGTCGGCACGCGACTGCCCGCGACCCTGGTCTTCGACCACCCGACGCCGGCGGCACTCGCGGCCCACCTGCGGACGACGGTGCTCGCCGACGACCGCACGCCCGCCGCCGAGGTGCTCGGTGAACTCAACAAGCTGACGGTCACCATCTCCAAGCTCGACCCGAACGACGCGCTGGTCGGAGACATCCGGCTGCGGCTCCGGTCGCTCCTGTCCACCTGGGACGACAAGGAGCCGGAGAGCGCGGCGGGCGACCTCGACTCGGCAACGCTCGACGACGTGTTCAACATCATCGACGAGGAACTTGAGTCCTGAACCGCAGGTCCGGACTCTCACCTAAAGGGGTAACAAAGCACATGTCGAACGACGACAAGGTCCTCGACTACCTGAAGCGCGTCACCACGGATCTGCGGCAGACCAAGCAACGGCTGCGCGAGGTCGAGGAGAAGGCCGCCGAGCCGATCGCGATCGTCGGCATGAGCTGCCGGTTCCCCGGCGGCGTCGAGTCGCCCGAGGACCTGTGGCGTCTGGTCGAGTCCGGCACGGACGCGGTGTCGGACTTCCCGACCGACCGTGGCTGGGACGTCGAGTCCCTCTACGACCCGGACCCCGACCGCTCCGGCACCACCTACAGCCGCAAGGGCGCCTTCCTGGACCGCGCCGCGGAGTTCGACTCCGGCTTCTTCGGGATCTCGCCGCGCGAGGCCTTAGCGATGGACCCGCAGCAGCGGCTGCTCCTGGAGACGTCGTGGGAGGCGTTCGAGCGGGCGGGCATCGACCCGCACACCCTGCGCGGCAGCCGGTCGGGCGTGTTCGTCGGCACCAACGGCCAGGACTACGCCGCCCTGTTGATGGCCGCGATGGAGACCGTCGAGGGCTACGCGGGCACCGGCATCTCGGCGAGCGTCATCTCCGGCCGCCTCTCGTACACGTTCGGCCTCGAAGGCCCCGCGGTGACGGTGGACACGGCGTGCTCGTCCTCGCTCGTCGCCCTGCACCTCGCGGCGCAGGCCCTGCACAAGGGCGAGTGCGACATGGCCCTCGTCGGTGGCGTGACGGTGATGTCGACACCCGGCTCCTTCGTGGAGTTCAGCCGCCAGCGCGGGCTCTCCGTGGACGGCCGGTGCAAGGCGTTCGCCGAGGCCGCCGACGGCACGGGCTGGGGCGAGGGCGCGGGCATGCTGCTCGTGGAGCGCCTGTCCGACGCCCAGCGCAATGGCCACCGGATCCTCGCGGTCGTACGCGGTTCGGCGGTCAACCAGGACGGCGCGTCCAACGGCCTCACCGCCCCCAACGGCCCCTCCCAGCAGCGCGTCATCCGCCAGGCCCTGGAGAGCGCGGGCCTCGCCCCGACGGACGTCGACGCCATCGAGGCGCACGGCACCGGCACCACCCTGGGCGACCCGATCGAGGCCCAGGCCCTCCTCGCGACCTACGGGCAGGGCCGCAGCGGCGAGCCCCTGTGGCTCGGCTCCGTGAAGTCCAACGTCGGCCACACCCAGGCCGCCGCGGGTGTCGCGGGCGTGATCAAGATGGTCATGGCGATGCGCCACGGCGTACTGCCGCGGACGCTGCACGTGGACCAGCCCTCGACGCACGTCGACTGGTCGGCGGGCGCCGTCGAACTCCTCACGGAGGCACGGCCGTGGCCGGAGACCGGCCACCTGCGCCGCGCCGGTGTGTCGTCCTTCGGCGTGAGCGGCACGAACGCGCACGCCATCATCGAGCAGGCCCCCGCCGTCGAGCAGGAGGAGGCCCCGGAGCCGGTAGGCGACGGCCTGGTGCCCTGGGTCCTCTCGGCCCGGAGCCCCGAGGCGCTGCGCGTCCAGGCCGAGCGGCTCCGCTCCCACGTCGCCGACCTCAATCCCCAGGACGTCGGCTTCTCGCTCGCCACCACACGGGCGGCGCTGGAACACCGTGCCGTCGTCGTCGCGGACGACCACGGGTCCCGTCTGACCGCCCTCACGGCACTGGCCGAGGGCAGGCAGACCCCGGGCCTGGTGACGGGCTCCACCGGCAGCGGCCTGCTGGGCTTCCTGTTCTCGGGCCAGGGTTCGCAGCGCCTCGGCATGGGGCGTGAACTCGCTTCCCGTTTCCCGGTGTTCGCGGATGCGCTGGAGGCGGTGCTTGCGGAGTTCGAGCCGTCGGTACGTGGCGTTCTGTTCGGCGAGGACGCCGACGCCCTGAACGAGACGGGGGTGACGCAGCCCGCGCTGTTCGCCGTCGAGGTCGCGCTGTTCAGGCTCCTTGAGTCGTGGGGTGTGCGCCCCGACCTGCTGGCGGGCCACTCGATCGGTGAGCTGGCTGCCGCGCATGTGGCGGGTGTCTGGTCGTTGTCGGACGCGGTGAAGGTGGTGTCGGCGCGTGGTGCGCTCATGCAGGCGCTCCCGACCGGTGGTGCGATGGTGGCCGTCCAGGCGTCTGAGGCTGAGGTCATGGCTGAGGGCTTGCCGGAGTCGGTGGGTATCGCGGCGGTTAATGGTCCTAACTCGGTCGTCGTCTCCGGTGTCGCCGCCGATGTGGAGACCGTCGCCGAGCGCTGGCGTGCGGCGGACCGGAAGGTCACGCGCCTCAAGGTCAGCCACGCGTTCCACTCACCCCTGATGGACCCGATCCTGGACGACTTCCGCGCGGTCCTGGCGGAGGTGTCGTACGAGGCGCCCGAGATCCCGATCGTGTCGACGCTCACCGGGCGGCCGGCCACGGCCGATGAGCTGGCCTCCCCGGACTACTGGGTGCGGCACGTGCGCGAGTCCGTGCGCTTCGCCGACGCCGTCGTGGCGCTGCGCGAGCAGGGCGCCGACGTGTTCGTGGAGATCGGCCCCGGCGGAACGCTGTGCGCTCTCGGTCTGAGCAGTGCGCCCGAGGCGGCTTTCCTGCCCGCGCTGCGTACGGACCGGCCCGAGGAGAACGCGTTCCTCACCGCGGTCGCCGCGCTGCACACGCACGGCGTGGCGGTCGACTGGACCGCCCGCTTCGACGGCAGCGGCGCCCGACGGGTGGAGCTGCCGACGTACGCGTTCCAGCGCGAGCGCTTCTGGCTGGACGTGCCCGCCGACGCGCGCACCGAGCGGATGTCGCCGGTGGAGGCGCGGTTCTGGGAGGCCATCGCGGAGGGCGACCTCGCCGACCTGGCCCGCATGCTGAACGTGTCGTCGGACGATCCGCTGAGCGACGTGCTGCCCATGCTGTCCGCCTGGCGCACGGAGCAGCAGGGCCGGGCCACCGTGGACGGCTGGCGCTACCGGATCGACTGGAGCCCGGTGACCGCCGCGAGCCGTCAACTGGACGGTGTCTGGCTGGTAGTGGCGCCGTCGGGCGAGGACCGCACCGAGTGGGTGCGTGCGGCGCTGGCCCGCAACGGTGCCGATGTCCGCGTCCTGGACGTGGACCCGGAGACGGTCGAGTGGGCGGAGCAGCTGGGCGAGCTGCCCGCGCTCGGCGGAGTGGTCTCGCTGCTGGGGCTCGCCGAGGCGGGCGACTCGGCGGTGCCCGCGGGGGCCACGGCCACGATCGGTCTGCTGCGAGCGCTCGGCGACGCGGGTGTGGAGGCGCCGTTGTGGTGTCTGACGTCCGGTGCGGTGGCGGCGGCCGACGGCGACGCGGTCGTCGGGTTCGAGCAGTCGCTGGTTTGGGGTCTTGGCCGGGTGGCCGCGCTGGAGCAGCCGGGCCGTTGGGGCGGTCTGGTGGACCTGCCCGCGGCGCCCGACGAGGCGGCCGGTGACCTGCTGGCCACGGTGCTCGCCGGTACGGGCGGCGAGGACCAGGTCGCGGTGCGCGGCGACGGGATTCTCGGCCGCAGGCTGGTGCCCGCGCCGCTGGGCGCTGCCGCGTCCGAGGGCTGGTCGCCGCGCGGGACGGTCCTGGTGACCGGCGGTACGGGCGCGCTCGGCACGCATGTCGCCCGGTGGCTGGTGGCGAAGGGTGCCGAGCACCTGCTCCTCACCAGCAGGCGCGGCGCCGCGGCCGAAGGCGCCGAGGACCTGCGTGCGGAGCTGACGACGCTCGGCGCGCGCGTCACCATCGCGGCCTGCGACGCCGCCGACCGGGACGCGCTGGCCGACGTACTCGCCTCCGTGCCCGCCGAGTTCCCGCTCACCGCGGTCGTGCACGCGGCCGGCATCGAGCGCACGGCTCCGCTCGCGGAGCTGGACGAGGACGACCTGGCCGGTGTGCTCGCGGCGAAGGTCGACGGCGCGCGGAACCTGCACGAGCTCCTGGGCGAAACGCCGCTGGACGCGTTCGTGCTGTTCTCGTCCATCGCCGGTGTGTGGGGGAGCGGTGCACAGGGCGCGTACGCGGCTGCCAACGCCTACCTCGACGCCCTGGCCGAGCACCGCAGGGCCGCGGGCCTGCCCGCCACCGCTGTCGCGTGGGGACCGTGGGCCGACGGCGGCATGGTCGCCAACTCCGGTGCGGACTCGGCGGCACAGCTGCGCCGCCGGGGCCTGAACTCGATGGCTCCCGTCGTGGCGATCGCCGGACTGGCCACAGTGCTGGAGCGCGGCGACGGCAACATCGTCGTCGCCGACATGGACTGGGAGCGGTTCGCGGGCACCTTCATGGCCCAGCGCCCCAGCCCGCTGCTCAGTGAACTGCCCGAGGTTCAGGCCGCGTTCGGGACCTCGGCGGAGCAGGGCACGTCGGCGCTCGCCCAGCGCCTCGCCGGTCTGGACGAGGCGGAGCAGGAGCGGCAGCTGACGGAGCTGGTGCGGTACGAGGCCGCTGCGGTCCTGGGCCATGTGTCCGGGGATGCGTTCTCCGCGACCCGCGCCTTCCGTGACCTGGGCTTCGACTCGCTGACGGCCGTCGAGCTGCGCGCCCGCCTGAGCGAGGCCACCGGTCTCGCGCTGCCCGCGACGCTGGTCTTCGACTACCCGACAGCCGCCGTCCTGGCCGCGTACCTGCGTACCGAACTCTCCGGCGCGGCCATCACCGCATCCACCGCTCCGGTCGCCGACTCCGCCACCATCACCGACGAGCCCATCGCGATCGTCGGCATGAGCTGCCGGTTCCCCGGGGGTGTGTCCAGCCCGGAGGAACTGTGGCAGATGCTCCTGTCCGGCGGCGACGCCGTGACGGAGTTCCCGGCCGATCGCGGTTGGGACGTGGAGGCGCTGTACGACCCCGACCCGGACGCGGTCGGGACCACCTATCTCAAGTCGGGTGCGTTCCTGTCCGACGTGAGCGGCTTCGACGCGGGCTTCTTCGGGATCTCGCCGCGCGAGGCCCTGGCCATGGACCCGCAGCAGCGCCTCCTCCTGGAGACCTCCTGGGAGGTCTTCGAGCGGGCGGGCATCGACCCGGCGTCGCTGCGCGGTGAGAGCGTCGGCGTGTTCGTGGGCTCGAACATGCATGACTACGCGCACGTCCTCGGCGGCGCCGCCGAGGACACCGGCGGCTACGCGGCGACCGGCAACGCGTCCAGCGTCGCCTCCGGCCGCCTGTCCTACACGTACGGCTTCGAAGGCCCGGCCGTCACCGTCGACACGGCCTGCTCGTCCTCGTTGGTCGCCCTGCACCTGGCCATCCAAGCCCTGCGCTCGGGCGAGTGCTCGCTGGCCCTCGCGGGCGGCGTGACCGTGATGGCGACGCCGGGTTCGTTCATCGAGTTCAGCCGCCAGCGCGGCCTTTCCCTGGACGGCCGGTGCAAGGCCTTCGCGGCGGCCGCCGACGGCACGGGCTGGGGCGAGGGCATCGGCATGCTCTTCGTCGAGCGCCTCTCGGACGCCCGACGCAACGGCCACGAGGTGCTCGCGGTCGTACGCGGCTCGGCGGTCAACCAGGACGGCGCGTCGAACGGTCTGACCGCGCCCAACGGTCCCTCGCAGCAGCGCGTGATCCGCCAGGCCCTGGCGAGCGCGGGCCTGGCCGCGGCCGACGTGGACGCGGTGGAGGCCCACGGCACGGGTACGACGCTCGGCGACCCGATCGAGGCGCAGGCGCTCCTCGCCACGTACGGCCAGAACCGTGCCGACGACCGGCCGCTGTGGCTCGGTTCGGTCAAGTCGAACATCGGCCACACGCAGGCCGCCGCGGGTGTCGCGGGCGTGATCAAGATGGTCATGGCGATGCGCCACGGCGTCCTGCCGCGCACCCTGCACGTGGACGAGCCGTCGCCGCACGTCGACTGGTCGGCGGGCGCGGTGGAACTCCTGGCGGAGACGCGCCCCTGGCCGGAGACGGGCCAGGTCTGGCGCGCCGGTGTGTCGTCGTTCGGGTTCAGCGGCACCAACGCGCACGTCATCGTCGAGCAGGCCCCTGCGGTCGAGCCGGAGGGAGCGCAGGACGACGCGCCGGAGCCGGTCGTCGACGGCCTCGTTCCGTGGGTCCTCTCGGCGCGCGGCGAGGACGCTCTGCGGGCCCAGGCCGAGCGGCTGATATCCGTGGTCGACGCGCACCCGCTCGTCGACGTCGGCTACTCGCTCGCTACGACGCGGGCGGCGTTGGACCACCGCGCGGTGGTCGTCGCCGGTGACCGGGACGAGTTCCTGGCCGCGCTGGCGGCGGTGGCCGACGGCCAGGTGACCGGTGCGGCGGTCACCGGGGTTGCTGGTGAGCCCGGCCGGGTCGGTTTCCTGTTCTCGGGTCAGGGGTCGCAGCGGCTCGCGATGGGCCGCGAACTGG
Organism: Streptomyces sp. NPDC127108; assembly: GCF_042677545.1. Lineage (NCBI taxonomy): Bacteria > Bacillati > Actinomycetota > Actinomycetes > Kitasatosporales > Streptomycetaceae > Streptomyces > Streptomyces sp. NPDC127108. Next base: position 191,561 of record NZ_JBHXTE010000005.1, on the reverse strand, counting down.
CCGCTCGTTTCCCGGTGTTCGGGGATGCGCTGGATGCTGTGCTTGCGGAGTTCGAGCCGCGGGTGCGTGAGGTGCTGTTCGGTGAGGACGCTGACGCGCTGAACGAGACGGGGGTGACGCAGCCCGCGTTGTTCGCGGTTGAGGTGGCGTTGTTCCGGCTTCTTGAGTCGTGGGGTGTGCGGGCGGATGTGCTGGCCGGGCACTCGATCGGTGAGCTGGCTGCCGCGCATGTGTCGGGTGTGTGGTCGCTGACGGATGCGGTGAAGGTGGTGGCCGCGCGGGGTGCGTTGATGCAGGCGCTTCCCGAGGGCGGCGCGATGGTGGCCATCCAGGCGTCCGAGGCCGAGATCACGGGCGAGGGCTTGCCGGAGTCGGTGGGTATCGCGGCGGTTAATGGTCCTAACTCGGTGGTCGTCTCCGGTGTTGCCGCCGATGTGGAGGCTGTCGCGGAGCGCTGGCGTGAGGCGGGCCGCAAGGCGACCCGGCTCAAGGTCAGCCACGCGTTCCACTCCCCGCTCATGGAGCCGATGCTCGACGACTTCCGCGCGGTCCTCGACGGCGTTTCGTACGGGGAGCCGACGCTTCCCATCGTGTCGACGCTGACCGGTACGAAGGCGTCCGCCGAGGAGCTGGCCTCGCCCGAGTACTGGGTGCGCCATGTGCGCGAGTCGGTGCGGTTCGCCGATGCCGTGGGCGCTCTGGCCGCCGAGGGTGTGGCGACGTTCGTCGAGGTGGGCCCCGGCGGAGCGCTGTCGGCGCTCGGGCAGGAGTCTGCCCCGGACGCGGCCTTCGTACCGATGCTGCGCGGCGACCGCCCGGAGGACGTGGCTGTCACGACGGCTGCCGGGCACCTGCACGTGCGCGGTGTCCAGGTCGCGTGGGAGGCGTTCTTCGCCGGTCGTGGCGCGCGGCGCGTGGACCTGCCGACGTACGCGTTCCAGCATGAGCGGTTCTGGCCCGAGACGCTGGCCTTGACCGGTGATGTCACGGCGGCCGGGCTTGGTTCGGCGGAGCACCCGTTGCTGGGTGCGGCTGTCGCTGTCGGTGGCACGGATGGTGTGCTGCTGACTGGGCGGTTGTCGGTCCAGACGCATCCGTGGCTGGGCGAGTACGTGGTGCAGGGTGCGGCGCTGGTGCCGGGTTCGGCTCTCGTCGAGCTGGCTGTGCGTGCGGGGGACCAGGTCGGATGTGATCTGGTCGAGGAGCTGTCGCTGGAGGCGCCGTTGGTGCTGCCTTCGGACGGCTCGGTGCGGGTGCAGGTGTGGGTGGGTGCGTCGGACGAGTCGGGTCGGCGTGAGCTGACCTTCTACTCCAGCTCCGGTGATGTCGAGGACGGCCGTGCGTGGACGCGGCATGCCGTTGGTGTGCTGCGTGAGGGCGGCCTGTCCGATGGGGTCTCTCTGGAGGTGTGGCCTCCGGCGGGGGCCGAGGTCGTGGACCTGGAGGGGTTCTACGACGAGCGGGCCGAGGCCGGTTTCGGCTATGGGCCGGTGTTCCAGGGCCTGAAGGCCGCCTGGCGCAGCGGCAGCGAGGTGTTTGCCGAGGTCGCGCTGCCCGAGGGCGTGAAGGCCGACGGCTTCGGGCTGCACCCGGCGCTCCTTGACGCGACGCTGCACGCGGTCGGCCTCACCGACCATGCCGAGTCCGACCAGTTGCCGTTCTCGTGGTCGGGTGTGCGGCTGCACGCTTCGGGTGCGACGGCGCTGCGGGTGTGGCTGACGCCCACGGACACGGCGGACGGCGTGACACTCGCGATCGCGGACGGGGCAGGCGCTCCCGTCGCGACGGTGGACTCGCTCGTACTGCGGCCCGCGTCGGAGACGTTGACGCGTCAGGGCGGGGAGTCGCTGTTCGGCATCGACTGGGTGCCCGTGGCCCTGCCTGACGGCGACGTCCCGACGGCCGCGTGGACGGACCTGGAGACGCTGACGCCGTCGGCGGAACTGCCCGACTACGTGGTCCTGTCGTGCCCGGCCCCGTCTGGGTCCGACCCGGTGGCCTCGGCGCACGAGGCGGCGCACTGGGCGCTGCACGCGGTCCAGTCGTGGCTGGCGGACGAGCGGTTCGAGGCGGCCCGCCTGGCCGTCGTGACCAAGGGCGCGGTCGCCGCATCGGCTGAAGAGGCTGTACGCGATGTCGCGCAGGCGGCCGTGTGGGGCCTGGTGCGCTCGGCCCAGTCGGAGAACCCGGACCGGATCGTCCTGGTCGACCTCGACGACGAGGCGGCCTCTCTCGACGCGCTGCCCGCCGCGCTGGCCACCGGCGAGCCGCAGTTGGCGCTCCGCTCGGGCGCCGCGAACGCTCCGCGCCTGGCCAGGGTCAGCCTGTCCGCCGTGGCCGACCCCGGCTTCGGCGAGGGCGCGGTGCTGGTCACCGGCGCCACCGGCACGCTGGGCGGTCTGGTCGCCCGGCACCTGGTGGCGGAGCGAGGCGTACGCAAGCTGCTCCTCGTGAGCCGTCGTGGTATCGCGGCCGAGGGCGCGGAGGAACTGCGCGCCGAACTGGTCGAGCAGGGCGCCGAGGTGACGTACGCGGCCTGCGACGTCGCCGACCGCGAAGCCGTTGCCGCGCTGCTGTCCGCGCACGAGATCTCCGCCGTCGTGCACACCGCAGGTGTCCTCGACGACGCCACGATCGGCTCCCTCACCCCGGACCGCATCGACACCGTCTTCCGGCCGAAGGTCGACGCGGCCTGGAACCTGCACGAGCTGACCCGCGACCTCGACCTGACGGCCTTCGTCCTGTTCTCGTCGGTGTCGGGCACGCTGGGCGCCGCCGGTCAGGGCAACTACGCGGCGGCGAACGCGTTCTTGGACGCGCTCGCGCAGTACCGCCGCGCCGCGAGCCTGCCCGCCACGTCCCTCGCCTGGGGTCTGTGGGCCGAGGCCAGCGGCATCACCGGTCGGCTCGACGAGTCGGACGTACGGCGCATCACCAGCGGCGGCATGATCCCGCTTGGCTCGTCCGAGGGCCTCGCGCTGTTCGACGCGGCGGGCACCACCGGGCGCGCCGCGCTCGTACCGGCGCCCCTGGACCTGGGTGTGCTGCGCCGACAGGCACGCACCAACCCCGTACCGCACCTCCTGCGCGGCCTGGTGCGCGGCACCGCCCGCAGGACCGCCGGATCCGGCGTCGGCGCGAGCTCGGCGCTGGCACGCTCGCTCGCCGGTTTGAGCGCCGCGGATCGCGAGAAGACCCTGCTCGACCTCGTGCTCGGCCATGTGGCCCTGGTACTCGGCCACAGCTCCGTCAACGCCGTCTCGCCCGACCGCGCGTTCAAGGACCTAGGCTTCGACTCGCTCAGCTCCGTCGAACTGCGCAACCACCTCAACGCGGCGACCGAACTGGCCCTGCCCGCCACCCTCGTCTTCGACTACCCGACCCCCGCCGCCCTCGCCGCGCACCTCGGTGCCGAACTCGCGGGCGTCACCGTGGTCGAGACGGTCACGGGCACGGCCACGGCCCTGACCGACGAGCCGATCGCGATCGTCGGCATGAGCTGCCGCTTCCCCGGCGGTGTCGCGTCGCCCGAGGACCTGTGGCGGCTCGTCGAAGCCGGTGCGGACGCCCTGTCCGGCTTCCCCACCGACCGTGGCTGGGACGTGGAGTCCCTCTACGACCCGGACCCCGACCACGCGGGCACGACCTACGCGCGTGAAGGCGGATTCCTGCACGGCGTCGGGGAGTTCGACGCGGACTTCTTCGGGATCTCGCCGCGTGAAGCCCTCGCGATGGACCCGCAGCAGCGGCTGCTCCTCGAGACGTCCTGGGAGGCCTTCGAGCGGGCCGGGATCGACCCGGGCTCGGTGCGCGGCAGCCGGTCCGGCGTGTTCGTCGGCACCAACGGCCAGGACTACGCGGCGCTGCTGATGGCCGCGCAGGAGAGCGCCGAGGGGTACGCGGGCACGGGCAGCGCGGCGAGCGTCATTTCCGGCCGACTCTCGTACACCTTCGGGCTGGAGGGCCCGGCGGTGACGGTCGACACGGCCTGCTCCTCGTCGCTGGTCGCCCTGCACCTCGCGGGCCAGGCGCTCAACAAGGGCGAGTGCGAGCTCGCGCTCGTCGGCGGCGTGACGGTGATGTCGACGCCGGGTGCGTTCATCGAGTTCAGCCGCCAGCGCGGCCTCGCCGAGGACGGCCGCTGCAAGGCGTTCGCCGATGCCGCCGACGGCACCGGCTGGGGTGAGGGCGTCGGCATGCTGCTCGTGGAGCGGCTCTCGGACGCCCAGCGCAACGGGCACCAGGTGCTCGCCGTCGTACGCGGCTCCGCGGTGAACCAGGACGGCGCGTCGAACGGTCTGACCGCCCCGAACGGTCCCTCGCAGCAGCGCGTGATCCGCCAGGCGCTCGCGAGCGCCGGACTCGCCCCGTCCGACGTGGACGCCGTCGAGGCGCACGGCACGGGTACGAAGCTCGGCGACCCGATCGAGGCCCAGGCCCTCCTCGCCACCTACGGGCAGAACCGTGCCGCCGACCGGCCCCTGTGGCTCGGGTCGGTGAAGTCCAACGTCGGTCACACCCAGGCCGCGGCCGGTGTGGCCGGTGTGATCAAGATGGTGATGGCGATGCGGCAGGGCGTGCTCCCGCGCACGCTCCACGTGGACGAGCCGTCGTCGCACGTCGACTGGTCGGCGGGTGCCGTGGAGCTCCTGACGGAGGCTCAGCCGTGGCCGGAGGCCGGTCACCCGCGCCGGGCCGGTGTGTCGTCGTTCGGCGTGAGCGGCACCAACGCCCACGCCATCATCGAACAGGCCCCGGCGGTCGAGGAGCCGGCCGCTGAAGCGGAGTCCGCACCTGACGGCATCGCGCCGTGGGTCCTCTCGGCCCGCAGCGCCGAGGCGCTGCGGGAGCAGGCGGCACGGCTGAAGTCCCTCGTGGACGAGGCGCCCGAGTTGTCCGTGCCGGACGTGGGCCGTGCGCTGGTGTCCTCCCGAGCGGTCCTTGAGCACCGCGCGGTGGTCGTCGCCGGTGACCGGGACGAGTTCCTGGCCGCGCTGGCGACGGTGGCCGACGGCAAGTCGAGCGGCGCCGTGGTCACGGGGATTGCCGATGAGCCCGGCCAGGTTGGTTTCCTGTTCTCGGGTCAGGGTTCGCAGCGTCTGGGGATGGGTCGTGAACTGGCCGTCCGCTTCCCGGTGTTCGGGACGGCCCTGGACGAGGTCCTTGCGGAGTTCGAGCCGCGGGTGCGTGAGGTGCTGTTCGGTGAGGATGCCGAGGCGCTGAACGAGACCGGGGTGACGCAGCCCGCGCTCTTCGCGGTCGAGGTGGCGTTGTTCCGGCTTCTTGAGTCGTGGGGTGTGCGGCCCGACGTTCTTGCGGGGCACTCGATCGGTGAGCTGGCGGCGGCCCACGTGGCCGGGGTGTGGTCCCTGGCCGATGCCGTCAAGGTCGTGTCGGCGCGTGGTGCGTTGATGCAGGCGCTTCCGACTGGTGGCGCGATGGTGGCGATCCAGGCGTCCGAGGCTGAGGTCATGGCTGAGGGCTTGCCGGAGTCGGTGGGTATCGCGGCGGTTAATGGTCCTAACTCGGTCGTCGTCTCCGGTGTCGCTGCCGATGTGGATGCGGTCGCGGAGCGCTGGCGTGAGGCGGGCCGGAAGATCTCCCGGCTCAAGGTCAGCCACGCGTTCCACTCACCCCTGATGGAGCCGATGCTCGACGACTTCCGCGCGGTCCTGGGAGAGGTCTCGTTCTCGGAGCCGTCGCTCCCGATCGTCTCGACCCTGACCGGTGCGCGGGCGACCGCCGAGGAACTGGCCTCCCCGGACTACTGGGTGCGCCATGTGCGCGAGTCGGTGCGGTTCGCGGACGCCGTGAGCACGCTCGTGGACTTGGGGGTGGCGACGTTCGTCGAGGTGGGCCCGGGCGGAGCGCTGTCGGCGTTGGGGCAGGAGTCTGCCCCGGACGCGGTCTTCGTACCGGTGCTGCGCGGCGACCGCCCGGAGGACGTGGCTGTCACGACGGCCGCAGGGCAACTGCATGTGCGCGGTGTCCGGGTCGACTGGCAGCCCTTCTTCGACGGCCGCGGTACGCGCCGCGTGGACCTGCCGACGTACGCGTTCCAGCGCGAGCGCTACTGGCTGGACGCGTCGTACTCGACCGGTGACGCCGCAGCGATCGGGCTTGGTGCGGCGGAGCACCCGTTGCTGGGTGCGGCTGTCGCTGTCGGCGGCACGGACGGTGTGCTGCTGACTGGGCGGTTGTCGGTCCAGACGCATCCGTGGCTGGCCGAGTACATGGTCCAGGGTGTGCAGTTGCTGCCTGGCGCGGCATTCTCCGAGCTGGCTGTGCGTGCGGGGGACCAGGTCGGGTGCGATCTGGTCGAGGAGCTGTCGCTGGAGGCGCCGCTCGTTCTGCCCGAATCGGGTTCGGTGCGGGTGCAGGTGTGGGTCGGTGCGTCGGACGAGTCGGGTCGGCGTGAGCTGACCTTCTACTCCAGCTCCGGCGATGTCGAGGACGGTCGTGCCTGGACCCGGCATGCCGTTGGTGTGCTGGGGGAGGCCGGCCTGTCCGATGGGGTCTCTCTGGAGGCGTGGCCTCCGGCGGGGGCCGAGGTCGTGGACCTGGAGGGGTTCTACGACGAGCGGGCCGAGGGCGGCTTCGGCTACGGGCCGGTGTTCCAGGGCTTGAAGGCTGCCTGGCGTAACGGCAGCGAGGTGTACGCCGAGGTCGCGCTGCCGGACGGTGTGAAGGTCGACGGCTTCGGGCTGCACCCGGCGCTCCTTGACGCGGCCCTGCACGCCATCAGCCTGTCCGGGGATGCCGACGAGTCCGGCCGGTTGCCGTTCTCGTGGTCGGGTGTGCGGCTGCATGCTTCGGGTGCGACGGCGCTGCGGGTGCGGCTGACGCCCACGGACACGGCGGACGGCGTGACACTCGCGATCGCGGACGGGGCTGGCGCCCCGGTGGCCACGATCGACTCGCTGACGCTCCGCCCGATCTCGGCTGACCAACTCGCCCGTGACGACCGCAATGACGCGCTGTTCGGCGTCGACTGGACATCCGTGCCCCTGCCCGACGGCGAGACGCCGACGACCCGGCAGAGCGACCTCGAAGAACTGGCGCGGTCGACGGAACTCCCCGACTTCGCCGTCCTGTCGTGCCCGGCCGCCTCCGCGTCCGACCCGGCCTCCGCCGCCCACGAAGCGGCGCACTGGGCCCTGAACACGGTCCAGGCCTGGCTGTCCGACGAGCGGTTCGAAGAGGCGCGCCTGGCCATCGTGACCAGCGGCGCCGTAGCCACCACGGCCGACGAGGACGTACGGAACGTCGCGCACGCCGCCGCATGGGGCCTGGTGCGCTCCGCCCAGTCGGAGAACCCGGACCGGATCGTCCTGGTCGACCTCGACGAGGAGACTGCCTCCCTCGACGCGGTGCCTGCCGCGCTGGCCACCGGTGAGCCCCAACTCGCCGTGCGATCCGGCGACATCCACATCCCCCGCCTGGCCAGGGTCAGCCCGTCCGCCGTGGCCGACCCCGGCTTCGGCGAGGGCGCGGTGCTGGTCACCGGCGCCACCGGCACGCTGGGTGGTCTGGTCGCCCGGCACCTGGTGGCGGAGCGAGGCGTACGCAACCTGCTCCTCGTGAGCCGTCGCGGTATCGCGGCCGAGGGCGCGGAGGAACTGCGCGCCGAACTGGTCGAGCTGGGCGCCGAGGTGACGTACGCGGCCTGCGACGTCGCCGATCGCGAAGCCGTTGCCGCGCTGCTGTCCGTGCACGAGATCTCCGCCGTCGTGCACACCGCCGGTGTCCTCGACGACGGCGTGATCGGTTCCCTCACCCCGGACCGCGTCGACACCGTGTTCCGGCCCAAGGTCGACGCGGCCTGGAACCTGCACGAGCTGACCCGCGACCTCGACCTGACGGCGTTCGTGCTGTTCTCGTCCGTCGCCGGAGTGCTCGGCGGGCCCGGACAGGGCAACTACGCGGCGGCGAACACCTTCCTGGACGCGCTGGCCCAGCACCGCCGTGCCACAGGTCTGCCCGCCACGTCCCTCGCGTGGGGCCTGTGGGCGGACGCGAGCGGCATGAGCGGTCAGCTCGACGAGGCCGACGTGAAGCGGATGAGCAGGGGCGGTGTGATCCCGCTCCGCTCGGCCCAGGGCCTGGCGCTGTTCGACGCGGCGGGCACCACCGGGCGAGCCGTCCTCGCCCCGGTACCGCTCGACCTGCCCGCGCTGCACCGGCAGGCACGCACCAACCCCGTACCGCACATGCTGCGCGGCCTGGTGCGCGGCACCGCCCGCAGGACCGCCGGGTCCGGCGTCGCCGCCGGATCCGCGCTGGCCCGGTCGCTCGCGGGCCTGACGGGGGTCGAGCGGGAGAAGGCACTCCTCGACGTGGTCCTGGAGCACGTGGCCGTGGTCCTCGGACACGGCTCGGCGCACACCATCGTGCCCGACCGCGCCTTCAAGGAGCTCGGCTTCGACTCGCTCACCGCCGTCGAGCTGCGCAACCGCCTCGGCGCCGCCACCGAGCTGCGCCTGTCCGCGACGCTGGTCTTCGACCACCCGACTCCGGCGGCGCTCGCCGCGCACCTCGGTACCGAACTCACGGGTGCGCCCGCCGTCGTGGCGGCCACCCGCACGGTGGCCGCCGTGAGCGACGACCCGATCGCGATCGTCGCCATGAGCTGCCGGTTCCCGGGCGGCGTGAACTCGCCGGAGGACCTGTGGCGGCTCGTCCACGACGGCGTCGACGCCGTCGGCGAGTTCCCCGGAAACCGCGGCTGGGACCTGGCGAACGTGTACAACCCCGACCCGGACCACCCGGGCACCTCGTACGCGCGGGAAGGAGCCTTCCTGTACGACGCCGACCAGTTCGACCCGACGTTCTTCGGGATATCGCCGCGCGAGGCGCTCGCCATGGATCCGCAGCAGCGGCTCCTCCTGGAGACGTCGTGGGAGGCGTTCGAGCGGGCCGGGATCGACCCGAGCTCGGTGCGCGGGCGTGACATCGGCGTCTTCACCGGCTCGAACGTGCAGGACTACACCCTGCTCCTGACCAAGAGCGACGAGACCGTCGAAGGATTCATCGGCACGGGCAACGCGGCCAGCGTCGTCTCCGGCCGGGTCGCCTACGCCTTCGGCCTCGAAGGCCCCGCGGTGACGGTCGACACCGCCTGCTCGTCGTCCCTCGTCGCGCTGCACATGGCGGTGCAGGCGCTGCGGACGGGGGACTGCTCCATGGCCCTCGCGGGCGGCGTGACGGTGATGTCGACGCCGGGTTCGTTCATCGAGTTCAGCCGCCAGCGCGGTCTGTCCACCGACGGCCGGTGCAGGCCGTTCTCGTCGGACGCGGACGGCACCGGCTGGGGCGAGGGCGTCGGCACGGTCGTCCTGGAACGGCTCTCCGACGCCCAGCGCAACGGGCACCAAGTGCTCGCGGTCGTACGCGGATCCGCGATCAACCAGGACGGCGCCTCGAACGGCCTCACCGCACCCAACGGCCCCTCGCAGCAGCGCGTCATCCGCCAGGCCCTCGCGAGCGCCGGACTCACCCCGTCCGATGTCGACGCCGTCGAAGCACACGGCACCGGCACGAAGCTCGGCGACCCGATCGAGGCCCAGGCCCTCCTCGCCACCTACGGCCAGGACCGTGCCGGTGAGCCCCTGTGGCTCGGCTCGGTGAAGTCCAACATCGGGCACACGCAGGGCGCGGCCGGCGTCGCGGGCATCATCAAGATGGTCATGGCGATGCGGCACGGCGTACTGCCCAAGACCCTGCACGTCGCCGAGCCCACGCCGGAAGTCGACTGGTCGACCGGTGAGGTCGCGCTCCTCGCCGAGGAGCGCACCTGGCCGGACACCGACCGGCCCCGCCGGTTCGGCGTGTCGTCGTTCGGGTTCAGCGGCACCAACGCGCACGCCATCATCGAGCAGGCGCCCGTCGCCGAAGCCCCCGAGCGGATCGCCGAACCGGACACGTCCCTGGTGCCGCTGCTCGTCTCCGCCAAGGACGACGAGGCGCTCCGAGCGGGAGCCGACCGGCTGCGCGCCCACCTCGTGGCGCACCCCGACCTCGACCCGCGCGACGTCGCCGCGACCCTCGCCGTGTCGCGGTCGGCCTTCGACAGCCGCGCGGTCGTCGTGGGCCAGGACCGCGACGGGCTGCTCGCCGGACTCGCCGCGGTCGTCGAAGGGCCGACGGCGGTCGCCCGGGGCGTCGAGTCGGCGCGGGTGGCGACGGGGGCCGCGGAGCCCGCGGGCAAGGTGGCGTTCGTCTTCCCCGGCCAGGGCTCGCAGTGGCTGGGCATGGGTGCCGAACTCGCCGAGTCGTCGCCGGTGTTCCGCGCCTCGATGGAGGCGTGCGCCGAGGCCCTCGCGCCGTACGTGGACTGGTCGCTGTGGGACGTGCTCGACGACGCGGACGCGCTGGAGCGCGTCGACGTGGTGCAGCCCGCGCTGTGGGCGGTGATGGTGTCGCTCGCGGCGCTGTGGCGCTCGTACGGTGTGGAGCCGGACGTCGTCGTCGGGCACAGCCAGGGCGAGATCGCCGCCGCGCACGTCTCGGGCGCCCTCTCGCTCGCCGACGCCGCCAAGATCGCCGCGCTGCGCAGCAAGGCCATCCTGGCGCTGTCCGGACAGGGCGGCATGGTGTCGCTCGGGGTGACGGTCGACGAAGCCCGCGCGTACATCGAGAAGTGGGACGGGCGGATCTCGGTCGCCGCGGTCAACGGCCCCGGCTCGGTGGTCGTGTCGGGTGACGCGGACGCCCTGGACGAGCTGGTCGAGGCCGGTTCCGCCGACGGCACCCGCGCACGGCGCATCCCCGTCGACTACGCGTCCCACTCGGCGCAGGTCGAGCGGCTCCAGGACGAACTCGCGACCGTCCTCGCCGGGGCGGAACCCCTGCCCGCGCGCGTGCCGATGCTGTCCACGGTCACCGGGGAATGGCTGACCGGCACCGAGGTGGGCGCGGAGTACTGGTACCAGAACCTGCGGCACACCGTGCGCTTCGAGGAGGCCACGCGCGGCCTCCTCGACCACGGCGTCGGCGCGTTCGTCGAGTGCAGCCCGCACCCCGTGCTGACGTTCGGGGTCCGCGAGACGCTGGAGGCGACCGAAACGCGGGCCGTCGTCGTGGGCACCCTGCGCCGCGACGACGGCGACCTCGACCGGTTCTACAACTCCGTCGCCGACGCCCACGTGGCGGGCCTGCCCTTCGACTGGCACCAGCTCGTGCCCGAAGGACGGCACGTGGACCTGCCCACCTACGCCTTCCGGCGCGGGCGGATCTGGCCGAACATGGCCGCGGCTCCCGAGAGCGACGTCACCGGGACCGTCGACGCGCAGTTCTGGGCGGCCGTCGCGGACGGCGACCTCGGCGACCTGGCCGACGATCTCGACGTGTCCCTCGACGACCCGATCGGCACGGTGCTGCCCCGCCTCGCTTCGTGGCGGCAGGCGCAGTCCGAGAACTCCGAGATCGACGGCTGGCGCTACCGCGTCACCTGGCTGCCGGTGCCCGAGCCCGTCGCCGCGCTCAAGGGCACCTGGCTCGTGGTCAGCAGGGACGGCGCCGGTGAGGAATCCGTCGCCGCCGCGCTGACACGACACGGCGCCCGCGTGGTGCCGGTCCGGGCCGGTGAAGCCCTGGACCGGGACGCGCTGACGGCCCGGCTCGCCGTCGACGAGCCCGTCGCGGGTGTCCTCTCGCTGTTCGCCCTCGACCCCGAACTGCCGTCGGGCGGCGTGTACGCGACGCTCGCCCTCGTCCAGGCCCTCGGCGACGCCGAACTCGTCGCCCCCCTGTGGCACGCGACGCGGGGCGGCGTCACGGTCGGCCGCTCCGACACGGCCGTCAGCCCCGAGCAGGCGATGGTCTGGGGAATGGGCCGCGTCATCGGGCGCGAACAGCCCGAGCGGTGGGGCGGTCTCGTCGACCTGCCCGACACCCTGGACGACCGCGCCGGCGCCCGCCTCGCGGGCATCCTGTCCGGCACGCGGGATGAGGACCAGGTCGCCCTCCGGGCCGGCGGCGTGTTCGCCCGCAGGCTGGTGCAGGCCCCCGTGGGGCACCTCGGGGACTGGGACCCCACCGGCACGGTCCTCGTCACCGGCGGCACCGGCGGCATCGGCGCGCACGTGGCCAGGTGGCTGGTCGCGAAGGGCGCCGAACACCTGCTGCTCACCAGCAGGCGCGGAATGGAAGCCGACGGCGCGGAGGAACTGCGCGCCGAACTGACCGCGCTCGGCGCGCGGGTGACGATCGCCGCCTGCGACGTCGCCGACCGGGACGCGCTCGCGCAGCTCCTCGCGTCGGTGCCCGAGGAGTTCCCGCTCACCGCGGTCATGCACACGGCGGGCGTCCTGGACGACGGCGTCCTCACCGCACTCACCCCGGAGCGGCTCGCCACCGTGCTGCGGCCGAAGGTCGACGCCGCGGTCAACCTGGACGAGCTGACCCGCGATCTGGACCTGTCGGCGTTCGTGATGTTCTCCTCGATCTCGGGCACGTTCGGCGCGATCGCCCAGGGCAGCTACGCGGCCGCCAACGCCTTCCTCGACGCCTTCGCCGAGCGCCGCGTGGCGGCGGGCCACGCCGCCACCTCGGTGGCGTGGGGGCCGTGGGGCGGCGGCGGCATGGTCAGCGACGAACTCGCCGCGATCCTGCGCAGCCGCGGCACCGCCCCGTTCGAGCCCGAACTGGCCGTCGCCGCCCTCGACCGGGCCCTGCGCCAGGCCGACCCGACGGTCCTCGTCGTCGCGGACATCGACTGGAACGTGTACGCGCCCACCCTCCCGGCGACGCTGCTGCGGGACCTGCCCGCGGCGCGCCGGGCCCCGGCTCCCGCCGAGGCGGCGGCGCCGCTCGACCTGTCGGCCGAGCTCGCCGCGCTGCCCGCGCAGGACCGCGAGCGCGTCGTCCTGGACCTGGTACGGGAGCAGGTCGCCGCCGTCCTCGGCTACGACAGCACCACGGCCGTGGAACCCGGCCGCGCGTTCAAGGACCTGGGCTTCGACTCGCTCACCGCCGTCGAGTTCCGCAACGTCTTCAACTCGGCCACCGGCCTCAGCCTGCCCTCGACGCTCGTGTTCGACCATCCCACCCCGTCCGCGCTCGCCGCACACGTCCTCGACCAGATGCTCGGCATGGGCACGCCGACCATCGACGCGGAGCTGGACCGGTTGGAGGCCGCGCTGTCGGTCCTGACACCGGACCCCCAGCAGAGCACCGCCGTGGGCGACCGCCTGCGCGCGCTCCTGGCCAGGTGGGACGAGGCGCACACGACCACGGAAACCGCCAAGTCCGGACCGGACGCGCGCACCGCCTCGGCGGACGAACTTCTCGCACTCCTTGATGAACAGCTCGGGTCTTGAGCCGATGAACTCGCTTGAAAGGTCGCAACACATGTCGAACGAGGAGAAGTACCTCGACTACCTCCGGCGAGCCACGGTGGACCTCCAAGAGGCGCGTGGCAAGCTCCGCGAGGTCGAGGAGCGCGAGGTCGAGCCGATCGCGATAGTCGGCATGAGCTGCCGGTTCCCGGGCGGCGTGAACTCGCCCGAGGACCTGTGGCAGCTCCTGGCGGACGGCAGGGACGCCGTCTCCGGATTCCCCACCAACCGCGGCTGGGACCTGGACGCGCTCTACGACCAGAACCCCGAGCAGCAGGGGACCAGCTACACCCGCGAGGGCGGCTTCCTCTATGACGCCGACCAGTTCGACCCGGCGTTCTTCGGGATCTCGCCGCGCGAGGCCGCGGCGATGGACCCGCAGCAGCGGCTGCTCCTTGAGACGTCCTGGGAAGCGTTCGAGCGCGCGGGCATCGACCCGCAGTCGGCGCACGGCAGCAAGACCGGTGTCTTCATCGGCACCAACGGCCAGGGCTACCTGGCACGCCTGGCCAAGGGCGGTGTGCCGGACGGCTACGAGGGCTACTTCCTCACCGGCAACGCGGCCAGCGTCGTGTCCGGCCGCATCTCCTACGTCCTGGGCTTAGAGGGCCCCGCCCTGACCATCGACACCGCCTGCTCGTCCTCCCTGGTCGCCCTGCACCTCGCCGTGCACGCGCTGCGGCACAGCGAGTGCGGCCTCGCCATCGCGGGCGGCGTCACCGTGATGTCGACGCCGGACACCTTCATCGAGTTCAGCCGCCAGCGCGGCCTCGCCGAGGACGGCCGCTGCAAGCCCTTCGCCGACGCCGCCGACGGCACCGGCTGGGGCGAGGGCGCGGGCATGCTGCTCCTGGAGCGGCTCTCCGACGCCCGGCGCAACGGCCACCCGGTCCTCGCCGTCGTACGCGGTTCGGCGGTCAACCAGGACGGCGCGTCCAACGGCCTCACCGCCCCGAACGGCCCCTCGCAGCAGCGCGTCATCCGCCAGGCCCTGGCCCACTCGGGCCTCGTGCCCACCGACGTGGACGCCGTCGAGGCGCACGGCACCGGCACGACCCTGGGCGACCCGATCGAGGCGCAGGCGCTCCTCGCCACCTACGGCCAGAACAGGGCCGCCGACCGGCCGCTGTGGCTGGGCGCCCTGAAGTCGAACATCGGCCACACCCAGGCGGTTTCCGGTGTCGCCGGTGTGATGAAGATGGTCATGGCGATGCGGCACGGCACGCTGCCCAAGACCCTGCACGTCGACAAGCCGTCCTCGCACGTCGACTGGTCGGCGGGCGCGGTCGAGCTGCTCACCGAGGCGCGGCCGTGGCCGGAGACCGGCAGGCCGTGGCGGGCGGGCGTGTCGTCGTTCGGCGTGAGCGGCACCAACGCGCACGTCATCGTCGAGCAGGCCCCTGTGGTCGAGCCGGAGGAAGCGCAGGACGACGCGCCGGAGCCGGTCGTCGACGGCCTCGTGCCGTGGGTCCTCTCGGCACGTGACGCGGACGCGCTGCGGGAACAGGCCGAGCGCCTCCTGGCCGCCGTCGCCGACCAGCCGATCGCCGACGTCGGCTACTCGCTCGCGACGTCGCGCGCGATGCTGGAGCACCGTGCGGTGGTCGTGGCCGCCGAGCGGTCGGAGCTCCTGGACGCGCTGGCGGCGGTGGCCGCGGGGCAGGTGACCGGTGCCGTGGTCACGGGGGTCGTCGGAGACCCCGGCCAGGTGGGCTTCCTGTTCTCGGGTCAGGGTTCGCAGCGTCTGGGGATGGGGCGTGAACTTGCCGCTCGTTTCCCGGTGTTCGGGACGGCCCTGGACGAGGTCCTTGCGGAGTTCGAGCCGCGGGTGCGTGAGGTGCTGTTCGGCGAGGACGCTGACGCGCTGAACGAGACGGGGGTGACGCAGCCCGCGCTCTTCGCGGTTGAGGTGGCGTTGTTCCGGCTTCTTGAGTCGTGGGGTGTGCGGCCCGACGTTCTTGCGGGGCACTCGATCGGTGAGCTGGCTGCCGCGCACGTCGCGGGTGTGTGGTCGCTGACGGATGCGGTGAAGGTGGTGGCCGCGCGGGGTGCGTTGATGCAGGCGCTCCCGTCGGGTGGCGCGATGGTGGCCATCCAGGCGTCCGAGGCCGAGATCACGGGCGAGGGCTTGCCGGAGTCGGTGGGTATCGCGGCGGTTAATGGTCCTAACTCGGTGGTCGTCTCCGGTGTTGCCGCCGACGTCGAGGCGGTCGCGGAGCGGTGGCGTGAGGCGGGCCGCAAGGCGACCCGGCTGAAGGTCAGCCACGCGTTCCACTCCCCGCTCATGGACCCGATGCTCGACGACTTCCGCGCGGTGCTTGAGGGCGTGGCGTACGGGGAGCCGTCGCTCCCGATCGTGTCGACCCTGACCGGTGCGCGGGCGTCCGCCGAGGAGTTGGCTTCCCCGGACTACTGGGTGCGGCATGTCCGGGAGTCGGTGCGGTTCGCCGACGCCGTGAGCGCTCTGGTTGCCGAGGGTGTGGCGACGTTCGTCGAGGTGGGCCCCGGCGGAGCGCTGTCGGCGCTCGGGCAGGAGTCCGCCCCGGACGCCGCCTTCGTACCGATGCTGCGCGGCGACCGCCCGGAGGACGCCGCGGCCACGACAGCCGCAGGGCAACTGCACGTGCGCGGCCTCCAGGTCGCGTGGGAGGCGTTCTTCGCAGGGCGCGGCGCACGGCGCGTGGACCTGCCGACGTACGCCTTCCAGCACCAGCGGCACTGGCTCGACGCGCGGCCCGCGGTCGGCGACGTGACGGCGGCCGGGCTCGGCACCGCCGACCACCCGCTGCTCGGCGCGGCCGTCACCGTGGGCGGCACGGACGGCGTGCTGCTCACCGGCCGCCTCTCGGTCCAGACCCACCCGTGGCTCGCCGACTACGTGGTCCACGGCTCGGTGCTGCTGCCCGGCACGGCGTTCCTGGAGCTGGCGGTCCGCGCGGGCGACCAGGTCGGCTGCGACCTCGTCGACGAGCTGACGCTGGAGACGCCCCTGGTGGTGCCCGAACACGGCGGTGTCCGCGTACAGGTGTGGGTCGGCGCCGAGGACGAGTCCGGCAGCCGTGAGCTGACCCTGTACTCCAGCACGGGCGACACCGACGACGACCGGCCGTGGACCCGGCACGCCACCGGTGTGCTGCGCGCCGCCGGACGTACCGACGGCACCTCCCTGGTGGAGTGGCCACCCGCGAGCGCCAAGGTCGTCGACCTGGAGGGGCTCCACGACCGGGCGGCCGACGCCGGTCTCGGCTACGGGCCGGTCTTCCAGGGCCTGCGGGCCGTGTGGCGGCGCGGCGACGAGGTGTTCGCCGAGGTCGTCCTGCCCGAGGAAGCGGGCGCGGACGGCTTCGGCCTGCACCCCGCGCTCCTCGACGCGGCGCTGCACGCCATCGGTCTGTCCGACGGCGTCGACGAGGCCGGCCGGGTGCCGTTCGCGTGGTCGGGCGTGCGGCTGCACGCCTCGGGCGCCACGGTGCTGCGGGTGCGTCTCGTGCCCACGGGCGCCGACGGGTACGCCCTGGCGGTCGCCGACGGGGCGGGCTCTCCGGTCGCGACCGTGGACTCCCTCGAACTGCGCCCGATCACGCCGGACCAGGTCGCCGGAGAGGACCGCGACGACGCGCTGTTCGGCGTCGACTGGGTGACGGTGGCGCCGTCCGACGGCGCCGCGCCGACGACCGAGTGGACCGACCTCGCGGCCCTCACCGAGCCGCGCTCGGACTACGTGGTCGTGTCGTGCCCCGTCACCTCCGCGGCCGACACCGCGGCGTCGGCGCACGAGGCGGCGCACTGGGCCCTCGACGTGGTGCAGACGTGGCTCGCGGACGAGCGGTTCGACGCGGCCCGCCTGGCCGTCGTGACCAGGGGCGCGGTCGCCGCATCGGCCGACGAGCAGGTGCGGGACGTCGCGCAGGCGGCGGTGTGGGGCATGGTGCGGTCCGCCCAGCTGGAGAACCCGGACCGGTTCGTCCTGGTGGACCTCGACGACGACGCGGCCTCCCTGGACGTGCTGGCGTCCGGACTGGCCATCGGCGAGACGCAGTTGGCGGTGCGCTCCGGCGACCTCCGCGTGCCGCGGCTCGCCCGGGTCCAGCGGTCCGTCGTGGACGACCCCGGCTTCGGCTCGGGCGCGGTCCTCGTCACCGGCGCCACGGGCACCCTGGGCGCCCAGGTCGCACGGCACCTGGCCGTTGAGCGGGGCGTACGGAACCTGCTCCTGGTCAGCAGGCGCGGCGCCGCGGCCGAAGGAGCCGAGGAACTGCGGGCCGAACTGGTCGCGCTCGGGGCCCAAGTCGCCCTGGTGGCCTGTGACGTGGCCGATCGCGAAGCCGTCGCCGCGCTGCTGTCCGCGCACGAGATCTCCGCCGTCGTGCACACCGCGGGTGTCCTCGACGACGGCGTGATCGGCTCGTTGACGCCGGAGCGCGTGGACACCGTGTTCCGGCCCAAGGTCGACGCCGCGTGGAACCTGCACGAGCTGACCCGCGATCTGGACCTGTCCGCGTTCGTCCTGTTCTCGTCGGTGGCCGGCATCCTCGGCGCCCCCGGACAGGGCAACTACGCGGCCGCGAACACCTTCCTGGACGCCCTCGCCCAGCACCGCCGCGACGCGGGCCTGCCCGCCACGTCCCTCGCGTGGGGTCTGTGGGCCGAGGCCAGCGGCATGACCGGCGCGCTCGACGACGCCGACGTGAAGCGGATGGGCCGCGGCGGCCTGCTTCCCCTCCGCACGGCCGACGGCCTCGCGCTGTTCGACGCCGCGGCCTCGACCGGGCGCGCCCTGCTCGCGCCGGTCCCGCTCGACCTGCCCGCGCTCAACCGGCAGGCGCGCTCCCACCCGGTGGCGCCCGTCCTGCGCGGCCTGGTGCGCTCCGCCGCGCGCAGGACCGCCGAATCCGGTGCCACGGCCCGGTCCACCTGGGCGCAGTCGCTGGCGGGCATGACCGCCGCGGACCGCGAGAAGGCACTCGTCGAACTGGTGCAGAGCCACGTCGCCGTGGTCCTCGGCCACGGCTCGGCGCAGGCCGTCGCACCCGACCGCGCCTTCAAGGAGCTCGGCTTCGACTCGCTCAGCGCCGTCGAACTGCGCAACAACCTCAACGCGGTCACCGAACTGCGCCTGCCCGCGACCCTGATCTACGACTACCCGACGCCCGCCGCCCTCGCCGCGTTCCTCGACACCGAACTCGTGGGCGCACCCGTCCTGACGGCGACCGCGCACACCACCGTCGCCGTCGACGAGCCCATCGCCATCATCGGCATGAGCTGCCGCTTCCCCGGCGGCGTGAACTCTCCCGAGGACCTGTGGCGGCTCCTCGCCGGCGGCACCGACGCCGTCGTGGAGTTCCCGACCGACCGCGGCTGGGACGTGGACGCGCTCCACGACCCGGAGCTGGCGAGCCCCGGCACGTCGTACACCAACAAGGGTGCCTTCCTCGACCGCGCCGCCGAGTTCGACCCGGCGTTCTTCGGGATCTCGCCGCGCGAGGCCCTCGCCATGGACCCGCAGCAGCGGCTCCTCCTGGAAACCACCTGGGAGGTGTACGAGCGGGCGGGCATCGACCCGCACTCCGTGCGCGGCAGCCGGTCCGGCGTGTTCATCGGCACCAACGGCCAGGACTACCCGACGCTCCTGATGGCCGCGCCGGACAGCATGCGTGAGGTCGAGGGGTACATGGGCACGGGCAGTGCCGCGAGCGTCATCTCCGGCCGCCTGTCCTACACGTTCGGCCTCGAGGGCCCCGCCGTCACGGTCGACACGGCCTGCTCGTCGTCGCTCGTCGCGCTGCACATGGCCGTGCAGGCACTGCGGTCGGGCGAGTGCTCGACGGCCCTGGTCGGCGGTGTCACCGTGATGTCGACACCCGGCGTGTTCATCGACTTCAGCCGTCAGCGCGGCCTCGCGGACGACGGCCGCTGCAAGGCGTTCTCCGACAGTGCCGACGGCACCGGCTGGGGCGAGGGTGCCGGCATGCTGCTCGTGGAGCGCCTGTCGGACGCCCAGCGCAACGGACGTCAGATCCTGGCCGTGGTGCGCGGCTCCGCCATCAACCAGGACGGCGCGTCCAACGGCCTCACCGCCCCGAACGGCCCCTCGCAGCAGCGCGTGATCCGCCAGGCGCTCGCGAGCGCCGGACTCGCCCCGTCCGACGTGGACGCCGTCGAGGCACACGGCACCGGTACGACGCTCGGCGACCCGATCGAGGCGCAGGCCCTGCTCGCCACCTACGGGCGGGACCGTGACGGTGACCCGCTGTGGCTCGGCTCGGTGAAGTCGAACATCGGTCACACCCAGGCCGCCGCCGGTGTGGCGGGCGTGATCAAGATGGTGATGGCGCTGCGGCAGGGCGTCCTGCCGCAGACCCTGCACGTCACCGACCCCTCGTCGCACGTGGACTGGTCCGCGGGCGCGGTGGAACTCCTGACCGAGTCACGGCCGTGGCCGCAGACCGGCAGGCCGTGGCGGGCAGGCGTCTCGTCGTTCGGCGTGAGCGGCACCAACGCCCACACGATCATCGAGCAGGCCCCGGCGGTCGAGCCGGAGAACACGTCCGAGGAGGCGCCGGAGCCGGTGCGCGACGGCCTCGTGCCGTGGACGCTGTCGGCCCAGAGCCCGGAGGCGCTCCGGGAACAGGCCGCCCGCCTCAGGTCCTTTGTCACCGACGACGCCGAGCTGACCGTCACGGACGTGGGCCACGCGCTGGTGTCGTCCCGGGCAGTGCTTGAGCACCGTGCGGTGGTCGTCGCCGGTGACCGGGACGAGTTCCTGACCGCGCTGGCGGCGGTGGCCGACGGCCAGGTGACCGGAGCGGCGGTCACGGGAGTTGCGGGTGAGCCTGGGCAGGTTGGTTTCCTGTTCTCGGGTCAGGGTTCGCAGCGTCTGGGGATGGGGCGTGAACTGGCCGCCCGTTTCCCGGTGTTCGCGGAGGCGCTGGAGGCCGTGCTTGCGGAGTTCGACCCGTCGGTGCGGGAGGTGCTGTTCGGTGAGGATGCCGAGGCGCTGAACGAGACCGGGGTGACGCAGCCCGCGCTGTTCGCGGTCGAGGTGGCGCTGTTCCGGCTTCTTGAGTCGTGGGGTGTGCGGGCGGATGTGCTGGCCGGGCACTCGATCGGTGAGCTAGCTGCCGCGCATGTGGCCGGTGTCTGGTCGCTGGCGGACGCCGCCAAGGTGGTGTCGGCGCGTGGTGCGTTGATGCAGGCGCTGCCGTCCGGTGGTGCGATGGTCGCGATCCAGGCGTCCGAGGCTGAGGTCACTTCTGAGGGCTTGCCGGAGACGGTGGGTATCGCGGCGGTTAACGGTCCTAACTCCGTAGTGATTTCCGGTGTGGCCGGTGACGTCGAGGCTGTTGCGGAGCGGTGGCGTGAGGCGGGCCGGAAGGCGACCCGGCTGAAGGTCAGCCACGCGTTCCACTCCCCGCTCATGGACCCGATGCTCGACGACTTCCGCCGGGTCCTGGAGGGCGTGTCGTACGAGACGCCCCAAATCCCCATCGTGTCGACGCTGACCGGCACGAAGGCGACCGCCGAGGAGCTGGCCTCCCCGGACTACTGGGTGCGCCATGTGCGCGAGTCGGTGCGGTTCGCGGACGCCGTGAGCACGCTCGTGGACACGGGTGTGGCGACGTTCGTCGAGGTCGGACCTGGCGGCGCGCTGTCGGCGCTCGGGCAGGATTCCGCCCCGGACGCGGCCTTCGTACCGGTGCTGCGCGGCGACCGCCCGGAGGACGCCGCGGCCACGACAGCCGCCGGCCACCTGCACGTGTGCGGCGTGCAGGTGGACTGGCGGCCCTTCTTCGACGGCCATGGCCCGCGCCGCGTGGACCTGCCGACGTACGCCTTCCAGCACGAGCGCTACTGGCCCCACGTGATGCCCGCCATGGGTGATGTGACGGCGGCCGGGCTCGGCGCGGCCGACCACCCGTTGCTGGGTGCGACGGTCGTCCTCGGCGGCACCGACGGCGCGCTGCTCACCGGCCGTCTTTCGGTGCGGACCCACCCGTGGCTGGCCGACCACGCCGTGCTCGGCTCGATCCTGCTGCCCGGAACGGCGTTCCTGGAGCTGGCGGTCCGCGCGGGTGATCAGGTCGGCTGCGACGTGGTCGAGGAACTGACGCTGGAGGCGCCCCTCGTGGTGCCCGAGAACGGCGTGGTGCGGGTGCAGGTGTGGGTCGGCGCCGAGGACGAGTCCGGCAGGCGCGAGCTGACCCTCCACTCCGCCGAGGGCGACATCGACGACGGCCGGCCGTGGACCCGGCACGCCATCGGTGTGCTCCGCGCGGGCGGCCGAACCCGCGGCGGCGCCTCTCTGGCCGAGTGGCCGCCGACCGGGGCCGAGACCGTCGACCTCGACGGCTTCTACGACCACATGGTCGAGGGCGGCTTCGGCTATGGGCCGGTGTTCCAGGGCCTGAAGGCCGTCTGGCGCAACGGCAGTGAGGTGTACGCCGAGGTCGCGCTGCCCGAGGGCGTGAAGGCCGACGGCTTCGGGCTGCACCCGGCGCTCCTTGACGCGGCCCTGCACGCCATCAGTCTGTCCGGGGATGCCGACGGGGTCGGCCGGTTGCCGTTCGCGTGGTCGGGTGTGCGGCTGCACGCCTCCGGCGCGGAGCTGCTGCGGGTGCGGCTGACGTCCTCCGGCCCAGACCGGGTGGCGCTGGCGATCGCGGACGGGGCGGGCGCCCCGGTGGCCACGGTCGACTCGCTGGTGATCCGGCCCGTCTCGCAGGAACAGCTGGCCGGTGACGAGCTCAGCGACGCGCTGTTCGGCGTGGACTGGGCGCCCGTGTCGCCGGTTGAGGGAGACCTCCCGACGACGGAGTGGACCGACTCGCTGCCGCCGTCGGCGGAACTGCCCGACTACGTGGTCCTGCCGTGCCCGGAACCGTCCGGGTCCGACCCGGTGGCCTCGGCGCACGAGGCGGCGCACTGGGCCCTCGACGCGGTCCAGACATGGCTGACGGACGAGAGCTTCGACGCGGCCCGCCTGGTCGTCGTGACCAAGGGCGCGCTCGCCACCACGGCCGACGAGGACGTGCAGAACCTCGCGCACGCCGCCGTGTGGGGCCTGGTGCGCGCGGCCCAGTCGGAGAACCCCGACCGGATCGTGCTCGTCGACCTCGACGACGAGGCGGCCTCTCTCGACGCGCTGCCCGCCGCGCTGGCCACCGGCGAGCCCCAACTCGCCGTGCGCGCAGGTGCGATCAGCGTGCCGCGCCTGGCCAGGGCCGAGCGGTCCGCCGTGGCCGACCCCGGCTTCGGCGAGGGCGCGGTGCTGGTCACCGGCGCCACCGGCACGCTGGGCGGTCTGGTCGCCCGGCACCTGGTCGCGGAGCGAGGCGTACGCAACCTGCTCCTCGTGAGCCGTCGTGGCATCGCGGCCGAGGGCGCCGAGGAACTGCGCGCCGAACTCACGGCGCAGGGCGCCGAGGTGACGTACGCGGCCTGCGACGTCGCCGACCGCGACGCGCTGGCCGAGCTGCTCGCCGAGCACCCGGTGACCGCCGTCGTGCACACGGCGGGTGTCCTCGACGACGCCACGATCGGTTCCCTCACCCCGGACCGCATCGACACCGTGTTCCGGCCCAAGGTCGACGCGGCCTGGCACCTGCACGAGCTGACCCGCGACCTCGACCTGACGGCGTTCGTGCTGTTCTCGTCCGCCTCCGGTGTGTTCGGTGGCCCCGGACAGGGCAACTACGCGGCCGCGAACACCTTCCTGGACGCGCTCGCCCAGCACCGCCGCTCCGCGGGCCTGCCCGCCACATCCCTCGCGTGGGGCCTGTGGGCCGAGGCCAGCGGCATGAGCGGTCAGCTCGACGAAGCCGACGTGAAGCGCATGAGCAGGGGCGGCCTGATTCCCCTGCGCACGGCCCAAGGGCTCGCCCTGTTCGACGCGGCGGGCACCACCGGCCGCGCCGTCCTCGCGCCGGTACCGCTCGACCTGCCCGGACTGCACCGGCAGGCGCGTTCCCACCCGGTGGCGGTCGTCCTGCGCGGCCTGGTGCGCGGCACCGTCCGCAGGACCGTCGAGCGCGCGGCCGTCGAGGGTTCGGCACTGGCCGCGTCGCTGGCCGGACTGACCGACGCGGAGCGCGAGAAGACACTCCTGAACCTCGTCCTCGAACACGTGGCCATGGTCCTCGGCCACAGCTCGGCGCACGCCGTCGCACCCGACCGCGCCTTCCGGGAGGTCGGCTTCGACTCGCTCAGCGCCGTCGAACTGCGCAACAACCTCAACGCGGTCACCGAACTGCGCCTGCCCGCGACCCTGGTCTTCGACCACCCGACCCCCACGGCGGTCGCCGCGTTCCTCGGCTCCGAGCTGGCGGGCGCCCCGGTCGTCGCGGCGACCACCCGCACGGTGGCCGCGATCACCGACGAGCCGATCGCCATTGTCGGCATGAGCTGCCGCTACCCCGGCGGCGTCAACTCGCCCGAGGACCTGTGGAAGCTCGTCCTCGACGGCACCGACGCCATCGGCGACTTCCCCGACAACCGCGGCTGGGACCTGGCGAGGCTGTACCACCCGGACCCGGACCACATCGGCACGTCGTACGCACGCGAAGGCGGCTTCCTCTACGACGCCGACCAGTTCGACCCGGCGTTCTTCGGCATCTCGCCGCGCGAGGCCCTCGCCATGGACCCGCAGCAGCGGCTGCTCCTCGAAGCCTCCTGGGAGGCGTTCGAACGGGCCGGGATCGCCCCGGAGTCCGTGCGGGGCAGTGCCACCGGTGTGTACGCGGGCCTGATGTACCACGACTACGCGGCGCGGCTGCGTTCCGTGCCGGAGGACGTGGAGGGCTATCTGGGCACCGGTGCGTCCGGCAGTGTCGCGTCCGGCCGCGTCGCCTACATGCTGGGCCTCGAGGGCCCCGCGGTGACGGTCGACACCGCCTGCTCGTCGTCCCTCGTCGCGCTGCACATGGCGGTGCAGGCGCTGCGGTCGGGCGAGTGCGAGCTGGCGCTCGCGGGCGGCGTCGCGGTGATGGCCACGGCGGGCACGTTCGTGGACTTCAGCCGTCAGCGGGGTCTGGCCGCCGACGGCCGGTGCAAGTCGTTCTCCGACAGCGCGGACGGCACGGGCTGGGGCGAGGGCGTCGGCATGCTGCTCGTGGAGCGCCTATCGGACGCCCGCCGCAACGGCCACAAGGTCCTCGCGGTCGTACGGGGTTCGGCGGTGAACCAGGACGGCGCGTCCAACGGCCTCACCGCCCCGAACGGTCCCTCGCAGCAGCGAGTGATCCGCCAGGCGCTCGCGAGCGCGGGTCTCGCCACGTCCGACGTGGACGCGGTCGAGGCGCACGGCACGGGTACGACGCTCGGCGACCCGATCGAGGCCCAGGCCCTGCTCGCCACCTACGGCCAGGACCGTGCCGGTGAGCCCCTGTGGCTCGGCTCGATCAAGTCGAACATCGGCCACACCCAGGCCGCCGCCGGTGTCTCCGGCATCATCAAGATGGTCATGGCGATGCGGCACGGAGTGCTGCCGCCGACCCTCCACGTCGGCGAGCCGACGTCGCAGGTGGACTGGTCCGCCGGTGACGTCGAACTGCTCACCGAGGCCCGTTCGTGGCCGGAGACCGGGCGCCCGCGCCGCGCGGGCGTGTCGTCCTTCGGCGTGAGCGGCACCAACGCGCACACCATCATCGAGCAGGTCCCGGGCGACGACCACGTTCCGGCACCGGCCGACGGCGTCGTGCCGTGGCCGCTGTCCGCCAGGAGCACGGACGCGCTGCGCGAGCAGGCACGGCGCCTGCGGGACCACGTCGCGGGCGAGCCCGGGACCGGCGTCCTCGACGTCGCCTACTCGCTGGCCGTGACCCGGTCCGCCTTCGACCACCGTGCCGTCGTCGTGGCGGAGGACCGCGCGGCGCTCCTGGACGGGCTGACGGCGCTGGCCGAGGAGCGCCCCTTCCCGGGCCTGCACACGGGGTCCGTCGCCACGGGCGGCGTGGGCTTCCTGTTCTCGGGTCAGGGGTCGCAGCGTCTGGGAATGGGCCGCGAACTGGCCGCCCGTTTCCCGGTGTTCGCCGAGGCGCTGGACGAGGTGCTCGCCGCGTTCGACCCGTCGGTGCGGGAGGTGCTGTTCGGCGAGGACGTCGAGGCGCTGAACGAGACCGGGGTCACGCAGCCCGCGCTCTTCGCGGTCGAGGTCGCGTTGTTCCGCCTCCTTGAGTCGTGGGGTGTGCGGCCCGACGTCCTCGCGGGGCACTCGATCGGTGAGCTGGCCGCCGCGCACGTCGCGGGTGTCTGGTCGCTGGCGGATGCCGTCAGGGTCGTGTCGGCGCGTGGTGCGCTGATGCAGGCGCTACCCGAGGGCGGAGCCATGGTCGCGATCCAGGCGTCCGAGGCGGAGGTCACGGCTGAGGTCTTGCCGGAGTCGGTGGGTATCGCGGCGGTTAATGGTCCTAACTCGGTCGTCGTCTCCGGTGTTGCCGCTGATGTGGAGACCGTCGCGGAGCGCTGGCGTGAGGCGGGCCGGAAGATCTCCCGGCTCAAGGTCAGCCACGCGTTCCACTCACCCCTGATGGAGCCGATGCTCGACGACTTCCGCGCGGTCCTGGCGGAGGTGTCCTACGAGGCGCCCGCGATTTCGATCGTGTCCACGCTGACCGGCAAGGCGGCCGCCACGGCGGAGCTGATCTCGCCGGAGTACTGGGTGCGGCACGTGCGGGAGTCCGTGCGGTTCGCCGACGCCGTCGACACCCTCGTGGCCCAGGGCATGGTCACGTTCGTCGAGGTCGGGCCCGGCGGCGTCCTCTCGGCGCTGGGTCAGGAGTGCGCGCCGGACACGGTCTTCGTACCCGTGTTGCGGGGCGACGGTCCGGAGGAGACCGCGCTGACCACCGCGGTTGCCCAACTGGCCACGCACGGTGTGCGAGTGGACTGGGAGGCGTTCTTTGCCGGTCGTGGCGCGCGGCGCGTCGACCTGCCGACGTACGCGTTCCAGCGGAAGCGCTACTGGCTCGACGCCGGAGTCTCCGCGGGCGACCTCGACGCGGCGGGTCTCGGCGCGGCCGACCACCCGCTGCTTAGCGCGGTCGTCGACACGGCCGACACGGACGGGCAGCTCTTCACCGGCCGGTTGTCGGTCGAGACCCACCCGTGGCTGGCCGATCACGCGATCCAGGGTTCGGTTCTGTTGCCCGGTACGGCGTTCCTGGAGCTGGCGGTGCGTGCCGGTGATCAGGTCGGGTGCGATGTGGTGGAGGAGTTGACGTTGGAGGCGCCGCTGGTGGTGCCTGAGCGTGGTGGTGTGCGGGTGCAGGTGCGGGTCGGTGTGCCGGATGTGTCCGGTCGGCGTCCGGTGACGGTGCACGCGCGTGAGGACGACGGGGATGTGTGGGTCCGGCACGCGAGCGGCGTGCTGCTGGACGGTGCGGAAGTACCGTCGGCCGATGCCGGAGTGTGGCCGCCCGCCGGGGCGGAGGCCGTGGATCTGGACGGGCTCTACGACCGGATGGCTGACGGTGGGTTCGGTTACGGGCCGGTGTTCCAGGGGCTGCGGGCCGCCTGGCGCAAGGGCGAGGAGGTCTTCGCCGAGGTCGCCCTGCCGGACGGTGTGGGCGTGGAGGGATTCGGCCTGCACCCGGCGCTGCTCGACGCGGCGCTGCACGCCATCGGCCTGATGGGCGAAGGCGACGGTCCTGGCAGGCTGCCGTTCTCGTGGTCGGGCGTGCGGCTGCACGCCTCCGGCGCGACGGCGCTGCGGGTGCGGCTGGCGCCCGCGGGCACCGACGGGGTGGCGCTCGCCGTGGCCGACGGAGCCGGTGCTCCCGTGGCCTCGATCGACTCGCTGGTCCTGCGTCCGGTCACGGCCGCGCTGTCCCGGCAGGGCTGGGAATCCCTGTTCAGCCTGGACTGGGTGCCCGCCCCGGCGTCGGCCGGGAACGCCGGCTCGCTGGCGGAGTTCGCGGACTGGGCCGCCGTGCGGTCGCAGCTGGACGCGGGGGAGTCGCTGCCGGACAACGTCGTGGTGCGGTGCGCCGGGACCGGTGACACCGATGACACCGAGGGCGTCGACGCGGTACGTGGACAGGTCCTGGCCGCACTGGAGTTGGTGCGGGGCTGGCTGGCCGACGATCGCTCCGCGGCCTCGCGCCTGGTCCTTGTCACCCGTGGCGCGGTGGCTGTCGAGTCCGGTGAGGACGTGCCGGACCTGGCCGCGGCCGCGGTGTGGGGTCTGGTGCGTACGGCACAGGCGGAGAACCCCGACCGCATCGTGCTCGTCGATGTCGACGACGCTGACAACACCGACAACGCCGACGAGAGCGGCTGGCAGCCGGTGCTCACCACCGGAGAACCCCAGATCGTCGTGCGGGACGGACGCGCGCACGTGGCCCGCCTCGCGCGGGTGCGGCCGGAGCCCGGCACGGACCCGGCGTTCGGACCGGACAGCTCGGTCCTGGTGACAGGCGCGTCGGGCGCGCTGGGCGGCCTGGTCGCCCGGCACCTCGTCGGCAGCCACGGAGTCGGCCGCCTCGTCCTGGCCAGCAGGCGAGGCATCGCGGCCGAGGGCGCCGAGGAACTGCGCGACGAACTGATCGCGCAGGGCGCCGAGGTGACGTACGCGGCCTGCGACGTCGCCGATCGGGACGCCCTGGCGACGCTCCTGGCCGAGCACCCGGTGACCGCCGTCGTGCACACCGCCGGTGTGCTGGCCGACGGCACGATCGGCTCGCTCACGCCGGAGCAGGTCGACACCGTGTTCCGGCCGAAGGTCGACGCGGCCCGGCACCTGGACGAGCTGACCCGCGACCTGGACCTGACGGCCTTCGTGCTGTTCTCGTCCGTGGCGGGCACGCTGGGCGGGCCCGGCCAGGGCAACTACTCGGCGGCCAACGCGTTCCTCGACGGTCTGGCCCGGCGCAGGCGCGCCCAGGGCCTGCCCGCGACCTCCCTGGCGTGGGGCCTGTGGGCCGACGGCATGGGCGCCCGCGTGGCCCAGTCCGCCGCGACCGGCCTGTCCGCGGACGAAGGCGTCGCGCTGTTCGACGCCGCGGTCTCCGGGACCGAGCCGGTCGTCGTACCGATGCGGCTCGACCTGCGTGCCGTACGCGAACTCCCGCAGGTGCCGCCGGTGTTCAGCGGCCTCGTGCGGACGACGAGCCGCAGGGCCGCGGGAAGCGGGGCCGACCCGGCCGCCGCGCTCCGCGACCGGCTCGCGCCGCTGGCCGAGGACGAGCGCGAGCGCGTGCTCCTGGACCTTGTCCGCACCCAGGCCGCCGTGGTGCTCGGCCACGCCGGACCCGAGGAGGTCGCGGCAGGGCAGGCGTTCACGGAGCTTGGCTTCGACTCGCTGACCGCCGTCGACCTGCGCAACCGCCTCGGTACGGCCACAGGCCTGCGACTGCCCGCCACGATGATCTTCGACTACCCGACCCCCGCGGCGATCGCCGCGTTCGTCGGCGTCGAACTCGCCGGCGCAGCCGCCCCCGCACCGGCCACCGGCGCGGTCGCGGTCGCGGCCGTGACCGACGAGCCGATCGCGATCGTCGGCATGAGCTGCCGCTACCCCGGCGGCGTGAACACCCCCGAGGACCTGTGGCGCCTGCTCGTCGACGAGGCCGAGGGCATCACCGAGTTCCCGACCGGGCGCGGCTGGGACGTGGAGTCCCTGTACGACCCGGCGGGCGAGCGGGTCGGCAGCTCCTACACCCGCGAGGGCGGCTTCCTGCACGACGCGGACCGGTTCGACCCGGGCTTCTTCGGCATCTCGCCGCGCGAGGCCCTCGCCATGGACCCGCAGCAGCGGCTCCTCCTGGAGACCTCCTGGGAGGCCTTCGAGCGGGCCGGCATCGACCCCAAGTCGGTGCGTGGCAGCGCGACCGGCGTGTTCGCGGGCGTCATGTACCACGACTACGCCTCCCAGCTGCACGGCGTGCCCGAGGGTGTCGAGAGCTTCCTCGGCACGGGCAACGCGGGCAGCGTCGCGTCCGGCCGCGTGTCCTACGTGTTCGGGATGGAAGGGCCCGCGATGACCGTGGACACGGCCTGCTCGTCGTC
The DNA here is from genome assembly GCF_042677545.1 of Streptomyces sp. NPDC127108. Taxonomy (NCBI): domain Bacteria; kingdom Bacillati; phylum Actinomycetota; class Actinomycetes; order Kitasatosporales; family Streptomycetaceae; genus Streptomyces; species Streptomyces sp. NPDC127108. The sequence continues at coordinate 162,222 of NZ_JBHXTE010000005.1, read as the reverse complement.
CCTGGTGGCCCTGCACCTGGCTGCTCAGGCGCTGCGCTCGGGTGAGTGCGAACTGGCCCTCGCCGGTGGTGTCACCGTGATGGCGACGCCCTCCGCCTTCATCGACTTCAGCCGCCAGCAGGGGCTTTCGCCGGACGGCCGGTGCCGCTCGTTCTCCACGGACGCCAACGGCACCGGCTGGGGCGAGGGCGTCGGCATGCTCGTGCTGGAACGCCTCTCGGACGCGCGGCGCAACGGGCACCAGGTGCTCGCGGTGGTCCGCGGCTCGGCCGTGAACCAGGACGGCGCGTCCAACGGCCTCACCGCCCCGAACGGTCCCTCGCAGCAGCGAGTGATCCGCCAGGCGCTCGCGAGCGCGGGTCTCGCCACGTCCGACGTGGACGCGGTCGAGGCACACGGCACGGGTACGACGCTCGGCGACCCGATCGAGGCGCAGGCACTGCTCGCCACCTACGGGCGGGACCGCGCCGGGGACCCGCTCTGGCTGGGTTCCCTCAAGTCGAACATCGGCCACACCCAGGCCGCAGCCGGCGTGGGCGGCGTCATCAAGACGGTCATGGCCATGCGCCACGGCCTGCTGCCGAAGACGCTGCACGTCGGCGAGCCCTCGCCGCACATCGACTGGTCCGCGGGCGCCGTGGAACTCCTCACCGAGGCGCGGCCCTGGCCGCGGACGGACCGGCCCCGCAGGGCCGGTGTGTCGTCCTTCGGCTTCAGCGGCACCAACGCGCACGTCATCATCGAGTCCGCGCCGGACGACGACGCGCCGCAGGCCGCCGAGGCGGCGCCGCTCGGTCCGTGGCTGGTCTCGGGACGCACCGAGAGCGCGCTGCACGACCAGGCGGTACGGCTGCGCGACCACCTGACCGCGCGGCCCGACCTCGCCCCGGCGGACGTCGCCCGCACCCTCGCGACCTCGCGGGCCGGGTTCGAACACCGGCTCGCCGTCGTCGGACGGGACTCGGCCGACCTCCTCGCCGGACTCGACGACGCCGTCGAGGGACGGCTGAACAGCGGAGTCGTACGCGGTGTCGCCTACGAGCGCCGGGTCGGCTTCCTGTTCTCGGGCCAGGGTTCGCAGCGGCTCGGGATGGGCCGTGAACTTGCCGCCCGCTTCCCGGTGTTCGGGGCGGCGCTTGACGAGGTGCTTGCGGAGTTCGAGCCGCGGGTGCGTGAGGTGCTGTTCGGTGAGGATGCCGAGGCGCTGAACGAGACGGGGGTGACGCAGCCCACGCTGTTCGCGGTCGAGGTGGCGTTGTTCCGGCTTCTTGAGTCGTGGGGTGTGCGGGCGGATGTGCTGGCCGGGCACTCGATCGGTGAGTTGGCCGCGGCCCATGTGGCCGGTGTCTGGTCGCTGGCGGACGCCGTGAAGGTGGTGGCCGCACGCGGTGCGTTGATGCAGGCGCTGCCGACTGGTGGCGCGATGGTCGCCGTCCAGGCGTCCGAGGCCGAGGTCATGGCTGAGGGCTTGCCGGAGTCGGTGGGTATTGCGGCGGTTAATGGTCCTAACTCGGTCGTCATCTCCGGTGTGGCCGCCGATGTGGAAGCGGTCGCGGAGCGGTGGCGCGAAGCGGGCCGCAAGGCGACCCGGCTCAAGGTGAGCCACGCGTTCCACTCCCCGCTCATGGAGCCGATGCTCGACGACTTCCGCGCGGTCCTGGCGGAGGTGTCCTATGAGGCGCCGGTGATCCCGATCGTGTCCACGCTGACCGGCAAGCCGGTCTCCGGGGCGGAGTTGGGCGCGCCGGAGTACTGGGTGCGGCACGTGCGCGAGTCCGTGCGGTTCGCCGACGCCGTGGTCGACATGGGCGCGGACGTCCTCGTCGAGGTCGGCCCCGGCGGCGTGCTCTCGGCGCTGGGACAGGAGTCCCTGCCGGACGCGGCCTTCGTGCCGGTGCTGCGCGGCGACCGGCCGGAGGACGGCGCCGTCATGACCGCGCTCGCCGAACTGGACGTACGCGGCGTGCGCGTCGACTGGAACGCCTACTACGCGGGCAGCGGCCACGCCGTCGACCTGCCGACGTACGCCTTCCAGTACCAGCGGTTCTGGCCCGACACGAGCCTGCGGCCCGCCACGGACGCCACCGGGCTCGGACTCGGCTCCGCCGACCACCCGCTGCTCGGCGCCGCGGTCGCGCTCGCCGACGACGACACCGTCCTGTTCACGGGGCGGCTGTCGATGGGAACCCACCCGTGGCTGGCCGATCACGCGATCCAGGGTTCGGTTCTGCTGCCCGGTACGGCGTTCCTGGAGCTGGCGGTGCGTGCCGGTGATCAGGTCGGGTGCGATGTGGTGGAGGAGTTGACGTTGGAGGCGCCGTTGGTGGTGCCTGAGCGTGGTGGTGTGCGGGTGCAGGTGCGGGTCGGCGTACCGGATGCGTCTGGTCGGCGTCCGGTGACGGTGCACGCGCGTGAGGACGACGGGGATGTGTGGGTGCGGCACGCGAGCGGCGCCCTCACGGGCGGCGCTGAGGTGCCGCTGGTCGATGCCGGTGTCTGGCCGCCCGCCGGGGCGGAGGCCGTGGATCTGGACGGGCTCTACGACCGGATGTCCGACGGTGGGTTCGGTTACGGGCCGGTGTTCCAGGGCTTGCGGGCCGCCTGGCGCAAGGGCGAGGAAGTGTTCGCCGAAGTCGCCCTGCCCGAGGGCGTCGAAGCGGGCGGATTCGGTCTGCACCCGGCGCTGCTCGACGCGGCGCTGCACGCCATCGGCCTGATGGGTGAAGGCGACGGTCCCGGCAGGCTGCCGTTCTCGTGGTCGGGTGTGCGGCTGCACGCCACCGGCGCGACGGCGCTGCGGGCGCGGCTGGCGCCCGCGGGCACCGACGGGGTGGCGCTGACCGTTGTGGACGGAGCCGGTGCTCCGGTCGTCTCGATCGACTCGCTGGTCCTGCGGCCGGTCACGGCCGCGCTGTCCCGGCGGAGCTGGGAGTCGCTGTTCCGGCTCGACTGGGCACCTGCCTCGGTGCCGTCGGGCGGGAGCGTCGGTTCGGTGGCGGAGTTCGCGGACTGGGCCGCTGTGCGGTCGGAGCTGGACGCGGGCGAGTTGCTGCCGGACAACGTCGTGGTGCGGTGCGCGGAGTCCGCTGCCACCGATGACGCGGACGCCGTACGTCCCGGGGTCCTCGCCGTCCTGGAGCTGGTGCGGGGCTGGCTCGCCGACGAACGCTGCGAGACCTCGCGCCTGGTCCTCGTGACCCGTGGCGCTGTGGCCGTCGGAGCCGGTGAGGACGTGCCGGACCTGGCCGCGGCCGCGGTGTGGGGTCTGGTGCGTACGGCACAGTCGGAGAACCCCGGCCGCGTCGTGCTCGTCGACGTCGACGACGAGAACGGCTGGAAGCCCGCCCTCACCAGCTCGGAACCCGAACTGGCCGTGCGCGGCGGCGAGTCGTTCGCGCCGAGGCTCGCACGGGTCCGTCCCGCCGAGGCGGAGGAGGAGTCGCAGGCTCCGGCCTTCGGCACCGGACCGGTCCTGGTGACCGGTGCCAGCGGCACGCTCGGCGGGTTGGTGGCGCGGCACCTGGTGGAGCGCCATGGCGTACGGCGACTCGTCCTGGCCAGCAGGCGTGGTCAAGTCGGTGAGCTGTACGAGGAGTTGGTGGGCCTCGGTGCCGACGTCGACACCGTGGCCTGTGATGTGGCGGACCGGGACGCGGTGGCGGCGCTCCTCGCCGAGCACCCCGTGACGGCCGTCGTGCACACCGCCGGTGTGCTCGCCGACGGCACGATCGGCTCGCTCACGCCGGAGCAGGTCGACACCGTGTTCCGGCCGAAGGTCGACGCTGCCTGGAACCTGCACGAGCTGACCCGCGACCTGGACCTGACGGCCTTCGTGCTGTTCTCGTCCGCCGCGGGCACCCTCGGCAACCCGGGCCAGGGCAACTACGCCGCGGCCAACGCGTTCCTCGACGCGCTCGCCCAGCACCGGCGCGCCCAGGGCCTGCCCGCGACCTCCCTGGCCTGGGGCCTGTGGTCCGGCGGGGACGGCATGGGCGCCCGGATGGCCGACACCGGGACCGCGGGCCTCACCCCCGAGGAGGGCCTGGAGCTGTTCGACGCGGTGGCCCTCGGGGCGGACCCGGTCGTCGTACCGATGCGCCTCGACCTGCGCGCCGTACGCGAACTCCCGCAGGTACCCCCGGTGTTCAGCGGCCTCGTGCGCACGACGACCCGCAGGGCCGCGGAGACCGGGCTCGACCCGGCCGCCGCGCTCCGGGACCGGCTCGCGGCGCTGCCCGCGTCCGAGCGTCCCTCCGCCCTCGTGGACCTCGTGTGCGCCCACGTCGCCGCCGTCCTCGCGCTGTCCGGCGCGGAGGAAGTGGACGAACGGCGCGCGTTCACGGAGCTCGGCTTCGACTCGCTCACGGCGGTCGAGCTGCGCAACCGGCTCGGCGCGGCCACGGGCCTGCGGCTGCCCGCCACCCTCATCTTCGACTACCCGACCCCGCTCGACCTGGTCGGACTCCTCGAAGATGGGCTCGCCGTCGAGGAACCCGGCAGCGTGGCGCCGCTGCTCGCCGAACTGAGCCGCATCGAGGCGAGCCTCGCCGCGGTCAAGCCCGGCGACGACGAGGACGACCAGGTGGGCGCCCGCCTCTCGGCGCTCCTGGCCGCGTGGCGCGACAGCCGTGCCGACGTCGACGCGGCGGCGTCCGACGACCTCGACGACGCGACGGACGACGAGGTCTTCGAACTGCTCGGCAAGGAGTTCGGCATCTCCTGACCCGCCCGGCCAACCCACTTGCTCGAACGTTTTCCTGGAGTAGAGACCGCATGAACAACGAAGAGAAGCTCCGCCACTACCTGAAGCGGGTCACCGCCGACCTGCGCGAGACCAGTCGGCGGCTGCGCGAGGTCGAGGAGGGCGAGCAGGAGCCGATCGCGATCATCGGCATGAGCTGCCGCTACCCCGGCGGCGTGCGCTCGCCCGAGGACCTGTGGGAACTGGTCGCACACGGCAGGGACGGCGTGACGGCGTTCCCCGCCGACCGGGGCTGGGGCGACGTCGAGCTGACCGACCCCGAGGACCCCGACCGGGAGTTCCGCAGGGAGGGCGGATTCCTGCACGACGCCGCCGAGTTCGACCCCGGCCTGTTCGGGATATCGCCGCGCGAGGCCCTCGCCATGGACCCGCAGCAGCGCCTCCTCCTGGAGACGTCGTGGGAGGCCTTCGAGCGGGCCGGGATCGACGCGGCGACGCTGCGCGGCAGCAGGACGGGCGTGTTCGCCGGAGTGATGTACCACGACTACGCGTCCCGGCTGCGGTCGGTGCCGGAGGAAGTGGCCGGCTTCCTCGGCACCGGCAGCTTCGGCAGCGTCGCCTCCGGGCGCGTGTCGTACACGTTCGCGCTGGAGGGGCCCGCCGTCACGGTGGACACCGCCTGCTCGTCCTCCCTGGTCACCATGCACCTGGCGGCCCAGGCGCTGCGCTCGGGCGAGTGCGGGCTCGCCCTCGCGGGCGGCGTCACCGTGATGGCGACGCCGGACACGTTCATCGGCTTCAGCCAGCAGCGCGGTCTCGCCGCCGACGGCCGGTGCAAGTCGTTCTCCGAGAGCGCCGACGGCACCGGCTGGGGCGAGGGCGCCGGCATGCTGCTCCTGGAGCGCCTCTCCGACGCCCGCCGCAACGGCCACCCCGTCCTGGGCGTCGTACGCGGTTCGGCGGTCAACCAGGACGGCGCGTCCAACGGCCTGACCGCGCCCAACGGCCCCTCGCAGCAGCGCGTGATCCGGCAGGCCCTCGACAGCGCCGGACTCACCGCGGCGCAGGTCGACGCGGTCGAGGCGCACGGCACCGGCACCACGCTCGGCGACCCCATCGAGGCACAGGCCCTGCTCGCCACGTACGGCCAGGAGCGCGCCGGTGAGCCGCTGTGGCTCGGGTCGGTGAAGTCCAACGTCGGCCACACCCAGGCCGCGGCCGGTGTCGCCGGAGTCATCAAGTCCGTCATGGCGATGCGGCACGGCGTCCTGCCGCCGACCCTGCACGTCGGCGAGCGCTCCCGGCACGTCGACTGGTCGGCGGGCGCCGTGGAACTGCTCACCGAGGGGCGGCCGTGGCCGGAGACGGGGCAGCCGCGTCGCACGGCGGTGTCGTCGTTCGGCATCAGCGGCACCAACGCCCACGTCATCCTCGAACAGGCCCCGGCCCCGGAACCCGACGACGAGGCGGCCGAGGCACCCGTCGACCCGGTCCGCGCCGACGCCCTGCCGTGGATCCTCTCCGGCAACGACCCCGCCGCGCTGCGCGAGCGCGCCGCCGCCCTCCTGTCCCACCTGGACGGCAACGACGTACCGGCGGTGGACATCGGCTACTCCCTGGCCGTGAGCCGTACCGCACTCGAGCACCGAGCCGCCGTCGTCGGCGCGGACCGCGCCGAGCTGCTGCGCGGCCTCGAGGCCCTCGCCGCCGACGGTGAGGCGCCGCACCTGGTGCGCGGCACGGTCGGCACGCGCGGCAAGCTCGCGTTCCTGTTCAGCGGACAGGGCAGCCAGCGCGTCGGCATGGGCCGCGAGCTGTACCGGGAGTTCCCCGTCTTCGCGAAGGCGCTCGACGAGGTCTGCGCGGGCCTGGACCCGCACCTGGACCGGCCGCTGTGGGACGTGCTCTTCGCCGAGCCCGGACCCGAGTCCGACACCGCCGGTGGCCTGCTCGACCAGACCACGTACACGCAGCCCGCGCTGTTCGCGATCGAGGTGGCCCTGTTCCGCCTCGTCACCCAGTGGGGCCTCGCCCCGCAGTTCCTCGCCGGGCACTCCATCGGCGAACTGGCGGCCGCCCACGTGTCCGGCGTGTTCTCCCTCGCCGACGCCTGCAAACTGGTCGCCGCCCGCGGCAGGCTGATGGGGGCGCTGCCCGAGGGCGGCGTGATGCTGTCGCTGCGCGCCGACGAGGACACCGTCCGCGGCCTGGTCGCCGCACACGGCGGCACGGTGGACATCGCGGCCGTCAACGGCCCCGAGTCCACGGTGGTCGCGGGCGACGCCGACGCCGTGGCCGCGATCGACGCGGTCTGGCGGGAGCGCGGCGGCAAGACCCGCTACCTGAAGGTCAGCCACGCGTTCCACTCCCCGCACGTGGACGCCGTCCTCGCGGACTTCCGCGCCGTCGCCCGGACCATCGACTACGGCACGCCCGGCATCCCCGTCGTGTCCACCCTCACCGGCGCCGTGCTCACCCCGGAGCAGGCGCGCGACCCCGAGCACTGGGTGCGGCACGTCCGCGAGGACGTGCGGTTCCTCGACGGCGTGCGCTGCCTGACCGGGCACGGCGTCACGCACTTCCTGGAGCTCGGCCCCGACGCGGTCCTCACCGCGGCGGGCCGCGACTGCGCCGACGAGGGCGCGCTGCTCGTGGCCGCCGCACGCGCGAACCGGCCCGAGGGAGCCACGCTGACCTCGGCGGTCGCCGCGCTGCACGTGCGGGGCGTCGCCGTCGACTGGGAGGCGGTGTTCGCGGGCCGCGACGCCCGGCGGACCGACCTGCCCACCTACCCCTTCCAGCGCGCCCGTTACTGGCTGGACGCGGGCGCGCACGCCGGGGACGTGGCCTCGGTGGGCCTGCGGCCCGCCGACCACCCGCTCCTCGGCGCCGCCGTCACCCTCGCCGACGAGGAGGGCGCCCTGCTCACCGGCAGGCTGTCCCTCGCCACCCACCCGTGGCTGGCCGACCACACCGTCGGCGGCGTCGTCCTCGTGCCGGGCGCCGCGTTCGTGGAACTGGCCATCAGGGCGGGCGACCAGGTCGGGCTCGACCACGTCGAGGAACTGACGCTGGCGGCGCCCCTGGTCCTCCCCGAGGACGGCGCGGTGCGGCTCCAGGTGTCCGTCGGCGCGCCGGACGAGTCGGGGCGCCGCGCGGTGAGCGTCCACTCCAGGGCCGACGACGCACCCGACGACGACCCGGACAGCGAGCCGTGGACGCGGCATGCCACCGGCACGCTCACGGCAGGCGAGGCCGTCCCGGCGACCGGTGCCGCGGCGGGCGGGGAGGCCTGGCCGCCCGCGGGCGCCGAACGCGTCGACCTCGAAGGGCGCTACGACGACCTCGCCGCGTCCGGGCTCGGCTACGGGCCCGCGTTCCGCGGCCTGCGCGCCGCGTGGCGCCGCGACGACGAGGTGTTCGTCGAGGTGGAACTGCCCGAGCAGGACGCCGCGGGCTCCTTCGGTCTGCACCCCGCGCTCCTCGACTCCGCGCTGCACGCCATCGGGCTCGGCACCTTCGTCACCGACACCGAGCGGCTGCACCTGCCGTACTCCTGGAACGGCGTGCGGCTGCACAGCGGCGGCGCGACCACGCTGCGCGGCCGCCTGTCCCCGGCGGGCACCGCGGGCGTCGCGATCGACCTGACCGACGCCGCGGGCACCCCCGTCGCCTCGGTCGAGGCGCTGTCCCTGCGTCCCCTGACGACGGACGGCCTCACCAGCGGCCGCCTGGACTCGCTGTTCCGCGTCGACTGGACGCGGGTGCGCCCCGCCGCATCGACTCAGGTCCGCTGGGCCGTCCTCGGACGCGGCTTCGCCCAGGCGGACATCGCCGAGCCGGTCAGGTCGTGCCCGGACCTGGACACGTTGGCCGAGGACGACGTGCCGGACCTCGTGTTCGCCCCCGTGCCCTCGGCCGCGAACGCCGGAGAGGCCGCGCACTGGGCCCTCGCCCTGGTGCAGGAGTGGCTCGCCGACGACCGGTTCGCCTCGGCGCGGCTGGTGTTCGTCACCGGCGGCGCCGTGGCGGCGGGCCCCGACGAGGAAGTCCCCGACCTGGCCAACGCGCCCGTGTGGGGCCTCGTACGCGCGGCCCAGGCCGAGCACCCCGGCCGCTTCGTCCTCGTCGACGTCGACCTCCTCGCCGCCTCCGCCCACGCGCTGCCCGCCGCCGTCGCGACCGACGAGCCCCAACTGGCCCTGCGCGCCGGTGAACTCCTTGCCCCGAGGCTCGTACGGGCCCGCCCCGAGGAGCCGACGGCCCCTGCCTTCGGCACCGGACCGGTCCTGGTGACCGGTGCGAGCGGAACGCTCGGCGGGTTGGTGGCGCGGCACCTGGTGCAGCGGCATGGCGTACGGCGGCTCGTCCTGGCGAGCAGGCGTGGTCAAGTCGGTGAGCTGTACGAGGAGTTGGTGGGCCTAGGTGCCGACATCGTCGCCGTCGCGTGTGATGTGGCGGACCGGGACGCGGTGGCGGCGCTCCTCGCCGAGCACCCCGTGACGGCCGTCGTGCACGCGGCGGGCGTCCTGGACGACGGCGTCATCGGCTCGCTGACGCCGGAGCGGATCGACACCGTGTTCCGGCCGAAGGTCGACGCTGCCTGGAACCTGCACGAGCTGACCCGCGACCTGGACCTGACGGCCTTCGTCCTCTTCTCGTCGGCGGCAGGCACGTTCGGCAACCCCGGCCAGGGCAACTACGCCGCGGCCAACGCGTTCCTCGACGCGCTCGCCCAGCACCGGCGCGCCCAGGGTCTGCCCGCGACCTCCCTGGCCTGGGGCCTGTGGGCGGACGCGAGCGGCATGACCGACGACCTCGCCGAGACCGACCGCGGCCGTCTCGCCCGCGCCGGCGCCACCGCGCTGTCCGCCGAGGAGGGCCTGCGCCTCTTCGACGCCGCCCTCGCGCTGCCCGCACCCGTGGCCGTCCCCATGCGCCTCGACCTGGCACCGCTGCGGGCCCGCCCCGACACCGTCCCGCCACTGCTGCGCGCCCTGGTGCGCACGGCCCGCCCCGAGACCGCCAAGGCCGAAGGGGGCCTCGCGGCACGCGTCGCGGACCTCCCGGAGAACGAGCGCCTCCCGGCGCTGCTCGACATCGTCCGCACCTCCGTCGCCGCCGTCCTCGGCCACGCGTCCGCCGCCGAGGTGGAACCGGAACGCTCCTTCGGCGACCTCGGATTCGACTCGCTCACCGCCGTCGAACTGCGCAACCGGCTCGACGCCGCCACCGGCCTGCGGCTGCCCGCGACCCTGGTCTTCGACTACCCGACGCCCCTGGCGCTCGCGGGCCGCCTGCGCTCCAGGCTGCTCGGCGACCAGGACACGGCGGCGGCGGTCGTCCGCGGAGCCGCCGCCGACGACGAGCCGATCGCGATCATCGGCATGAGCTGCCGCTACCCCGGCGGCGTGCGCTCGCCCGAGGACCTGTGGCGACTGGTCGCCGAAGGCCGGGACGCGATCACCGACTTCCCCGACAACCGGGGCTGGGACGTGGAGTCGCTCTACGACCCCGACCCCGAGAACACCGGCACCAGCACCGTCCGCACGGGCGGCTTCCTGCACGACGCCGCCGAGTTCGACCCGGCGTTCTTCGGCATGTCGCCGCGCGAGGCCCTCGCGGTCGACCCGCAGCAGCGCCTGCTCCTGGAGACCTCCTGGGAGGCCATCGAGCGGGCCGGCATCGAACCGAGGTCACTGCGCGGCAGCACGACCGGCGTGTTCGCGGGCGTGATGTACAACGACTACGCCGCCCGGCTCACGCGGTCCCCGGAAGGCCTCGAAGGCCAGCTCGGGTTCGGCAGCTCGGGCAGCGTCGCCTCCGGCCGCCTCTCCTACACGTTCGGCCTGGAAGGGCCCGCCGTCAGTGTGGACACGGCCTGCTCGTCGTCGCTGGTCGCCATGCACCTGGCCGCACAGGCGCTGCGCTCCGGCGAGTGCGAGCTGGCCCTCGCGGGCGGCGTGACCGTGATGGCGAGCCCGGGGGCCTTCGTGGAGTTCAGCCGCCAGCGCGGCCTGGCCCCGGACAGCCGCTGCAAGGCGTTCTCCGCCGCCGCGGACGGCACCGGCCTGGGCGAGGGCGTCGGCATGCTCGTCCTCGAACGGCTCTCCGACGCCCGCCGCAACGGCCACAAGGTCCTTGCCGTCGTACGCGGTTCGGCGGTCAACCAGGACGGCGCGTCCAACGGCCTCACCGCCCCGAACGGCCCCTCGCAGGAGCGGGTCATCCGGCAGGCACTCGCCCACGCGGGCCTGACGCCGTCCGACGTGGACGCCGTCGAGGCGCACGGCACCGGCACCTCGCTCGGCGACCCGATCGAGGCGCAGGCACTCCTCGCCACCTACGGCCAGGACCGTGCCGGTGACCCGCTGTGGCTCGGCTCGCTGAAGTCGAACATCGGCCACTCCCAGGCGGCGGCCGGTGTCGCCGGAGTGATCAAGATGGTGATGGCGCTGCGCCACGCGGAGCTGCCCCGCACCCTGCACGTCGACCAGCTCTCGCCCCACGTCGACTGGACCGCGGGCGCGGTCGAGGTCCTGACGGCGCCCCGTTCGTGGCCGGAGACCGGTCGTCCGCGCCGCGCGGGTGTGTCGTCGTTCGGCGTGAGCGGCACCAACGCGCACACCATCATCGAGCAGGCCCCGGAGGCCGAGGCGCCCGCCCCCGCCGCCTCGCCGGTCGGTCCGGTGCCGGTGGTCCTGTCCGCCCAGAACGCGCAGGCGTTGCGGGGGCAGGCGCTCCGGCTGCGGGAGCAGCTCGCGGACGAGCCGGGGGTCGGCGTGACGGACGTCGCGTACTCCCTGGTGACGACGCGGTCGGCTCTCGACCACCGGGGCGTCGTCGTGGCGGACGACCGCGCGGCGCTCCTGGAGGGGCTGACGGCGCTGGCCGAGGGACAGCCGTTCCCCGGCCTGTACACGGGGGCTGTCGCCGCGGGTGGTGTGGGCTTCCTGTTCTCGGGTCAGGGGTCGCAGCGCCTCGGCATGGGGCATGAACTTGCCGCTCGTTTCCCGGTGTTCGGGGATGCGCTGGATGCTGTGCTTGCGGAGTTCGAGCCGCGGGTGCGTGAGGTGCTGTTCGGTGAGGATGCCGAGGCGCTGAATGAGACGGGGGTGACGCAGCCTGCGTTGTTCGCGGTCGAGGTGGGGTTGTTCCGGCTTCTTGAGTCGTGGGGTGTGCGGCCGGATGTGCTGGCCGGGCACTCGATCGGTGAGTTGGCTGCCGCACATGTGGCGGGTGTCTGGTCGCTGGCGGATGCCGTCAGGGTCGTGTCGGCACGCGGTGCGCTCATGCAGGCCCTGCCCGACGGCGGCGCGATGGTGGCCATCCAGGCGACGGAGTCCGAAGTCGCTTCGGATCTGCCGGAGTCGGTGGGTATTGCCGCGGTTAATGGTCCTAACTCGGTGGTCGTCTCCGGTGTGGCCGCTGACGTCGAGGCGGTAGCGGAGCGGTGGCGTGAGGCGGGCCGCAAGGCGACCCGGCTGAAGGTCAGCCACGCGTTCCACTCGCCCCTGATGGACCCGATGCTCGACGACTTCCGCGCGGTCCTCGACGGCGTTTCGTACGGGGAGCCGACGCTTCCCATCGTGTCGACGCTGACCGGCACGAAGGCGACCGCCGAGGAGCTGACCTCCCCGGACTACTGGGTCCGGCACGTCCGCGAGTCCGTCCGGTTCGGCGCCGCCGTCGACACCCTCGTGGCCCAGGGCGTGGCCACGTTCGTCGAGGTCGGCCCCGGCGGGACGCTGTCGGCGCTGGGTCTGGAGTCCGCGCCCGACGCGGCGTTCGTACCGGTGCTGCACGGCGATCGCACGGAGGAGTCCGCGGTGGCCGCCGCGGTGGCGCAGCTGTGCACGCGCGGGGTGCGGGCGGACTGGGAGGCGTTCTTCGCCGGGCGTGGCGCGCGGCGCGTCGACCTGCCCACGTACGCGTTCCAGCACACGTCCTACTGGCTGGACGCCCCTCGCGACCTGCGCTCCGACGAGGCGGCCGGTGGGCTCGGCCTCGCGGGCGCGGACCACCCGCTGCTCGGCGCCGTCGTGGAACTCGCCGACGGGCAGGGCCTGGTGTGCACCGGAAGGCTGGGCACGGACACCCACCCGTGGCTCGCCGACCACGCCGTCGCCCGGACGACCCTGCTGCCCGGCACGGCCTTCGCGGAGGTCGCGCTCGCCGCGGGCGGCAGGCTCGGCCTGGACGAGGTGGAGGAACTGGCCCTCGCCGCACCGCTTGTGCTGCCCGAACGCGGCGGCGTACGGCTGCGGGTGACGGTCGGCGGCGACGACGGCTCAGGCCGCCGGACGCTGAGCATCGACTCCTGCCCGGACGACCCGGCCGCCGGCACCGACTGGACGCGGCACGCCACCGGCTTCCTCACGGCCGGAGCAGCCGGAGCCCCCGGAGCCACCACCGCCCCGGCCCCGGAAGCGGACTGGCTGCCCGCCGACGCCGAACCCGTCGACCTCGACGGCCTCTACGAACGCCTGGAGGAGACCGGCCTCTTCTACGGCCCGGCCTTCCAGGGCCTGAAGTCGGCGTGGCGCGGCGAGGACGCCGTGTACGCCGAGATCGAACTGGACGAGGAACAGCACGGGGACGCCGCGTCGTTCGGCCTCCACCCCGCGCTGCTCGACGCCGCGCTGCACGCCTGCATGCTCGGCGGCCTCGTCGAAGACGCCGGTCGGCCCCGGCTCCCGTTCTCCTGGAGCGGGATCCGCTGGCACACGACCGGTGCCACAGCGGCGCGCGTCCGGCTCACCCCGGCCGGAACCGACGCCGTCTGCCTGGAACTGACCGACGCCCAGGGACACCCCCTGGCGACGGTCGCATCCCTCGTCCTGCGGCCGATCGCCGCGGAACAGTGGGGTGCGCGCCACCGCGACGCGCTGTTCCGGCTGGAGTGGGTGGCCGCGCCGACCCGTGCGGCCGCCCACGCTCCCGCCCGCGCGCTCGCGGTCGTCGGCCCGGACGACCTGAAGGCCGGTGCGGGCCTCGCGGCGTCCGGCGTCACCGTCGAGGAGCACGCCGACCTGACGGCCCTCGCCGGGGCCGGGGTGCCGGAGCTGGTCGTCGTCCCGTTCGCCCAGGACGACGCGGAGCCGGTCTCCGGCGCCCGTACCGCCGCCCTGCGCGCGCTGCGGCTCGCTCAGGAGTGGCTGGCCGACGACCGGTTCCTCGATTCCCGCCTGGTCTTCGTGACCAGCGGGGCCGTCGCGACCGGACCCGACGAGAACGTGCCCGACGTCGCCGACGCGGCGGTGTGGGGCCTGATCCGGTCGGCGCAGTCCGAGATGCCCGACCGGTTCGCGCTGGTCGACGTGGACGGGACCGACGCGTCCTGGGCCGCGCTGCCCGCCGTCCTCACCGCCGCCGAGCCGCAGGCCGCGGTGCGCGCCGGTGACCCGCTGGTGCCGCGGCTCGCCCGCTCGCGGCCGTCCGACACGGAGTCACCGCTCGTGTTCGCGCCCGGCGGCACCGTCCTGGTGACCGGCGCCACCGGCATGATCGGCGGCCTCGTCACCCGGCGCCTGGTGACCGAGCACGGCGTCCGGCACCTCGTCCTCGCGAGCCGCCGCGGCGCCGCCGCACCCGGCGCCGACGAACTCCGCGCGGAACTGACCGGCCTGGGCGCGCACGTCACCCTCGCCGCCTGCGACGTCACCGACCCGGAGGCGCTCGCGGAGCTGCTCGCCGCGGTGCCCCTGGACCACCCGCTGACCGGCGTCGTGCACTCCGCGGGCGTCCTCGACGACGCCACGATCGGTTCGCTGACACCCGATCAGATCGACGGCGTGTTCCGGCCCAAGGTCGACGCGGCCTGGCACCTGCACGAGCTGACCTGCGACCTGGACCTGACGGCGTTCGTCCTGTTCTCCTCGGTGTCGGGCATCCTCGGCGGCCCCGGCCAGGGCAACTACGCGGCGGCCAACGCGTTCCTGGACGCGCTGGCCCAGCACCGCAGGGCCGCGGGGCTGCCCGCGACCTCACTGGCGTGGGGCCTGTGGGAGACGGCGAGCGAGATGACCGGACACCTCGCGGGGACCGGCGTGGCCCGGATGTCCCGGTCCGCCGTCGCGGGCCTGACCGAGGAACAGGGCCTCGCCCTGTTCGACCTCGGCTGCGCCGCCGACGAGGCGGTCCTGGTGCCGATGCGGCTGGAGGCCGGTGCCCTGCGCGGCGGACCCGACGACGTGCCGGCGCTGCTGCGCGGCCTTGTCCGCCCGCGCGTCACCAGGGCGGCCGCGGCGGACGAGGAGCCGCTGACGCGGCGCCTCGCGGGCCTCACGGAGGAGGAGCAGGAGCGGGAACTGCTGCGCCTCGTCCGCGACCAGGTGGCGGCCGTCCTCGGCTACGCGCCGGACGGTCTCGACGTCTCCGGTACCCTCACCCAGCTCGGCCTGGACTCCCTGACCGCGCTGCAACTGCGCAACCAGCTCGCGGTCGTGACCGGTCTGCGCCTGCCCACCACCGTCGTGTTCGACCAGCCGACCGGACCGGCCCTCGCCGGGTACCTGCGGCGCGAACTCGCCTCGGTCGTCGGCGACGCCCCGGCAGTCCCGGCGTCCTCGGCCCTGGAGGACTCGCTCACGGGCCTGTACCGGCAGGCGTACGACCTTGGCCTGGAGGACGAGGCCTGGGAGATGGTGAACGCCGCCGCGCGGCTGCGGCAGGTCTTCGAGGAGCCGGCGGAGCAGCCCGCGCTGACACCGGTCACCCTGGCGCGGGGCCCCGGCATCCCGCTGCTGTGCTTCCCGCCGACCATGGCACCCTCCGGGCCGCACTACTACGCCCGGTTCGCCCCCGTCTTCGCGGGCGAGCGGGACGTGACGGTGCTGCCCAACCCCGGCTTCGGCACGGGTGAGTTGCTGCCCGCGACCAGGGACGCCGTCGTCCGCCACCAGGCGGAGGCCGTCCTCAGGGCGGCCGGTGACCGGCCGTTCGTCCTCGCCGGGTACTCGTCCGGCGGCTGGATGGTCAACGCCGTCGCGGCCCTGCTCGAACGCCAGGGCCGCGCCCCGGTGGCGGCGGTCCTCGTGGACACGTACATCGCCACGACGTCGTTCGAGGAGCGGCTGTACGCGGCGCTGCAGGCGCGCGGCACCACCAGCGAGGCGTTCGCGATGATGAACGGCGCGCAACTGACCGGGCAGGGCGGCTACTTGCGCGTCTTCAGCGACTGGGAGCCCGAGCCGGTCGAGGCCCCGACGCTGTACGTGCACGCGACCTTCCCGCCGGGGGAGTCGGAGGCCATGGAGACCGAGGACCACTGGCAGCCCGACTGGCCGTTCCCGCACGAGGACACCCACGTCCCCGGCGACCACTTCACGATCATGGAGGACCGGTCCGAGTCCACCGCGCTCGCCGTGCGAGCCTGGCTGGACGAGATCCCGGGCGACAACTCCCGCTAGGCCGGGGGGCATCCCCTTCTTCCCTGTACGACGTACGACGACGACACAGAATGGACGAAGAACATGACAGTTGCCGACGGCAGCGACCTCTGGCTCCGCCGGTTCCACCCCGCAGCGGACGCCCCGGTCCGGCTTGTGTGCTTCCCGCACGCGGGCGGATCGGCCAGCTTCTACTTCCCCGTCTCCGCCGCGCTCGCCGACGGCTGTGACGTGACGGCCCTGCAGTACCCCGGCCGCCAGGACCGGCGGCACGAGCCGAACGTGGACGACATCGGGGTGCTCGCCGACCGGATCACCCCCGTCCTGGAGCCGCTGTTCGACCGTCCCGTGGTGTTCTTCGGGCACAGCATGGGCGCGATCCTCGCGTTCGAGGTCGCGCGCAGGCTCCAGGCCGGCGCGCACAAGCCCGCGCTGATTTTCGCCTCCGGCAGGCGCGCCCCGTCGACGCACCGCGAGGAGAACGTCCACCAGCGGGACGACGACGGGATCGTGGCCGAGATGAAGGCCATGAGCGGCACCGACGCCCAGGTGCTCGGTGACGAGGAACTGCTGCGCATGGTGCTGCCCGCCATCCGCAGCGACTACCGGGCCATTGAGACGTACGGTCCCGTGGACGCGACCGTCGACTGCCCGATCACCGCCCTGACGGGCGATGACGACCCGAAGACGACGGTCCCGGAGGCCGAGCGGTGGCGCGCCCACACCACGGCGGAGTTCCGCCTCCAGGTCTTCGGCGGCGGCCACTTCTTCCTCAGCCCGCGCGCGGCGGAGGTGATCGCGACGGTGCGTGAGGCGCTGCGCGGCGCCGTGGCCGTCGGCTAGGAACGATCGAGAGGGGGCTGGACGGGGAATCCGTCCAGCCCCCTCTTCCTCTTCCTTGAACACGCGCTCATGGGTACGTGCTCAGGGGTACGAGACGACCTTGGACGGGATCGTCGACGTGCCCGACGTAGGGGCTCCGGTGTCGTTGATGACGCGCTCGTACTGGCCCTTGCCGCCGAGCGACACCACCAGCAGATGGTGGAACTTCACCCCGGGCTTCGTCGGGGCGGCGAAGCCGTGGTGCTGGACGATGCTCGGATCGACGTTGTAGTAGCAGTAACTGCCGAGGCCCCACGCCTCGTGCGTCGTCACGGAGTCGTCGACGCGGTAGGCCGCGAAGCCCTTCATGTTCCCGTTCTGGATGGCGGCCTGGTCGGGGGCGTCGTACGCCTTCTCGTTCTGGTAGAAGATCGTGCGGCCGCGCTCGCCGTACCACTGCACGTCGTACTTGTTGAAGTGCTCCACGAACAGGCCCGTGGCCAGGACGTCGGAGCCGTTGACGCGGACGCCGTAGTCGGCGCGGTTGGTCTCCCAGCCGACGCCGTCGCCGTGGTCGGCGCGCCAGACCCAGGTGTGGTCGACGATGGTGTGACGGCTGTTGACGACCATGCTGGTGGTGGCCTTGCCGGGGCCCGCGCCGCCGATGCGGATGAACACGTCCTGCACGGTGATGGGGTCGGCGGAGTGGTCGGCGTCCGCTCCCTGCGGGCCGATCTCCAGGAGCGTGGGGGAGTTGACCGGACCGGCATCGATGAGGAGACCGGCCAGGCGCACGCCGTTGACGTCGGCGACCTTCAGGGCGGTCACGCCGTTGTCGGGGATGAGGGTGGCGTAGCCGAGCCCGAGGACGACGGTGCCCGCCCGCCGTACCTCGACCGTCCGGTCCAGGTGGTAGATCCCGGGTGTGAACAGCAGGTGCAGGCCCTCCTCCAGGGCCTGGTTGAGGGTGGCCGCGGACACCCCGGGCCGGGCGACGTAGAACCGCGACAGCGGCACCGACGTGCCGCGCGGTGTGCCACTGCCCCAGGACACCCCGCGGGCGTTGGTGCGCAGCTCCGGCAGGAAGACCTTGTAGTCGGCGCCGTCCAGGTAGAGGAACGGCTTCTCGCGGGAGAGCGGGGTGGTCTGGAGCGTCGTGTACGGCGGTTCGGGGAAGCTCTGCGCGGGCGCGCCCTCGACGCCGGAGAACACCATGTTCCACACGGCGTTGCGCCATCCGCCCACCGCGCTGTCGCGGGTGTACCACTGCTGCTGCGAGTACGGTCCTACCTCGCCGTCGACGCGGCTGTCCGCGATGTAGCCGCCGCTGGCCCAGCCGTACCCGGTGGGCGCGAGGTTGAGCCCGCCGCGCACGTGCATGCGGCGGAACGGCGCGGCCTGCGACACGGCCCACCGGTTCGTGCCGTTGACCGGGACCAGCGCCAGGTTCTCCGCCGACCGCCAGAAGTTCTGCGTGGCGTTGCCGTCGAACCAGCCCGCGTCCACGGTCACGTCGCCGTTGATGGTGGTGTCGTCGGGGGACAGGCCGAGGCCGGCGATGGCGGTGTAGAACCCGATCTGGGCGTTGAGGCCGTGGTAGGTGCCGGGCTTGAACAGCAGGGCGTAGCGGCCCGTGCCGAACTGCGCCGACTCCTGCCTCTTGAAGATCTCGTCGAGCCTGGCCTGGATCCCGCTTGTGGACGGCTCGAAGACGATGACGTTCGGCCCGAGGTCACCGCCGCCGGGCAGCCGCGTCCGCCTCGCCGAGGGCGCGGCCCCGGCCGGTCCTGACAGGGCGAGGAGTGCGGGTACCGACGCGGCGGCGGCCCCGAGGACGGTTCTGCGGGCCGGGGAACCGGGGGAGGCGGGGGGAGTGCGGGAGTCGGGTGAATCAGCCCCGGGGGAGGGGGAGTTCGTGGGGGAAGGGGGCATGGGGCACTCTCCTAGTTCAGGAAGTGAACACGTGGGGGTGCTGGGAGCGCTCTCTTGCCGTTGCATGCTTCATCCGCGTGCATCCTTCGTCAAGGGAAGTGACCGCGGTTCCGTGATGAGTTGAAGGCGAGGGGTCAAGTCGGGGCCGATGCTTGGGCATACGGCCTGGCGCAATCTCACGCAGCCGCGTCTGGCCTCTTCGCGCCGGTCTCCGGGTGCTTTTTGCGCCACGCCCGCCGAGCAGGTGATTGAAGGTCAAATCGCAACAGTGAACTGCGAAACAGATCCCAACTCGCCCTCAGGGCCGCTATGGCGATGGAATTTCGGCGCTCAACCTCTTGCGTCCTCCGTGACTCCTCTGCCACATTCACCCCCAGCCAACCATGGCATGCACGCGCCAGGGGAAACCCGCCTTCCGCGTGTGCGCTCCACCCGCATACCTATGCGGTCGCGTCCTTATCGCAGGACGTTTCATCCCCCACACAATGGAGACGAACGTGCGAATATCCAGACTCGTCCCCGCGCTCGCGGCCACCGCGCTCGCCGTCCTGGGGCTCGCCCCCACGGCCGCCGCCCAGACCGCGCCGTCCGCCAACGCGCCCACCGTGAAGTCCGGCACCTCCGCCGCGCCGATCATCGGCGGCGGCTACGCCAGCAACGCGCCCTGGGCGGCCCGCCTGTTCTCCAACGGCCGGCAGACCTGCAGCGCCACGATCATCGCCCCGACCTGGATCCTCACCGCGAAGCACTGCGTCAGCGGCGGCGGCCTGTCGTTCCGCATCGGCAGCCTCGACCAGACCTCGGGCGGCACCACGGCCAACGGCGTCAGCGTCCACAACAACGCCAGCTCCGACCTGTCCCTGGTCAAGCTCGACCGCTCCGTGGCGGGCACCTACGCGCGCCTCGGCAACCCGGGCTCCGTGCAGGTGAACCAGACCGTGCAGGTCTACGGCTGGGGCGCCACCTCGCAGTGCGGCCAGGAGATCAACTGCCAGTCGCAGCTCCTGAAGGTCGCCAACGTCGTCGTCACCGGCGGCTGCCGCGACGCCTACCAGGGCCAGGCCATCTGCGCCCGGCGCGGCAACGGCATCACCGCGGGCGGCGACTCGGGCGGCCCGATGATGGCCAACGGCATCCAGGTCGGCGTCGCGTCCACCAGCGACCGCCAGACCACGACCGCGTACACGAACGTGACGGCGTACCGCTCCTGGATCCAGAGCGTCGCGGGCGTCTGACCGCCCCACCGCCTCCCCGCACAGCCGAAGCAGCACCAAGCCAGTCCCGGGGGGCCCCCGCCGCGCCCCCCCCGGCGCCCCCCCCCGGGCCCCCCCCCCCCCCCCCCCCCCCCCCCCCCCCCCCCCCCATGGGGGTTCGTGGGGGGGGGGGGCAGCCCCCCCCCCCCCCCCACCACCCCACCAGAACAACCCCCCCACCCCCGCGCCGGCCGCGCGGCGCGCCCCCCCCCCCGCCCCCCCACGCCGGGACCGCCCACCCCGGCCATCCGCCCCTCCCCCCAGCACAGTTCGGAGATCCGCACGTTGCGTTCCCGCCCGCGCGCCCTGACCGCCGCAGCCCTCGCCGCCAGCCTGGCCCTCGGCCTCGCCCCCGCCGCCGACGCGGCCCGGGCGGACCACGGACCGCCATCGGCGCACACGGCCCGGCAGGACCCCGCGCGGCACGCCACCCCGGCGGCGGACCCGCACGCGACAGGCACCCTCTCCTCGTACGCGGACGTCCTCGACCTGCGAGGCGTCCCGACCGCCGCGCAGCCCGGCGAGTTCAACCCGGTCAACGTCTTCGCCGACCGCGGCGCCTGGCACGCCTACGCGCTGCCGACGGCCGACGACCCGGCCACGTACGGGGGCTTCACCGGGCCGCTGCACATCGCCCAGGAGTACCCCTGGTGGCTGAGCAAGTCCTTCAGCCGGATCCGGTTCACCGAGGCGGGCAAGACCCTCGACCTCGGCGCGGGCGGCGCACCGCGCCTGACCTCGCTGCCCGGAGCGCTGCGCCAGACCTACCGCCTCGACGGCCTGCGGCTCACCCTGGACCTGCGCTTCGCCACCGACCGAACCGCCCTGGTCCGGGCCCGGATCCACAACACCGGCCGGACGCCGCGCACCCTCGGCGCGGGGTGGACCGGCACCCTGCTGCGCCCCGACGCGCCGCCCCAGCGCGACGCGCCCGCCCTCACCGCCACCGCCCGCGGTGTCGCCGTCGGCTTCGCCCGGGTCCGCGAGAAGTGGGACTACCTCACCGACGGCACCGAGCGCTTCGAGGTCACCCACCGCGAGCCCGTCCGCACCACCGTCACGGGCGACACCTACCGCAGCGACCTCACCGCGCTCCTCACCCTCGCCCCCGGAGCGTCCCGCGGCCTGGACTGGACCGAGAGCTACACGTTCACCGCCGCCGAGCGGGCCCGCGAAGCCTCC
Organism: Streptomyces sp. NPDC127108; assembly: GCF_042677545.1. Lineage (NCBI taxonomy): Bacteria > Bacillati > Actinomycetota > Actinomycetes > Kitasatosporales > Streptomycetaceae > Streptomyces > Streptomyces sp. NPDC127108. Next base: position 140,941 of record NZ_JBHXTE010000005.1, on the reverse strand, counting down.
TCCGTACGCCGGGTCCTCGCCCGTCCCGCCGCCGACGCTGCCGCCGGGGAGGCGCGTTGGCGCCGCTACGTCGCCGCCGTCACCCGGGGCGTCCCCGCCGACCGGCGCCGCCTCGCCGTGAAGTCCCTCGAGACCCTCGTCACCAACTGGCGCTCCGCCGCCGGGCGGATCCGGCACGACGCCATCAGCCCCTCGATCTCCTACAAGTGGTTCACCGGCGGCATCTGGGCCTGGGACACCTGGAAGCAGGCCGTCGGCACCGCGCGCTTCGACCCCCGGCTCGCCGAGTCCCAGATCCGCGCCGTGTTCGACCACCAGATCCGGCCGACCTCGGCGAGCAGACCGCAGGACGCTGGCATGATCCCCGACGCCGTCTTCTACAACGACCAGGCCGACGGCGGCGGCAACTGGAACGAACGCAACAGCAAACCCCCGCTGGCCGCCTGGGCCGTGTGGGAGGTCTACCGGCGCTCCGGCGACCGTGCCTTCCTGCGCGAGATGTACCCGAAACTGGCCGCGTACCAGGCCTGGTGGTACCGCAACCGTGACCACGACCGCGACGGGCTCGCCGAGTACGGGGCGACCGTCGACCCGGCCAACGACAGCGCCGAGCAGCGCAGGCTCGCCGCCGCCTGGGAGAGCGGCATGGACAACGCCCCGCGCTTCGACGCCGCCCTCGGCACCTCCGTCGTCACCAACCGCGACGCCTCCGGGACCGTCACCGGCTACTCCCTCACCCAGGAGTCCGTCGACCTCAACGCCTACCTCGCCGCCGACCAGGACCACCTCGCCGACATCGCCCGCGCGACCGGGGACCGGGCGGGGGAGCGGCGCTGGCGCGGCCGGGCCGAGGCCACGCACCGGGCGGTGCGCGAGCGGATGTACGACCCCCGGGACGGCTGGTTCCACGACATCTCCCTCGACGGCGGCGAGCGGCTCACCGCGAGGGGGCGGGGCATCGAGGGCGCCATCCCGCTGTGGACCGGCACGGCGTCGCGCGCGCAGGCCGCCGCCGTGCGCGACCGCCTCACCGACCCCCGCGAATTCGCCACCCCGGTCCCGTTCCCGACCGTCGCCCGCAGCTCGCCCCACTTCGCCCCGCAGCGCTACTGGCGCGGCCCCGTCTGGCTGGACCAGGCGTACTTCGCCCAAGCCGGCCTGCGGCGCTACGGCTACACGGCACAGGCCCGCGCCCTCACGGACCGGCTCCTGACCACGGCCCACGGGCTGTCGGCCCGGAGCCCGGTCATGGAGAACTACGACCCCCTCACCGGAGCACCCCTGAACTCGCCCAACTTCAGCTGGTCGGCGGCGGTGCTGCTGCCGATGCTGAGCCAGGGCTGACCTCGCGGGCACCGCGGGACCGGACTCCGGGTCAGGGCTTCCAGCGGTGCCCGTACCCCTCGCGCAAGGGGCCGCCCAGCAGGTCGAGCACCTGCTCCGCCGCCGCGGCGAGGGGGACGGGGTCGGCCCGTTCGGCCACGGCCCGATGGCCGTCCAGGAGTGCCTCGCCCAGGACCGGGTCCGCGTTCAGGAGCCTGCGGGGGAGCCACTTGCCGATGCCCGTCCACGCGCCGCGGTGGGCGGTGAGCAGGTGCGCCGCCTCGCGCAGGACGTGGTCGGCGACGGACAACTGCTCGTAGCGCGTGGCCGGGTCGGTGCAGATCGCGCCGCCCGGGGCGCGGAGGTCGGCCAGGTCGGCCAGGTCGTCTGTGTAGCAGGTGAGCGCGTACCGGCCGTACTCCCGCTCCTCCGGTGTGAGCGGCGCGGGCCCGGACGCAAGCACCTGCCGGGCCAGTGCGCGGGTGCGGGCCACATGGCCGTGCGGGTCGGCCAGGGGCAGGCCCTGGTCGTAGAGGAACAGCACCGTGCCGCGGCGGCGGGCCCGGTCCCACGCGAAGAACTCCGGCAGGTCAGCGACGGTGTTGAGGAACAGCTCGGCGACGCGGCCCTCGTGCCGGACCACCTCCCGGCCGCTGTGGTCCCCCTCGGGCAGGAGCACCGCCACGTCCAGATCGCTGCCCGCCGTGGCCCGCCCCTGTGCGGCCGAGCCGCCGAGCAGGGCGCCCAGAGCGTGCGGGTGACGCGCCGCGACCAACCGCGAGGCCGCCGCCCGGAACGCGTCCTGATCCTGTACGTGATCACTCATGGGAGCAGCAGCGTCTCCGCCTCGGCGACCGCGTGCGCCAGCGCGGCGGGGTCGTCCGGCCGCAGCCGCGCCACGACCGCGTCGATGCCGCGCAGGCCCGCCCGGCGCAGGAGCTGCTTCTCGTTGGTGACCCATTCGCCGCGCTCGGCGAGGACGGCGTGCGCGGACTGCAGGGCGGCCGTGGCGATGGCGCCCACGGCCTCGGTGGCCTGGCCGCGCGGCACGTAGGCGGACTTGGCGTAGTCCAGGGTCATGGCGGCCCGCTGCCGCCACACCGGCGGGGCGGCGGCGCGCAGTGCGCTCGGGTACTCGGGGCGGGGCAGCGAGCCGCGCAGGACCCGGTTGACGGCCAGTTCACCGACGACCAGGTAGCTGGGGATGCCCGCGAGGTGGAACATCAACGGCTCCCAGTGGAACCGGCCCTGCCGGGCCTCGGCGAGTTCGTGCTCGACCACGTCGAGGTCGCGGTAGTGCACGTCGACGCCCCGGCCGTCGATGGTGAACCAGCCGCCGCCGTTGAACACGCCGCCGCCCCAGCCGCCGATCTCGGAGACCTCCCCGGACCAGCCGATGCCCCGCAGGTCGTCCGGGTCGAATCGGTCCCGGTAGTACACCGCCAAGTCCCAGTCGCTTTCCGGGGTGTGCGTGCCCTGGGCCCGCGAGCCGCCGAGGGTGACGGCGCGCACGCCGGGGAGGGCGGCGAGCCGGTCGGCCACGGTGTCGAGGAAGCGGTCGTCGTTCGTGTCGGTCATCAACGCTCCGTTCATGTGCCTGCTCACTGAGCCCCACCCCGCACCAGCCGTGCCGGTCCGCCTCGGTGAGGCCGCGCCCCCAGTCCTCGAGGAGGCCGGTGAACTCGTCGAAGGTACGCACCCAGCCGAGGCCGCACCCGCTCCCACGTCCCGGCCAGGCGCCGCACGCCGTCGGGTGACCGTGCGAGCAGTACGCCGTGCGGGACGGCGGCGCCCGCGCGCGGGAGGAGGGCCGGACCTGCACGCAAGCCCGGACCGGAGCACCGGGTCGGCGTGGTCACGCACGGCCTCCCACCGCTCCCCGGCCCAGAAGTGCGCCTTGAACGAACCGAGGGTGTGCCGGAACTCGTAGAGCCCGAAGAGCGGATCGCCGCTCCCATGCGGCCACTGCCACTCACCCTCGACCGCACACGCGGCGTCCGGACCGAGGTCCCACAGGCCCGTCTCGTCGGCGTACCAGGCCTCTCGCAGCCGTGGCAGCCTCTCGCCGGGCGGCACCCCGCCGAGCCACGACCAGTCGGCGATCAGCACGTTGATGTCCAGGCCCATTGGGACGAGCGTAGTGAGGGGGGCGCTCGCGCCCGGGCACCCCCCTCCCGCCGGGCTCACTAGCTGTGGAAGGTGGTAGCCCTTCGGTGGTTCTCGGGACTGCGCACATGCCCCGGCCGAAGAGGCAACTGAGAAGCGCAAGTTGGAGTCCCGGCAGAGGCATCACGTCCCAGTCGCATGGCCGTGGGTGCGCGGGCTGAGCATCCGCGACGGGATCAAAGAAGACCGAAAGAAGACAGCAGGAAGGGAGCAGAAGGCGTGGACGTCGCGGAGCGAGGGCGCCACAGACGTTCTTCTGGGGTGGCCGACAGGGCGTTCTGTGCGAGATTGTCCGTACACATTCAGGAACGGCCGCGTTTGCCGGGTCGGGCCCGGAACGCTCACCGGGCGATGAGTTCCGGTGGTGCCAGGAGTCCTACAGGATGAACGTCACCCGTCAGAAGGGACCCACCATGCCCGCGCACACCGAACAACACCGCAAGGTCATCGCCGACGCTGTCGTCTCGATGGACGGTTACACCAGTACAGGCCCCGAGGACGACATGAGCTGGGCCATGGAACACATCACCAGCGAGCAGAGCGAAGTCATGTATGAGGGGATCTGGCGCGGAGTGAGCACAGCGGTCATGGGCCGCGTCAACTGGGAGGGCTTCACCTCCGTATGGCCCGGCCTGACCAGTGACCCGAGCAGTTCGGCCCGGACCCGCGATCTGGGCAATTGGCTTGCCACCGTCGACAAGGTGGTCATCTCTACGACCCTGCAGCAGTCCGACCTCGACAAGACGGAATGGACCAACGCCCGGGTCTCCCGCGACCTCGAAACCGAGGTGCGCTCTCTCAAGGCAGCGCCGGGCCGCGACATCCTCGTCCTGAACAGCGCCAGCGTCATCCAGGCGTTGCTCAAGGCCGACCTGATCGACGAACTCTGCATGACCGTACTCCCGACGACCCTCGGCCGAGGAGTACGCCTGCTGCCCGAAGGCCTCTCGTCGAAATGGCGGCTTTCCCACGCCATCACCATCCCCGCGACAGGCGCCGTTGCCCTGTCCTACCGCCGCCCATGAGGTTGCCGCGACTGCGCGGAGCATGAGAATAGAGAGCCACGTCGCCTCCGGGACGGCCTGCCGGTCCACCATCGCCTCGAACGCCACCTCCGGCTGGTGCGGCAGATCACGCGCCGCCTGCGCCAGGACCTGCTCGCCGGCGCCTGATCAGTGCTGGTAGCTGGTGTAGGTGGCGTAGCCCGCCGTGCCGCCCTGGTACCAGGTGTCAGGGTCGGCGGTGGCCAGGGGCAGGTCCGCGCGGAAGCGCTCGACGAGGTCGGGGTTGGCGAGGAAGGCGCGGCCGTAGCTGATGAGGTCGGCGCCCTGGGCGAGCCAGTGCTCGCCGGCGGCCCGGTCGCCCGCCCGCGGGTCGATCTGGCCGCCGGGGTTGACGATGTAGGCGCCCGGCCAGGCCTTGCGGAGCGCGACGAGGGTGTCCTCGGCGGTGCCGGTGAGGACGTGCAGATAGGCCAGACCGAGAGGGGCCAGGGCCGCGACGAGGGCGGCGTACAGCTCGGGCACGTCGTCCTCGACGATGTCCCAGACGGTGCCGCCGGGGGAGAGGCGCAGGCCGACACGGTCGGCGCCGATGGCCGCGGCGGCGGCCTCGGTGGCCTCGACGGCGAAGCGGATGCGGCCGGTGATCGATCCGCCGTAGGCGTCGGTGCGGCGGTTGGTGTTGGAGGAGAGGAACTGCTGGATGAGATAGCCGTTGGCGCCGTGGAGTTCGACGCCGTCGAACCCGGCGTCGACGGCCCGCCGTGCCGCGTCCGCGAAGACCTGCACCTCGTCCCGGACCTCAGCCGTGGTGAGGGCGCGCGGGACCGGGGCGGCCCGACGGCCGCGCGGGCCTGTGAACAGGGGTGACTCAAGGGCGATGGCGGACGGCGCGACGGGATGGCGCCCGGCGACGTCGGGGTGACCGACGCGCCCGGCGTGCATGAGCTGGGCGAAGACGCGTCCGCCGTTGGTGTGGACGGCGTCGGTCACCGGCCGCCAGGCGGCGACCTGTTCGTCGGTGTGCAGGCCCGGGGTGTGGGGGTTGGACTGGCCCGTGAGGCTCGGCTGCACGCCCTCGGTGACGATGAGCCCGGCGGTGGCGCGCTGCGCGTAGTACGTGGCCGTGAGCTCGCCGGGGATGCCGTCGGCGGTGGCGCGGGCACGGGTCATGGGGGCCATGACGAGGCGGTTGGGCAGCGTCAGGCCCCCGAGCTGGAAGCTGTCGAACAGGCTGGTCACAGTGGTGTCCTTCGCGTAGTACCGGCGAGTGCGGGGTGGTGCGTCGGCTACGCTAAAACCTGACGTTGACGTCAGAGGCAAGTGTGGGTGGCGGCGGGCCGGGACCAAGTCTGGCCGGGACCACGTACGGCGGGCGGCGGCGCGCGGCCGGTGGGGCGTGCGCGATCGGAGGAGGGCTCATGAGGATCGGTGAACTCGCGGCGGCGACCGGGGTGAGCGTGCGGGCGCTGCGGTACTACGAGGAGCAGGCCCTGCTGTCCGCGGACCGCAGCCCGAGCGGCCAGCGGCACTACCCGGCCGCCGCGGTCGAGCGCGTCCGGTGGATCCAGCAGTTGTACGCGGCCGGGCTCGCGAGCAAGACCATCGTGAAACTGTTGCCCTGCTTCGAGACCGAGGACGTGACCCCGCAGGTCCTGGAGCTGCTGTGCGCCGAACGCGCCCGTATCGACGGGCAGATCACCGGCATGCTGGAGACCCGGGACCGCCTCGACGCGGCCATCGCCATGACCGGTGAGGCGCGGGACCGCGGCCGCCCCTGCTCGCACTGAGGTCGCGCCGGGTCCTCCGGGACCGGGACCTCGGCAGGCGCTGTGTGCGGTGCCTGTCAGGTGCGGTGTCAGGTGCCGATGACCCGCAACGACGCCCACAGCGCGAGGGTGGAGACCAGCAGGGCAGCGGGGACGGTCAGGAGCCCGAGGACCGTGAACTCCTTGAGCCGGACGTCGTGCTCGTGGTGATGGGTGATACGGCGCCAGAGCAGCGTGGCCAGGGAGCCCGCATAGGTGAGGTTGGGGCCGATGTTGACCCCGAGGAGGACGGCGAGGACCGCTCCGGGGCCCGAGGTGGCGGCGAGCGGGGTGAGGGCGAGCACGGCGGGCAGGTTGTTGATCAGGTTCGCGAGGACGGCGGCCAGGGCGGCGGTGCCGAGGAGTGCGGGCAGCGACGTGCCGTCGGGCAGGGCGTGGCCGAGCGCGTCGCCGAGGCCGTTGTCGATGACGGCGCGGACGACGACGCCGAGGGCCAGGACGAACGCAAGGAACGGCAGGCTCGCGGAGCGGACGATGGCCGCCGGTGTGGTGTGCCGCCGGGCCAGGGCGCGGGCCGCCATCACGGCCGCGCCGGCCGCCGCGGCCCAGGCCGGGTCGACGTCGACCGCGGACGCCACGGCGAACCCGGCGAGCGTCGCGGCCACGGTCACCAGCGCGAACAGCGGCACCTCCGGGCGTTCCTCGGCCCCGTCGTCGTCGGTGGGCGCGTCCAGGTCGGCCGCGAAGTAGCGGCGGAACACGACGTACTCCACGGCGATCGCGGCCAGCCACGGCAGCAGCATAAGCAGCGCGAACCGGGTGAACGTCAGGCCCGTCGCGGTGAACGCCAGCAGATTCGTCAGGTTCGACACCGGCAGCAGCAACGACGCCGTGTTCGACAGATGGGCGCAGGCGTAGGCGTGCGGCCTCGCGGAGGTGCCCATGCGGGTGGCCGTGGCGAACACCACCGGGGTCAGCAGGACCACCGTGGCGTCCAGGCTGAGCGCGGCGGTCACGACCGACGCGAGCGCGAACACCGAGCCGAGCAGCCGCCGCGGCCGGTGCCGGGCCCAGCGGGCCGTCCAGGTGCCGCAGGCCCGGAACAGCCCCTCGTCGTCGCACAGCTTGGCGAGCACGAGGACGGCCGCCAGGAAGCCGATCACCGGCCCGAGCCGGGCCGCCTCGTCGCGCACGTCGTCCAGCGGGATCGCCCCCGTGACGATGACGAGGGCCGCGGCGGGCACGGCGAACACCGCCTCGGGCCGCCCGAAGGGACGGACGACGGCGCACACCAGTACGACGATCAGGGCGGCGACGGACAGGGACTCGAGGAGCATGACCTCGATCATTCACGGTGCCCCACCCAGGCCCGGACGCCACCCCCGGAACAAGCGGAGCAATTGGTTCAGCCGCGGTCCCTGGCCTCGCGGAAGCGCGCCAGGCCCTCGGCGAGATCGACGATCGGCTCGGGGTAGTCGAACCGGGCGCGCTCGAGCCCCGCCAGCCGCCACGGCTCGTGCACCGCGGCGCCGTCCAGATCCGCCAGCTCGGGAACCCAGCGGCGTACGTACGTCCCGTCCGGGTCGTGGCGCCTGCCCTGGAGCACGGGGTTGAGGACGCGGTTCGGGCGGGTGTCGTTGCCGGTGCCCGCCGTCCACTGCCAGTTGAGCTGGTTGGCGGCGACGTCGCCGTCCACCAGGAGGCGCAGGAAGTGCCGGGCGCCGACGCGCCAGTCCACGTACAGCGTCTTCGTCAGGAAGCTCGCGACGATCAGCCTGCCGCGGTTGTGCATCCACCCCTCGTGCGCGAGCTGGCGCATCGCGGCGTCCACGACCGGGAACCCGGTGCGCCCCCGCTGCCACGCCTCGATGTCGTCGGCGGCCTCGTCCTCGTCGCGCCAGCGGTCGTGCCGGTCCCGGTAGTCCGCCGACGCCGCGCGCGGGCGGGCCGCGAGCACCTGGTGGTGGAAGTCCCGCCAGCACAACTGGCGTACGAACGCGTCCGGACCCGGCCCTTCCTTCTTCGCCGCGCGGTGGACGAGCTCCACGGGCGAGAGCGTGCCGAAGTGCAGATGCGGGGAGAGCCGTGAGGTCAGGTCGCCCGCCAGATCGTCGTGACCGTCCGCGTAGCCCGCGATCCCCGAACGCAGCCACGCCGCGAGCCCGGCCCGCGCCGCGGCCTCGCCGCCGGGCGGCACACCGGGCGACACCTCCGGTACGTCGGCGCGCCTCGGCACCCGCTCGGAGTCGAGGCCGGACGGGACGCGGACAGCGCGCGGGGCGGCGACGGCGTCCCGCACGCCCTGCTGCGACCAGCGCCTGAAGTACGGCGTGAAGACGGCGAAGTGGTCATTGCCCGCCGGGGTCACCGCGCCCGGCGCGACCGCCGTCACCACGCAGTCGTGGACGTGCAGGGCGAGGCCCCGCTCCGCGAGCGCGGCCCGCAGTCGCCGCTCCCTGGCCTGCGCGAAGCCGCTCGCCCCGGCCGCCATGTGCACCGATGAGGCACCCGTCGCCGCGACCACGGCCGCCACCTGCTCCACCACGTCCCCGGACCGTACGACCAGGCGTCCGCCGCGCTCGCGCAGGGCCTCGTCCAGCGCCTTCAGGCAGTCCGCGAGGAAGGCGAGGCGGTTGGGCGCGGCGAACCCCGCGGCGTCGACGCGCTCGTCACGGACGAAGAGCGGCACGATCTCATCCGCCTCCTTGAGCGCGGCGCGCAGCGGAGGATGGTCGTGCAGCCGCAGGTCGGACGTGAACAGCACGATCGAGACGTTCATGGCGCTACTCCTGGGAGGGCGGTGCTTCGGGCGGGGCGGGGGCGCGGCAGCCGACGGCGGCGGCGTACGATCACCTGCCGCTCAGTCTCTCCGCAAAGGTCCTTGCCCGTGCCCTCCGCCATACCGAGTCCCGCGACGCGCGGTCCCGCGGCGCAACCCGGCCTGCCGTCTCCAAAGAGGGGCCTGTTGGCTCCGGAGACGCGTACGAGGGATGAGGACGGGGAACGACTGCGGGCGTTGTTGTGGCGCCCCGGGCCCGGCTGGCGCATGGTCAGCAGCGCCGTCCTCGGCGGCGGTATCGGGGAGCGCTCCTGGGTGCTCAACGCGCAGGTCTCGCACGGCTATCGGCGCACCGACCCGGAGCGGCACCTGGCGGAACTCGCCCGCGCGGCGGGAGCCGAGGGACCGGGCGTCGGCCTGATGACGGCCGCCGACGTGTCCGCGTACGCCCACGCCGACGACGGCGGCGTGGAAGCCGTCGTGACCGCGGGCATCCGGGTGCGCGGCTGGGCGGCGGCCCCGGACGAGGGGTCCCTGCTCCTGGCCCGCCCCGGCACGATCAACATCGTCGTGGCGCTGCCGACGGCCCTGACCGACGCCGCGCTCGTGAACGCCGTCGCCACCGCCACGGAGGCCAAGGTGCAGGCACTCCTGGACGCCTCCCATGACTGCTCGGGCACCCCCACGGACGCGGTGTGCGTGGCCGCGCGCGTCCCGCGTGCCGGGGAAGAGGCGCACGCCTTCGCCGGGCCGAGGTCGTTGTGGGGCGCCCGCCTCGCCCGAGCCGTCCATCGGGCCGTGCTCACCGCGAGCCGCCCACCGGGCACGCCCGCCGGGGCCTGAGGGCGAGCCCGCCGCCCGCCGACCGCGTCCACCGAGGCCCGGGGCGCCGCCACCGGCTGCCCCACCTGCCGCAACGCGCGGGCCCGGACGGCTGACCCACCCGAATCGCCGCCCCAGCACCGCGCCGATGTCAGTGGCCCCTGCGAACGTGGACGCATGACCACCACCACGCGCGCCGCACCGGGCGACCTGGTCGCGGCCCTGCGACTGCCGGTGTGGAACACCCTGTCCGCGCGCGCCGAAGGCCTGCGCCGGGACCTGCCGACCCGTCCCGACGCACCGGCCGAGCGCTTCGCGTGGCTGCGTTCCCTCACCCCCGAGCAGGCCCGGGACGCGGCCCTCCTGGACCACCTCGACGCCCTCCGCGCACACCTCGACGGCAGGCCCGCCCTCGGCTACGCCCCCGACGACCCCCTGCCGGACGCCGCCCTGGAGGCCGCCGAGGGCTTCAACCCGCAGCTGACCGCGCTCATCACCCGCTATCGGGCGGCACGCGACGCCGCCCCCGCCGACCGCCCCGAAGGACGGCGGAGCGAACGGCTCTGACGGGTTCGCGAGCGGTCCGCACGGCCGGAGCGGCCGCAGGGGCCGGAGCGGCCGGAGCAGCCGGAGGGGCCGGTATCCGTGGATCGAATGGCTCGAATGGAGTGGAACTGGCCCGCGGGGTGGGGGTTTTCTGGTGGGGCGGCTGCACGAGGAGGAAATCCGGCCATGGGCATGATGAAGATTCCGGGCCCGGCGCCCCGGCCGGACGGCGGCGTGGCCGCCGTCACGGAGGCGGGCGGGCTGCACCAGTACCAACTGCGGCTGCACGCCGAGTACGGCCCCGTCGTGCGGTTCCAACTGCCCGGCGCGGAGACGGCCGTGTCCGTCGCCGACCCCGTGCTCCTCGAAGCCACCGCGCACCTCAACGAACGCCCCGACCAGCTGTTCGAGTTCCTCGCGCCGCTGTGCGAGGCGGACAACCTCCAGGTCCTCCCGGCCGCCGAGCACACGCCGTGGCGACGGATCCTCCTCTCCGTGTTCGCCGGACGCCCCTCCCACGAACGGCACTTCGCGACCTTCACCGCGCTGACGAAGGACCTCGCCGACCGCTGGGCCGTGCGGGGCGACAGCGAGCCCGTCGAGCTCCAGAAGGACCTCACCGCGCTCACCCTGCGGATGATCTGCGAGTACGCCCTCGGAGGCACCGGCGCCGCCGACCCCGACACCGTCATCACCGCGTTCGAGGACGTCCTCACCGAGTACCTGGGGCGGCTCTACCAAGCGCCGGTCCCCGGCACGCAGGAAGAACGCGCCGAGCGCGCGGAAGCGGCCCTGGCCCGGCTGCGCGCGACGGTCGACCAGGTGGTCGAGGCGCACCGCTCCGACGGCCGCGCGGACCGCAGCGACCTCATCGGAGCGCTCGTCGAGGCCGGTGAACAGCCCGCGCGCATCCGCGACACGGTCATGGCGACACTCCTCGCCGCCCACCACACCACGGGCGTGGCCGTCTCCTGGACCCTGCACCTGCTCGCCCGGCACCCCGACGTGACCGCGCGCGTCACCGACGAACTGGACCGCGTGCTCGGCGACCGCGCCGCGCCCGACTACACCGACCTGCGCCGGCTCACGTACCTGGACATGGTCCTCAAGGAGTCGATGCGGCTCTACCCGCCCGGGCCCTACGGCGCGCGGGAGACCACCGACGCCCTCGTCGTCGGCGACTACGAGATCCCCGCCGGGGCGACGGTCTTCTATCCCTTCTGGGCCGTCCACATGAACCCCGAGCACTGGCCCGAGCCAGAGCGGTTCGACCCCGAGCGGTTCACGCCCGAGGAGATCGCGAAACGGCCGCGGCTCGCCCACATCCCCTTCGGCATCGGGCCCCGCAGCTGCGAGGGCGCGAACCTGGCCGTGGTCGAGGCCGAACTGATCCTGGCCGTCCTGCTCAAACGCTTCCGGTTCCGGCCCGAGCCGGGCCACGAGGTGACGCCCGTCGAGCGGTTCGTGCTCTGGGCCGCCGACGACATCCGCATGCTGGTGAGCCCCCGCGTCCCCGCCTAGGGCGGGCAACGGCCCCAGGGCGGGGCGGGGAACATTCGTCCAAGACGAGCAGGCCGGAACCGGCCAGGGTGGGGGCATGGACGGCGTCGACCCCGAAGACGGCTGGGACACCGTGCGGCCCGTCGGCGGAGCCGCGGTGCGCGGGGTCCACATGGCCGGGTACCGCTCGCACGCGGGCGGACGCATCGACATGCGCGTGTTCCCGCAGCCGTTCGTGACCGTCGTCCTCGGCTTCGGCGACGCTCCGCTGCACGTCGAGGGCGGCTCGGGCCGAACGGTCCTGGACAGCGTCGTCGCGGGGCCCGTGCCCGGACCGACCCGCATCCGCTCAGGGCGGTTCTCCTGCGTCGAGCTGCGTCTGTCGCCCCTGGCCGCCTACGCGCTCATGGACACCGCGCCCGCCGACCTCCAAGGGACCGTGACCGGCCTGGAGGAGCTGTGGGGAGCGCGCGGGCGGCGGCTCGGCGAACGGATCAACGATGCCGGGGGCTGGCCGGAGCGGTTCGCCGTCGTCGACCGGTTCCTCGTCGAGCGGGCGGCGCGGGCGCCCTCCGCGGACGCGGAGGTGGCCGCGAGCTGGTCGGCCATCGTCGCCCGGCGGGGCCGGGTGCGGGTCGACGGCCTGGCGGCCGCGTGCGGGTGGAGCCGCAAGCGGCTGTGGGCCAGATTCACCGCCCAGGTCGGCCTCACCCCCAAACGCGCGGCGATGCTCGTCCGCTTCCACGGCGCGGCCCGGCGCCTGCGCGCGGGCGCGGACGTGGCCGAGGCCGCGCTGGCGTGCGGATACACCGACCAGTCCCACCTCCACCGCGATGTCCTCGCGTTCACCGGGTGCACGCCGGGTGAGCTGGCGCGGTGGACGACGTCCGCGGAGGCCGACGTCGACGGGGACGGCGACGGGGACAGCGGTGAGTGCAGGGGCGCGGACGCACAGGTCGAGGTCGCGCAGCGGACCGGCTCCGGCACACACGCCGAAGCGCACACGACGTACTGGGCGAAGCAGAAGACACACTTGGCGAAAGGGAAGACACAGTGACGAACGACGAGGCCCGGGAGACCACTCCCGACGACGCGCGCCTGGTCATCGAGTACGCCTTCGGCGGCGTGGCGGCGCAGACGATGCGCGCGGCCCTGCGGCTGGGGGTGGTCGAGCTGATCGGCGACAAGGAGATGGCGGCGGACGACGTGGCCGCCGAGGCCGCCGCGGCCCCGCAGTCCATGGCGCGGCTGCTGCGCGCCCTGGCCAGCATGGGCCTGCTGGAGGAACGCGCCGCGGGCACCTTCGCCGTCACGCCCGCCGGTGCCCTCCTCGACCCCGCGCGCCCCGGCTCCCTCGCGTCCATCGCCCGGATGTTCACCGACCCGATGATGCTGCGGGGCTGGGAGCAGCTGGACGAGAGCGTCCGCACCGGCGACGTCGCCTTCGACAAGGTCTTCGGGACGGACTTCTTCGGCCACCTCAAGCAACACCCGGACCTGTCGGCCGAGTTCAACACGGCGATGAGCCAAGGGACCCGGCAGACGGCCGCGGCGTTGCCGGGCGCCGTCGACTTCGGGCGGTTCAAGACGGTCATGGACATCGGCGGCGGCGACGGCACGCTGCTCGGCGCCGTGCTGCGGGAGCACCCCGCCGTCAACGGCGTCATCTACGACACCGAGGAGGGCCTGGCCCAGGCCCCGGCCACCCTGAGCCGGGACGGCCTCACCGACCGATGTTCCCTGGTGGTCGGGGACTTCTTCCGCTCGGTGCCCGAGGGCGCCGATCTCCACATGATGAAGAGCATCGTCCACGACTGGTCGGACGACCAGGTGGTCACGATCCTGAGCCACTGCCGCGCGGCGCTTCCGCCCGGCGGCCGCGTCCTGATCGTGGAGCCCGTCCTCTCCGAGATCGTCGACCCCGCGACCGCCGGGCGCATCTACCTGAGCGACCTGAACATGCTGGTGAACGTCGGCGGCAGGGAACGCACCCGCGCGGAGTTCGAGGAGGTGTGCCGCCGCGCCGGGCTCGCGGTCACGTCCGTCACGCCGCTGCCACAGGCCCCGCCGTTCCACGCCATCGAGGCCGAGGTCAGCGCCGACTGACGACGCGGCGGATCCGGTGGGCCCGGTGGGCTCAGCGGGCCCACCAGAGTCCAGACACGCAGGAGGCCCTGGTTCCGGGGGAAGTGCCACCCGGAACCAGGGCCGCTGTGTCGCGCCCTACGCGGAGTCGCCGGAGTCGCCGGGTTCGGCGCCCAGGGCGAGCCGCACCAACTCGTCGGTGCTCATCGCGTCGACGGCGCTGTCGTCGCCGGGACCCTCGACCCCGTCGGCTCCGTCAACTCCGTCGGCCCCGTCCGAGCCCGACGGCGCGCCTTGGTCCGCCGCGTCCCGCGGCCCGCCCGTCCCCACGACCAGGTCGACCGCGAGGCGGTCGGCGAGGGCGCCGGGGCTCGGGTGGTCGAAGACCAGGGTCGGAGGCAGCCGGACGCCGGTCGCCGTGCTGAGCCGGTTGCGCAGCTCCAGGGCCGTCAGCGAGTCGAACCCGAGGTCCTGGAACCGGCTCGCCGCCGCGACCCGCTCCGGAGCCGCGTGCCCGAGGACGGCGGCCACCTCGGCCCGCACGGCCTGCAGGATGATGTGCCGCTGCTCCTTGTGCGGCGCCGTGGACAGACGGCCGCGCAGCACGGCGGCCGGAGTCTCGGCCGGCCGCGCGCCGGCCGCCCGTGCCGGGGCCGCCGCCGGGGCAAGGGCCCGCAGGACCGGCGGGACGCTGCCGGAGTCGAGTCCGCGCAGGTCGAGCCGGGCCGGGGCCAGGACCGGCGCCCCGTCCGCCACCGCCGCGTCGAAGAGGGTGAGGCCCTCGTCGGCGGACAGCGGGGCGACACCGGACCGCGACAGGCGCAGCAGGTCCGCGTCCCCGAGCCCGGCGGCCATGTCCCCCTCGCCCGCCCACAGGCCCCACGCCAGCGACACCGCGGGGAGCCCCTCGGCGTGCCGCCGCCGCGCCAGGGCGTCGAGGAAGGTGTTGGCCGCCGCGTAGTTGCCCTGGCCCGCGGTGCCGAGCATGCCCGAGAGGGAGGAGAACAGGACGAACGCCGACAGGTCCAGGTGCCGGGTCAGCTCGTGCAGATGCAGGGCTGCGTCCGCCTTGGGCCGCAGGACGGCGTCCAGACGCTGTGGGGTGAGCCCTTCCACGGGCACGTCGTCGAGGACGCCCGCCGAGTGCACCACCGCGGTCGGCGGCTGCTCGAGCCCGTCCAGGAGCGCGGCCACGGCGGCCCGGTCGGCCGTGTCGCAGGCCGCGACGGTCACCTGCGCCCCGGCGGCCTCCAGCTTCGCCATGAACTCCTCGGCGCCCGGCGTGTCCAGGCCGCGCCGCCCGGTCAGCACGAAGCGGCGTACGCCGTGCAGCTCCGTCAGATGACGGGCCACGACCCGGCCCAGGGCGCCCAGACCACCGGTGATGAGTACGTTGCTGTGCTCGCCGAACGGCACCGCCGCGGTGTCGCCCGGCTGGTGCTCGCGCAGCCGCGGGGCGAGTGACGTACCGGCGCGGACGGCGAGTTGGGGTTCGTCGGAGGCGACGGCCCGCACGAGGGCGCGGACGGATTCGGGGTGGTCGTCGGTGTCGATCAGCGTGAACCGCCCCGGGTGCTCCGCCTGGGCGGAGCGGACGAGACCCCACACCGCGGCCCGCGCCGGGTCCGGGTGCTCGCCGTCGGCCGCGGCGACCGCGCCCCGGGTGAGCAGGACGAGGCGGCTCGCGGTGAACCGGTCCTCGGTGAGCCAGCGCTGGACGAGTTCGAGTACTTCGGCGGTGGCCGCCCCGGTGGGTCCGCCATGTTCGGTGGACCCACCGGGTGCGTGGGATCCGCGGGGTGCCGCGGACCCATTGGCTCCGCCCGGGAGGCCGGGCGCGCCGGATCCGATGAGGTCGCCGTGTGCGGCGGCCCCACCGAGCGTGAGGACGACGACGTCGGGCGCCGGGGCCCCGTCGTCGTGCGTGCGGAGCAGGTCGTCGAGGGCCGCGTGCGCGCGGACGGTCACGCCGCCCGCCCGCACGGTGTCGCGCAGCCCGTCCGTGCCCTGGCCGAGCAGCGCCCAGATGCCCGCCGGAGCGGACGTGGGCAGCTTCTGCTCCGTCCAGTCCAGGGCGAACAGCGCGGCGCTGTCGTCCGGTTGGCCCGTGCCGGGCGGCAGCTCGCGCAGGGTGAGCGCGTCGGCGCTGAGCAGCGGCGCGCCGGTCGCGTCGGCGATGAGGAGGGAGTACGTGTCGCCGCCGCCGTGCCGCAGCAACACGCGCAGGGGGGAGTCCTCGGTGCCGTTCATGGAGCCGGTGGCCCCGGCGCCGTCGGTGTGCAGCCTCAGGCCGCTGCACGCGAACGGGACGAGCAGCCGGTCGTCGTCCTGGGCGGCGCCGAGCAGGGAGTGCAGGGCGGCGTCGAGCGAGGCGGGGTGCGGCAGGAACCCGGCACCGAGCGCGCCCGTCGGCGCGCCGACCTCCGCGTACAGCTCGGCCCCGGCGCGCCACAGACGGCGCAGGCCCTGGAAGGCGGGGCCGTAGGTGTAACCGCGGTCGGCGAGGCGGGTGTAGAGGTCGTCGATCGGCACCGGGGCGGCCTGCCGGGGCGGCCAGGCGGTGAGGTCGGCAGGACCTCGCGCGGCCGCCGTCGACCCACCGGCCGCGTCGGATCCGCCGAGCCCGCCGACCCCGACGGCCCCGTCCGGATCCAGCGCGCCGGTGGCGTGCCGCGTCCACGGGGAGGCCGGCGCGCTCGCGGGCCGGGAGTAGAGCGCGAGGGAGCGGCTGCCGTCGTCTGCGGGCGCGCCGACGATGACCTGGACCGCGGCGGGTTCCGCGAGCGACAGCGGCTGTTCCAGGGTGAGGTCGGCCACCTGCGCCGCGCCGGTGCGCCGCGCCGCGTACAGGGCGAACTCCGCCATGGCGGCGCCCGGCAGCCGTACGGAACCGGCGATGACGTGATCGGCGAGCCACGGCTCGGCGTACGGGTCGAGGTTCCCCGTGAACAACAGGGCCTGCCCGTCGGCGAGTTCCACGCCGTCGTCGAGCAGCGGGTGGCCCTGGCCCGTGGCCGCCGCCGGGGAAGCCGGGGCGGTCGGGGCGCTCAGCCAGTACCGCTCGCGCTGGTAGGGATAGGTGGGCAGGGGCACCGTACGGCCGCCGGGGAAGAAGTCGCTCCAGTCGACGCCGGTTCCGCCGACGTGGGCGCGGGCCAGTGCCGTGGTGACGGTGCGGACCTCGTCGTGGCCGCGGCGCAGCAGCGGCGCGACGGTGACGTCCTCGCCCTCGCTGCCCCGGACCATGGCGGTGAGCACGGCGTCCGGGCCGACTTCGAGGAAGCCGGTGACGCCGTCCGCGGTGAGGTGGCGCACGCCGTCGAAGAAGCGGACGGTGCCGCGCAGTTGACGTACCCAGTAGTCCGGATCGGCCAGCTCGGCGGCGTCCGCGACGCGGCCCGTGACGTTGGAGACGATCGGGATACGGGGCGCCGCGTACGTCAACCGGGCCGCCACGGCACGGAAGTCGGCGAGGACGCCGTCCATGTGCGGCGAGTGGAAGGCGTGGCTGACGCGCAGCCGGGACGTGCGGCGGCCCTTGTCCCGCCAGACGCGGGTGAGTTCGAGGGCCGCTTCGACGTCTCCGGTGATGACGACGGACGTGGGTCCGTTCACGGCGGCGATGTCGAGGCGCTCGGCGTAGGGCGTGAGGGTCTCGCGCACCTCGTCCTCGGTGGCCTCGATCGCCGTCATCGCGCCGCCCGTCGGGGCGGACTGCATCAGGCGGCCCCTGGTGGTGACCAGGGTGCAGGCGTCGGTGAGGTCGAGGACGCCCGCGACGTGGGCGGCGGCTATCTCGCCGACGGAGTGGCCGAGGAGGTGGTCGGGAGTGATCCCGAAGTGCTCCATCAGCCGGAACAGGGCGACCTCGACGGCGAACAGGGCGGGCTGGGTGTACTGGGTCTCGTCGAGCAGGGCCGCCTCGGGGCTGCCCTCCTCGGCGAAGATCAGCTCGCGCAGGGCGATGCCCGCGACCGACTCCATCCGGTCGCAGATCTCGTCGAGGGCGGCGGCGAACACCGGGAAACGGGCGTGGAGTTCACGGCCCATCCCCGGCCGCTGGCTGCCCTGGCCGGTGAACAGGAACGCGGTGCGCACAGGTCCCGCCACGCCGCCGGTCACCACGTTCGCCGCCGCCTCGCCGGCGCGCAGGGCGTCGAGCCCGGCGAGCAGCTCCGCGCGGTCGGCCGCGAGGATCACGGCGCGGTCCGTGAGGGTGGCGCGGGACGCGGCGAGGGAGTGGCCGACGTCGAGGTCCGCCTGGCCGAGTGCCACCGCGTCGGGAGCCCCGACGACCCCGACGACCCCGGCTGCCCCGGCGGCTTCGGTGGACGCGACGGACGCCACGGACCGGATGGTCTGAGCGGACGCGTCGGACAAGGCGATCTCGGCGGACACGTCGCGCAGGACGGCCGCAGCGGACCCGTTGGCTCCGCCTGCTTCCGCGGCCCCGGCGGACGACTTGCCCGCCCCGGCCGCGAGCGGCCGCAACTGCGCCGCCTGCGCCCGCAGCGCCCCGGCACCCCGCGCCGACACCAGCCACGGCACGAGCCCCGGCCCGGCGGACATCCCGGACTCCGGCTGCTCGCCCCCCGGCTCCCCGGACCGCCCCGCGCGCTCGGGCGACTCGGCGACCACCGGTGCCTCTTCCAGGACGACATGGGCGTTCGTGCCGCTGACGCCGAACGACGACACACCGGCCCGCCGCGGCGCCGCGCCCGCCTCCCAGGGCCTGGCGTCCGTGAGCAGCGACACCGCGCCGGAGTCCCAGTCGACGTGCGGCGTCGGCTCGTCCACGTGCAGCGTGCGCGGCAGGGTGCCGTGGCGCATCGCCTGGACCATCTTGACGATGCCGCCGACCCCGGCCGCGGCCTGCGCGTGCCCGATGTTGGACTTCAGCGTGCCCAGGTACAGGGGCCGCTCCGCGTCCCGGTCCTGGCCGTACGTGGCGAGGAGCGCCTGCGCCTCGATCGGGTCGCCGAGCCGGGTGCCGGTGCCGTGCGCCTCGACGGCGTCGACGTCGGCGGGGGAGAGCCCGGCCTGGGCCAGGGCGTCGCGGATGACCCGCTCCTGCGAGGGGCCGTTGGGGGCGGTGAGGCCGTTGCTGGCGCCGTCCTGGTTGATGGCCGAGCCGCGCACGACCGCGAGGACCTCGTGGCCGTTGCGGCGGGCGTCGGAGAGCCGCTCCAGGAGCAGCACACCGGCGCCCTCGCTCCACGCGGTGCCGTCGGCCGTGCCCGAGAAGGCCTTGCAGCGGCCGTCGGGGGCGAGGCCGCGCTGGCGGCTGAACTCGATGAACGTGGCGGGCGCCGACATGACCGTGACGCCTCCGGCGAGGGCGTACTCGCACTCGCCGTTGCGCAGCGCCTGCGCCGCCAGGTGCGTGGCGACCAGCGACGAGGAGCACGCCGTGTCCACGGTGATGGCGGGGCCCTTGAGGCCGAGGGTGTAGGAGACGCGGCCGGACACCACGCTGGGCGAGTTGCCGGTGAAGCCGTACGCCTCCACGCTCTCCGGCGTGGCGCGGAGCCGTGACGTGTAGTCGCTGTACATCACGCCGCAGAACACACCGGTACGGCTGCCGTGCAGGGCCGTCGGCGCGATGCCCGCGCTCTCCACGGCCTCCCAGCTGGTCTCCAACAGCAGCCGCTGCTGCGGGTCCATGCCCGCCGCCTCGCGCGGGCTGATGCCGAAGAACTCGGGGTCGAAGCGGTCCGCGTCGTACAGGAAGCCGCCGTGCCGGGTGTAGGACTTGCCGGGCCGCTCGGGGTCCGGGTCGTAGAGGTTCTCGACGTCCCAGCCGCGGTTCTCCGGGAACGGGCCGATCGCGTCGGTGCCGTCGGAGACGAGCCGCCACAGGTCGTCCGGGGTGCGGACGTCGCCGGGGTAGCGGCAGGCCATGCCGACGATCACGATCGGGTCGTCGTCGCGGACGGTGGCCGGGGCGGCGCCTGGTGCGCCGGGGCGGGCGGCGGGAGCCTGGTCGAGCCGGGACACGATGTGGTCGGTGAGGGCGGACGGGGTGGGGTGGTCGAAGACCACGGTGGCCGACAGCTTGAGGCCGGTGGCCGTGCCGAGGCGGCTCCGCAGCTCGAGGCCCGACAGGGAGTCGAGGCCCAGCTCCCGGAACGCCGCGTCCGGGGCGATGCCCGCGGCGCTCGGCAGCGCGAGCACGGCGGCCACCGTCGAGGCGACCAAGTCCTGTACGGCGCGGCGGCGTTCGGCCTCCGGAAGCGCGGCCGTGCGCGCGGTCCACGAGTCCGCGCCGGTCCCGGCGCCGCCGTCCGCGGCGCGGCGGCGGGAGCGGGTGCGGGGCACCAGGGTGCGCAGGAGCGCGGGCGCGGTCGTGTCGGGAGCGCGCAGCGCCGCCACGTCCAGCTCGACCGGGACGAGCAGCGGCTCACCCGAGGCCAGGGCCGCGTCGAACAGCTCCATGCCGCGCTCGGCCGACAGCGGCAGGATGCCGTTGCGGCTCCAGCGCGCCACGTCCGCGTCGGACAGCTTCGCGGCCATGCCCCCGGCCGCCGCGTCCCACATCCCCCAGGCCAGCGACGTCGCGGGCAGGCCGTGGGCGCGCCGGTGCTGGGCCAGCGCGTCCAGGTGGGCGTTGGCCGCGGCGTAGGCGCCCTGGCCGGGGTTGCCGAGGAGCCCGGCGATGGAGGAGAACACCACGAACGCGGCCAGGTCCAGTTCCGCGGTGAGTTCGTGCAGGTGCCTGGCGCCGTCGGCCTTGGCGGCGAGGACCCGGTCGACGTCGTCGGGACGCAGGTTGTCGAGCGTGGCGTCGGCGAGGACGCCCGCCGTGTGCACCACGGCCGTCAGCGGGTGCTCCGTCGGTACGGCGGCGAGGACCTCGGCCAGCCGCTCCCGGTCCGTGACGTCGCAGGCGACGACGGTCGCGGTGACGCCCGAACCGGCCAGTTCCGCGACCAGTTCGGGGGCGTGCCCGCTGCGGCTGCACAGCAGCAGGTGCCGCACCCCGTGCCGGGCGGCCAGGTGCCGGGCGACGAGTCGGCCGAGGCCCCCGGTGCCGCCGGTGACCAGGACGGTGCCGTCCGGGTCGAGCGTAACCTCCGCGTCCTCGGGGACGGAGGTGCGGGTGAGGCGGGGTGCGTGCAGTGTGCCGCCGCGCAGGGCCAGTTGGATCCCGTCGGCCACGGCGAGGGCGGCGGCGGTGTCGATCCCGGTGGAGCCGTGGCCCTCGGCGGAACCGCCGTCGCCGCTGTCGCCGCTGTCGCCGCCGTCGGTGTCCAGGAGGGCGAAGCGGCCCGGGTGTTCGCTCAGCGCGGTGCGCAGCAGCCCGTGCACGGCGGCCCCGGGCAGATCGCGGACGTCCTCGCCGGACGCGGTGGCGACGGCCTCGCGGGTCAGGAACAGGAACGTGGTCGACTGCAGCCGCTCGTCGGCGAGGCAGCGCTGCACGGTGGCGAGGGTCCGGCGGACCGCGTCCCCGGTCGCCGTCAAGTCCTCGCGCCGGTCTTCGGGGGTGCGGTACGGGAGTACGAGGACGTCGGGAGCGGGTTCGCCGGAGGCCAGGGCGGCGTCCAGGGAGTCGAGGTCCTGGTGGGCCGTGCCGGTGAGGCCGGAGGCGCCGTCGCCGAGGACGGCCCAACGGCCGCTGCGGGGTGTGTCGTTGACGGCCGGGACCGGGTGCCACTCCAGCTGCTGCAGGCCCTCGCGGACACTGCCGCCCCCTGCGGCGATCCGGTCGAGCGGCACCGGGCGCATCGTGAGCGAGTCCACGGTGAGCACGGGCTGCCCGGCGGGGTCGGTGGCCTCGAGGACGACGCCGTCGCCCTCGCCGGGGGTGAGCCGGACGCGCAGCCGGGTGGCTCCGGCCGCGTGCAGGGTGACGCCGTCGTACGAGAACGGCAGGCGCAGCGCGCCCGGTGCGTCGGGCTCACCGAGCAGCAGGGCGTGCAGGGCGGCGTCGAGGAGTGCGGGGTGCAGGCCGTACTCCGCGGCCTCGGCGTGCTGTTCGTCGGGCAGCGCCACCTCGGCGTACAGGTCGGAGCCCGACCGCCAGGCGGCCCGCAGCCCCTGGAACGCCGGGCCGTACGCGTATCCCAGGTCGGCCAGGCGGGCGTACAGACCCTCGTGGTCGAGCGGCCGGGCGCCGGGCGGCGGCCAGCTCTCCCGCCCGTCGGACGCGGGCGCGGGCGCTCCGGCCGCGGCGAGGACGCCCGAGGCGTGCAGCATCCACTCGCCCTCGCCCCACACGGACCCCTCCGCCGCCGGGTCCCGGCGCGAGTGGATGGCGACGGAGCACTCCCCGGAGTCGTCCGGGGGTCCCACGGTGAGCTGGAGGCGGATGCCGTCGTCGGGCAGGCGCAGCGGCTCTTCGAGGACGAGCTCCCGCAGGCCCCCGAGCCCGGCCCGGTCGCCCGAGGCGACGGCGAGTTCCACGAGCGCCGCGCCGGGCACCAGGACGGAGCCCGCGATGCGGTGCTGGGCGAGCCAGGGGTGCGTGTGCGCCGAGAGCCGCCCGGACAGGAGAAGGCCGTCGCCCCCGGCGAGGCTCGTCATGCCGCCGAGCAGCGGATGCCCCGCCGACTCCAGGCCGAGGCCGGTGGCGTCGCCCGTGGGCGCGGGGGTGTCGAGCCAGTAGCGGCGGCGCTGGAAGGCGTACGTGGGCAGCACGGTCCTGCGGGCGCCGGGGAACAGCGCGCCGGAGTCCACGGGGGCCCCGTGCAGCGCGAGGTGGGCGAGCGCGGTGGCGAAGGCCTGTGCCGCGGGGCGGTCGGGGCGCAGCACGGCGACCGGCTGCGGTCCCTCCTCGCCGAGGCAGGCCCGGGCCATCGCAGCGAGCACGGGCGCCGGGCCCAGCTCGACGTACGTCGTGACCTTCTCGTCCCGCAGGGTGCGGACGCCGTCGGCGAACCGGACGGTGTGCCGCAGGTGCCGCACCCAGTACTCGGGGTCGGCCAGCTCCTCGGCGGTGGCGACGCGGCCGGTGACGTTGGAGACCACGGGGATGCGGGGCGGCGCGTACGTCAGCCCGGCGGCCACCTCGCGGAACGCGTCGAGGACCCCGTCCATGTGCGGCGAGTGGAAGGCGTGACTGACCTTGAGGTCGGTGGTGCGGCGGCCCTTCTCCCGGAAGGACGCGGCGAGTTCGGCGGCGGCGTCGGTGTCTCCGGTGACGACGACGGAGCCGGGGCTGTTGACGGCGGCGATGTCGAGGCGCCCGGTGTAGGGGGCCAGGGCCTCGCGTACCTCGTCCTCGGTGGCCTCGATCGCCGTCATCGCGCCGCCCGCCGGGGCGGACTGCATCAGGCGGCCCCTGGTGGTGACCAGGGTGCAGGCGTCGGCGAGATCGAGGACGCCCGCGACGTGGGCGGCGGCGATCTCGCCGACGGAGTGGCCGAGGAGGTGGTCGGGAGCGATCCCGAAGTGCTCCATCAGCCGGAACAGCGCGACTTCCAGCGCGAACAGGGCGGGCTGCGTGAACTCCGTCCGGTGCAGGCGGGCGTCGTCCGCGGCGAACACCACGTCCTTGAGAGGCACCTCGAGATGCCGGTCCAACTGCGCGCACACCGCGTCGAAGGCGGCCGCGAACACCGGCTGGGACTCGTACAGTTCACGGCCCATGCCGTGGCGCTGGCTGCCCTGCCCCGTGAACAGGAACGCCGTCCGGCCGCTGTTCGCGGCCGCGCCCGTCGGACCGCGCACCACGTCGGCGGAGGGCGCGCCGTCCGCCAGCGCCGCCAGGCCGCCGAGGAAGCCCTCGCGGTCCTGGGCGACGACGGCGGCGGTGTGCGCGAAACGCGTGCGCGCGGTGGCGAGCGTCAGGCCGATGTCCGCGAGGGCGGCCCGCTCGGCGTGCTCGGGGTGCCCTGCCTGCTCGGCGACGAAGGCATGCAGACGGGCCGCCTGGGCGCGCAGGGCGTCCTCGGTGCGGCCGGAGAGGAGCCAGGGGGCGGCCGGGATGCTCACGCTGTCTGCGCTGTCTGCGCTCTCTGCGCCGTCCGACCCGCTCGCGTCAGCAACCGATCCGCTCTCGGCGGCCACCCCGTCGGCATCGTCCCCGACCGCCTCACCCGGCACGGCCCCCTCCACCGGCGCCTGCTCCAGGATCACGTGCGCGTTGGTGCCGCTGATGCCGAAGGAGGACACCCCGGCCCGCCGGGGACGGCCGGTCTCGGGCCAGGACAGCGCCTCCGACAGGGGGCGCACCGCGCCGGCGCTCCAGTCGACGTGCGACGAGGGCCGGTCGAGGTGGAGGCTGCGCGGCAGGGTGCCGTGGCGCATCGCCTGGACCATCTTGACGATGCCGCCGACCCCGGCCGCGGCCTGCGTGTGCCCGATGTTGGACTTCAACGAGCCGAGGTACAGCGGCTGTTCGTCCGCGCGTCCTTGTCCGTACGTGGCGAGGAGTGCGCCGGCCTCGATCGGGTCGCCGAGCCGGGTGCCGGTGCCGTGCGCCTCGACCGCGTCGACGTCGGCGGGGGAGAGCCCGGCGGCGGCGAGCGCGGCGTGGATCACGCGCTCCTGGGCCGGACCGCTCGGCGCGGCGAGGCCGTTGCTTGCGCCGTCCTGGTTGATGGCGGAGCCGCGCACGACGGCCAGGACCTCGTGGCCGTTGCGGCGCGCGTCGGAGAGCCGCTCCAGGAGCAGCACACCCACGCCCTCGGCCCAGCCCGTGCCGTCCGCGTCCTCCGCGAAGGCCTTGCAGCGGCCGTCGGGGGACAGCCCGCGCTGACGGCTGAACTCGACGAACATGCCTGGGCTCGACATCACCGTCACGCCGCCCGCGACCGCCAGTTCGCAGTCACCGGAGCGCAGCGCCTGCGCGGCCATGTGCAGGGCCACCAGGGACGAGGAGCAGGCGGTGTCCACGGTGACGGCGGGGCCGCGCAGACCGAGGGTGTAGGCGACGCGGCCGGAGAGGACGCTGGTGAAGTTGCCGGTGAGCAGGTACCCGCCGGCCTTGTCGTCGGCCTCGTGCAGACGCGGGCCGTAGTCCTGCGCGAGCGCGCCCAGGTACACGCCGGTGTCGGTGTCGTCGAGGGCGGCCGGGTCGACCCCGGCCCGCTCCAGGGCCTCCCACACGGTTTCGAGGACGAGGCGCTGCTGCGGGTCCATGCCGAGGGCCTCGCGGGGGCTGATGCCGA
The DNA here is from genome assembly GCF_042677545.1 of Streptomyces sp. NPDC127108. NCBI lineage: Bacteria > Bacillati > Actinomycetota > Actinomycetes > Kitasatosporales > Streptomycetaceae > Streptomyces > Streptomyces sp. NPDC127108. Next base: position 115,836 of record NZ_JBHXTE010000005.1, on the reverse strand, counting down.
AGAACTCGGCGTCGAACTCGTCCGCGTCGTGCAGGAATCCGCCCTGGCGCGTGTAGGAGCGGCCCGCGCGGTCCGGGTCGCCGTCGAAGAGGGTGTCCAGGGGCCAGCCGCGGTTGACGGGGAAGCCGGAGATGACGTCACGCTCGTCCACGACGAGCTGCCACAGGTCCTCCGGCGAGGTCACGTCGCCGGGGAAGCGGCACGCCATGGAGACGATGGCGATGGGCTCGTCCGCGTCGGTGCTCCGCCGGGCCGCGGGTGCCGTGGGCCTCGTGGCATCCGCGGTGCCGGTCAGCTGCGCGGCGAGGTGCTGGGCGAGGCGCTCCGGTGTCGGGTGCGCGAAGACGATGGTCACCGGCAGGCGCATCCCGGTGGCGTCGACCAGGCGGTTGCGCAGTTCCACCGCGCGTACGGAGTCGAAGCCGAGGTCCTTGAACGCCCCGGTGTCGTCGAGTTCCGCGTCCGCGTCGAGGCCGAGGACCGCGGCGATCTCGGCACGTACGACGTCGAGGAGGCGGGCCACGGTCTCCTGCGCGGACTCGTCGGCCGAGGCGTCCGCTCCGTTCGGAGCGTCGGCGTCCGGTACCGGGTCGGCGAACGGCAGGACGGACTCGGGCAGTTCGACGGGCTTCGCGTCCGGGCCGAACGCGGGCCGCCAGTCCACCGTGGCGCCCCCGGCGTGCAGGCGGGCCACCGAGGTGAGGAACCGGCGGGTCCCGGGCTCGCGGCGCCGCAGCGACTCCACCACGACGGCGTCCGACCGGAGGTCGTCCAGGGTCTGCTGGAGCGCCATGGTGAGGACCGGGTGCGGGCTGACCTCGATGAAGGCGTCGTGGTCCGCCGCCAGGGCGCGGGTCGACTGCTCGAACAGGACCGTGCCGCGCAGATTGGCGTACCAGTACGCGGCGTCGAGCCCGGCCGTGTCGAAGTAGTCGCCGGTCGCGGTGGAGTGGAAGGGCACGTTCCCCGAGCGCGGCCGCACCGGCGCGAGCCCGGTCAGCATCTCCTCGCGGATGGCCTCGATGTGCGAGGAGTGGGCCGCGAGGTCCACGGGGATCCGCCGGGCCCGCACGTCCTCGGCGGCGAACTCCTCGAGGAGCACGTCGATCACGTCACGGTCGCCGGAAAGGACCACGGACTGCGGCCCGTTGACCGCGGCGACGGAGAGGCGGTCGCCCCACCGGGCGACCTTCGTGTCCAGGTACGCCCGCGTGGCCGTCACCGAGATCATCCCGCCGAGGCCCGCGAGCCGCGCCTGCGCCTTGCTCCACAGCGACACCACCCGCGCCCCGTCGTCCAGGGACAGGCCGCCCGCGACCACGGCCGCCGCGATCTCGCCGACGCTGTGCCCGAGCACCGCGGCCGGCCGCACCCCGAAGGACCGCCACAGCTCGGCCAGGCCCACCATCACGGCGAACAGGGCGGGCTGCACCACGTCGTCGCGGTCCAGGGACGCCGCGTCGGGCGTACCGCGCAGCACGTCCTCCAGGGACCAGTCGATGTACGGGGCGAGCGCGCGGGTGCTCGCGTCGACCGAGGCACGGAACACGTCGGAGTCGTCGAGGAGTCCGGCCGCCATGCCGAGCCACTGCGGGCCCTGGCCGGGGAAGACGAACACGGCCCGGTCGAGCGCCCCGGCGACCCCGCTGATCCGGGTGGCGCTGCGGCCGCCCTCGGCGAGCGCCGTCAACTCCTCGACGAGTCGGCCCTCGTCGTCGGCCCACAGGACGGCCCGGTGCCGCGCCGACGTCGGTGCGCGCCCGGCGTGCTCCTCGGCGGCGTCGGGGGGAGCGGAGGCGTGGGCGGCCGCCAGGGACAGGCCGAGGTCCCGCACCGCGGGCCGGTCCTCGGCGTGGAGCGCGAGCAGCCGCTCCGCCCGCGTGCGTACGGCCTCCGGGGTGGCCCCGGAGACGACCAGCGGGATCGTGCCGCTGCGGAAGAGGGGTTCCCCGGCGGGCCCGGCATCGGTGCGCGTGCGGTCGGCAGACACGGTTCTACTCGCTCTCGGTCTAGGCGGATGCCGTGCGGCGGCACGGGGCGGAAGGGGCGGCCGTGGCGGAACTCGTCGGAGCGGTCCGAAAGAAGGCCGTGCGGTATTTGGGCGGCGTTATTTCTCCGTCAGGAAATCGCGGGGGCCCGGTCCAGGTCCAAAAACTCTGGGTCTCATAGCGAGACGTGCCGCGCCCCGATTCGACACATGCCGTCGGGCCGCACTCGGGCTGAGTCCGAACGTACCCCGTCGCCGAGCCCTGGTGAACCGAGGAAAGGCTCACCGAGGAGGGCTGTCCCGGTGACGGGACACGGCTGGCCAGGGCTTGTACGGACTGCGTGGACTGGCCGTTCCGAAGGTCATTCCCGCACCCCGTGAAAGTGGCGTGAGAACGGTCATTGCGCCACCTCTGACCTGCGGTTAAGTGCATCTGGAACACCTCTCTGAATCGGGTGTTGAGAAAGTACAGTCACCCCCTTTGGGAAATATCGAGCGACGCATCGCGGTGAAGGCGTGAGAAAGGACATTCACGCCATCTGCGCAGGACGCGTCCGATGTGCCGGGCAACGGCCCGTCAGGTTGAGAACGGTGGGCGGTCCGACGGGTGAAATCCGGTGGTCGGACGGCCCCGAACTCGTTGCGTTACGGTTCCCCGGCAGGCAAGCGAGACCGGAAACCAATGGGGGAGTGGAGAGACGGTCCGGGCCGACGGAAGTGCGCCGCACTTTGAGTCGATCCGCCTTTCTCCACGGCTCTCCGAGGCACCGGCGAATGCTGGGTTCCGTTGCGCTGCCATGGCTCGCCGCCGCCCCACCGGCGCCGCGAACTGTTCGCTCACCGCGTCCCGCTACGGAATTTCTGAGCCTCTGGAGCCTTCGTGACCGACCCCCATGAGTCTTCCGCCACAGCCCTGCCCGTCCCCGACGTGACCGTCGCCGCGCTCTTCGAGCGACAAGCGGCCACGACACCGGACGCGGTGGCGGTCGTCGGCGGAACCGACGTCGCGTGGACCTACCGTCAGCTCGACGAGCGCGCCGACCGCCTCGCACGGGTGCTCACCGGGCACGGCGTGCGCCAGGAGTCGGTCGTCGGCGTGGCGCTGCGCCGGTCGCCCGAGTACGTCGTATCGGTCCTCGCCGTGCTCAAGGCGGGCGGCGTCTATCTGCCGGTCGACCCCGACTACCCGGCCGAACGCCTCGACTTCATGCTGGGCGACGCCGCGCCGACGGTCCTGGTGACCGACACCGAGTCCGCCCGCACCCTGCCCCCGAGCGCCGTCCCGCACCTCGTCCTCGACGAGCCCGGCACGAGCGGGACGATCGCGCGGAGCGAGCCGCGCACGACCGACGCCCCGCAGGCCCCGGCCGCGACCATGCACGGACACCCCGACAACCTCGCCTACGTCATCTACACCTCCGGCTCGACCGGCACCCCCAAAGGCGTGGCCGTCACCCACCGCGACGTGGTGACCCTGGCCCTGGACGGCCGCTACGCGGGCGGCGCGCACACCCGCGTCCTGCAGCACGCCCCGCTCGCCTTCGACGCCTCGACGTACGAACTGTGGGTGCCCCTGCTCTCCGGCGGCACCCTCGTCGTGGCCCCGCCGGGCGTCCTCGACGCGACCGCCCTGGCCGCCCTCATCACCGAACACCGCGTCACCGCCGCCTTCATGTCCGCCGGTCTGTTCAAGGTGGTCGCCGAGGAGCGGCCGGAGAGCTTCACCGGGATGCGGGAGGTGTGGGCCGGCGGCGACGTGGTGTCGCCCGAAGCGGTGCGGCGGGTCCTTCGCGGCTGCCCGGACCTGACCGTCGTCAACGGCTACGGCCCGACCGAGACGACGACGTTCGCCCTGTGCCGCCCGGTGTCCGAACCCGCCGACGTGGCCGAGCCGTTCCCGGTCGGCTGGGCGATGGACAGCATCGACGCGTACGTCCTGGACGACGCGCTGCGCCCGGTGGCGCCCGGCACCAGCGGCGAGCTCTACCTGGCGGGCCCGGGCCTCGCCCGCGGCTACCTGAACCGCCACTCCCTGACCGCCGAGCGCTTCGTGGCCTGCCCCTTCGGCGAGCCCGGGGAGCGCATGTACCGCACCGGCGACGTCGTCTCCAGCACCCCGGACGGCGAAGTGAGCTTCGAGGGCCGCTCGGACGCCCAGGTGAAGATCCGCGGCTTCCGCATCGAGCCCGGCGAGATCGAGGCCGCCCTGGAACTGCACCCCCGGGTGGCGCACGCCGTGGTCGTCCCGCACGAGGGACGCGGCGGCAAGCAACTGGTCGGCTACGTCGTCCCGGCCGCCGCCGACGCCGCCCAGTCGGCCGAACGCGGCGGCGGCACGGGCCACTTCGCCCTGGAGGCGGGCCTCGGCCCCGGCGAGCTGCGCGCCTTCCTGGCCCGCACCCTCCCCGAGTACCTGATCCCGGCCGCGTTCGTGGTCATCGACGCGCTGCCGCTCACGGCCAACGGCAAGCTCGACCGGGCGGGGCTGCCGCAGCCGGAGTTCCGCGGCGCCGCCTACCGGGCGCCGCGCACGGAGCGGGAGGAGATACTCGCGGCGCTGTTCGCCGAGGTCCTCGGCGTGGAACGGGTCGGCGTCGACGACGACTTCTTCGTCATCGGTGGCGACAGCATCCAGTCCATCCAGCTCGTCACCCGGGCGCGCGCCCGCGGCGTGGCGCTCAGCACCCGGGAGGTCTTCGAGCGGCGCACGGTCGCCGACCTCGCCGAGAGCGCGGCCGCGAACGCGGCGGACTCCGCCGGGACCGGTGAGGACGCCCCGGTCCTTGAGGAGTTCGAGAGCGGCGGCATCGGCTTCGTACCGCATCTGCCGGTGACGCGCTGGCTGCGCGACCGCGGCCCCGGCTTCGAACGGTTCCTCCAGGCGATGGTCCTCGACCTGCCCCAGGGCATCGACGAGGCCGGGCTCGCGGCGACCCTCGGCGCGGTCGTCGACCGGCACGACCTGCTGCGGGCCCGCCTGGTGGACGGCGTACTCAGCGGCCTGGTCACCCAGGCCCCGGGGTCGGTCGACACGGCGTCGCTCGTCCGGCGCGTCGAGTGCGCGGGCCAGTGGGACGCGGACGAGTGGCACAAGTCGCTGCTCGCCGAACTGGACGCCGCCGCCGGGCGCCTCGACCCCGTCGCCGGGACCGTCGCGCAGTTCGTCTGGTTCGACGCCGGACCGGAGCGGGCCGGACGGCTGCTCCTTGCCCTGCACCACCTCGTCGTCGACGGTGTCTCCTGGCGCATCCTGATGCCGGACCTGGCGGCGGCCTGGCAGCAGGTCAGCGAGGGCCGGGCACCCGAACTCGCGCCGGTCGCGACCTCCGTGCGCCGCTGGTCGCACGCCCTCGTCGAGGAGGCGGGCCGCCCCGGCCGCACCGCCGAACTGGCGCACTGGAAGTCCGTCGTCGACGGCCCCGACCCGGTCCTCGGCACCCGGCGGCTCGACCCCGCCGTCGACGTCGTCGCCACCCTCGGCAAGGTGCGGGTGCAACTGCCCCCCGCCGTCACCGAGGCGCTCCTGACCACCCTGCCCGCGACCTACCGGGGCGGCGTGAACGACGGCCTGCTCGCCGCCCTGGCGATGGCGGTCGCGCGGTGGCGGCGTGGGCGGGGCGTCGCTGAGCCGTCCACGCTGATCCGGCTCGAAGGGCACGGCCGTGAGGAGGCCGTGGCGCCGGGCGCCGATCTGTCGCGCACCGTCGGCTGGTTCACCAGTGTCTTCCCGGTCCGCCTGGACCTCGCGGGCACAGACCTCGACGAGGCCTTCGCGGGCGGCGCCGCCGCGGGCCGCGTCGTCAAGACCGTCAAGGAACACCTGGCAGGCATCCCCGACAAGGGCATGGGCTACGGCCTCCTGCGCTACCTCAACCCCGAGACCACCGACGCCCTCAAGGGCCACGAGGCCGGCCAGATCTCCTTCAACTACCTGGGCCGCTTCTCCGCCGCCGCCGACATGCCCGAGAACCTGCGCGGCCTCGGCTTCACGCAGACCCCCGGCCTGACGGAACTGGCCGAACTGGACGCGGGCCAGGACCCCCGCATGGCCGCCCTCGCCGAACTCGACATCAACGCCCACGTCACCGACACCCCCGAAGGCCCGTGCCTCGGCGCCCTGTTCACCGCCCCCCAAGGTGTGCTCAGCGCCGCGGAGGTGCGCGAACTCGCCGACCTGTGGTGCACCGCCCTCACCGGCCTCGCCCGGCACACCGCCGACCCCGACGCCGGTGGCCTCACCCCCTCCGACGTGCTCCTCACCCCCGTCCGGCAGGGCGACATCGAGGACTGGGAGCAGCGCTACCCCGGCCTGTCCGACGTCTGGCCGGCCTCGCCCCTGCAGTCCGGACTGCTCTTCCACTCCAAGCTGGTCGCCGAGTCCGGATCCGACTTCGACGCCTACCACGAGCAGTACGTCCTGCACCTGACAGGCCCCGTGGACACCACCCGCCTCCGCACCGCCGCGCAGGCCCTGCTCGACCGCCACCCCGCCCTGCGCGTCGCCTTCGTGCCCGGCCCCGACGGCGACCTGGTCCAGCTCGTCGTCGACGGCGTCGAGGTGCCCTGGCGCCACCTCGACCTCACCGGCCACGCCGAGGCCGAACGCGCCACGGCGTACGAGGACTTCCTCGCCGAGGACCTCAAGGCCCACTTCGACCCGGCCGCGCCGCCGATGCTGCGCCTGGCCCACATCACCACGGAGAGCGGCCGGCACGCCGTCGTCCTGACCGTGCACCACGTGCTGGTGGACGGCTGGTCGCTGCCGCTGATCATCCAGGACCTGCTGCAGCTCTACGCCGCCGACGGCGACGCCTCGACGCTCGGCCGGGCCCGCAGCTACCGGGAGTACCTGGCCTGGCTGGAGCGGCAGGACCCCGAGGAGTCCCTCCGCGCCTGGGCCGACGAACTGGAAGGCGTCACGGAGCCGACGCTGATCGCGCCCGCCGCCCTCGACACCGCGAGCACCGGCATCGACCAGACCGACGTCCCGCTCGCCCCCGCCCAGGTCCGTGAACTCGCCGCCCGCGCCGCCGAGGCGGGCGTCACCCTGAACACCCTCGTCCAGGGCGCCTGGGGAGTCCTGCTCGGCCAGCTCACCGGACGGCAGGACGTGGTGTTCTCCGCGACCGTGTCCGGACGGCCGCCCACACTGCCGGGCGTGGACTCCGTCGTCGGCATGTTCCTCAACACCGTTCCCGTACGCGTCCGCTGCGCACCCGCGAACCCGTTCACGGCGGTCCTGACGGAACTCCAGGACCGGCAGGCCGCCCTCCTCGACCACCACCACCTCGGCCTCACCGACATCCAGCGCGGCACCGGGCTCGCGGCGCTCTTCGACACCGTGGTCGCCTTCGAGTCGTTCCCGCTGGACCGCACCGGCATCGCCGAGGCGAGCGAGGCCGCCGGGATCGCGGTGAGCGGCCTGCGCTCCTTCACCGCGAGCCACTACCCGGTGACCCTGTTCGTCTACCCCGACGGCGCCCACCCGCGCCTGACCGTCCAGTACCAGCGGCACGCCCTCGACGCGGCCGCCGCCGACGACCTGGCCACCCGCCTCGGCCGCGTCCTGACGAGGCTCACCGAGGCACCGGGCACCCCCGTGGGCCTCGTCGACCTCCTCGACGACGGCGAGCGCCACCGGATCGTCGGCGAGTGGAACGACACCGCGGAGCCGACGGCCGCGCACACGATCCCCGAGCTGATCGAGAAGCAGGTCGCCGAGACGCCCGACGCCACCGCCGTGGTCTGCGGCGAACACTCCCTCACGTACCGGGAGCTGAACGCCCGCGCCAACGTCCTCGCCCGTGAGCTGTGCGCGCGCGGCGCCGGACCCGAACAGGTGGTGGGCCTGGCCCTGCCGCGCACGGCGGACCTCGTCACCGGCATGCTCGCCGTCCTCAAGTCGGGCGCCGGGTACCTCCCGATCGACCCCGCCTACCCCAGCCACCGCCTGGACTTCATCCTCGCCCAGGCCCGCCCGGCGCTGATCCTCACGGACTCCGCGACCGTCGGCGTGCTGCCGAGGACGGACACGCCGTGCCTCCACCTCGACGACGTGGACCTCCAGGGCGCGCCGGACCGGCAGGGGCACGACGACCCCGGCAGGATCGAGCCGCCGAGCCCGGACCACCTGGCGTACGTGATGTACACCTCCGGCTCCACCGGCACCCCCAAGGGCGTCATGATCACGCACGCCAACGTGGTCAACGGCGTCGCCCGGCTCGCCCGGCGCGTGGGCGTGGACGCGTCCACCCGGATGCTGGCCGGCACCTCGGTCAACTTCGACGTGTCCGTGTTCGAGATCGTCACCACCCTCTCCCGGGGCGGCTGCGTCGAAGTGGTCCGCGACGCCATGGTCCTCGGCGAACGGAACTCCCTGACCGCCGACGTGATCAGCACGGTGCCGTCGGTGTTCGCCGAACTCCGCGACCAGATGGCCACCATCACCGGCCTCAGGACCGTCGTGTTCGCCGGTGAGGCACTGCCCGCGTCCCTCGTCGCCAAGGTGCGCGCGGCCCTGCCCGGCGTGCGCGTGATCAACGCCTACGGCCAGAGCGAGTCGTTCTACGCCACCACCTTCACCGCCGACGACACCTGGCAGGGCACCGGCAGCGCGCCCATCGGCACCCCGATCGGCAACATGCGCACCTACGTCCTCGGCCCCGGCCTCACCCCCGTACCGCCGGGCGTGGTCGGCGAGTTGTACGTGGCGGGCAGCCTCGGCCGCGGCTATCACCGGCACCCGACCCTGACCGCCGAGCGCTTCGTCGCCGACCCCTACGGTCCGGCGGGCGCGCGCATGTACCGCACCGGCGACCTGGCCCGCTGGAACGCCGAAGGGCAGCTCGAATACGCCGGGCGCGCCGACGACCAGATCAAGATCCGCGGGGTGCGCGTCGAGCCCGCCGAGGTCGAGGCCGCCCTCGTGGGCCACCCCGATGTGGCGCAGGCCGTGGTCGTGGCGCGGGACGTCACGGGCAAGGCGGGCAAGCAACTCGTCGGCTACGTGGTGCCGGAACCGGAGGCGGACGCCGGAGCCGGGGGACAGGGCGGGGCAGGCCGTACCGGCGCCGCGGTCACCGCCGGCACCCGCACGGCCGGAAGCGCCGACGCCCTGAACGCCGCCCTGCGCGAGCACCTCACCGCGCTCCTCCCGGCCCACCTGGTGCCCACGGGCCTGGTGGCCCTCGCCGAGATCCCCCTGACCGCCAACGGCAAGGTGGACCGCAAGGCCCTGCCCGACCCCGCGCCCGCCGCGCGGAGCGCCGGGCGGGCCCCGCGCACTCCGCAGGAGGCGCAGCTCTGCTCGTTGTTCGCCGAGGTGCTCGGTCTCGACCGGGTCGGCATCGACGACAACTTCTTCGACCTGGGCGGCCACTCCTTGCTCGCCACCCGTCTGACCAATCACATCCGCGACAGCTTCGGCGTCGACGTTCCCATCCGCGCGGTGCTCGACTCCCGCGACGTCGCCGACCTCTCGCGCACCGTCCTGGGGGCATCGACCACCAGGCGGCCCCGTCTGCAGAAGATGAACAGGAGTGCAAAGTAAATGATCCCGTTGTCCTATGCACAGCGCCGCCTGTGGTTCATCGACCGTTTCGAGGGTCCTTCGGCCACATACAACCTCCCGTTCCTCATCGAGCTGACGGGTGAGCTGAACGTGGCGGCGCTCACCGCGGCCGTACGGGACGTGGTGGTCCGGCACGAGAGCCTGCGCACCCTGATCATCGACAACGCCGACGGCGTACCGGCTCAGGAAGTGGTCGCCGCCGAGGACGTCCGCCTGGACGTGCCGCTCGTCGAGGTGGCGCCCGCCGACCGGGACGCGGCCGTCACGGACGCGGCCCAGTACGCGTTCACGCTGGCCGAGGAGATCCCCGTACGGGCCACCCTGTTCCGCAGCGGCCCCCAGGACCACCAGTTGCTCCTGCTCGCCCACCACATCGCCACCGACGGCGAGTCCATGGCCCCGCTGGTCCGTGACCTCGCCGCCGCGTACGCCGCGCGCGCCGACGGCGCGGCGCCCGACTGGCCCGAACTCCCCGTGCAGTACGTCGACTACACGATGTGGCAGCGCGACCTGCTCGGCGACGAGAACGACCCCAAGAGCATCCTCGCCACCCAGCTCGACTACTGGCGCGGCGAACTCACCGGCGTCCCGCAGCCGCTGCGCCTGCCCGCCGACCGGCCGCGCCCGCCCGTGGCCGGACGCCACGGCGACGTGGTGGACTTCCGAATCGACGCGGAGCTCTACGGCCGCGCCGAGGAGCTCGCCCACCGCACCGGCGTGACCGCGCCGATGGTCTTCCAGGCGGCGCTCGCGGCGCTCCTGCAGCAGCTCGGCGCGGGCGCGGACGTCACCATCGGCTCCACCGTCGCGGGCCGCATGGACAGCCAGCTCGACGACCTGGTCGGCTTCTTCGTCAACACCTGGGTCCTGCGCACCGACCTGTCCGGCACCCCGTCCTTCGAGGACCTGCTCGGCCGGGTCCGCGAGAAGGCCATGGCCGCCTACGACCACCAGGACGCCCCCTTCGAGCGCCTGGTGGAGATGCTCAACCCCGAGCGGTCCACGGCCTACCACCCGCTGTTCCAGACGATGTTCACCTGGGAGACCCACCGCTCGGTCACCCTCGAACTCAGCGGCGGCCTCACCGCCCGCTGCACCGGCCTGCCGACGCCGACCGCCAAGTTCGACCTGGAGTTCAGCTGCTTCGCGGACCCCGACGAGCCGGGCCTCTCCGTGTCCCTGGAGTACGCCACCGAGCTGTTCGACCGGTCCACGGCCGAAGCCGTCGCCGAGCGCTACGTCCGCCTGGTGCGCCACCTCGTGGACGCGCCGGAGCGGCCCGTCGCCCTCGCGGACGTCCTGGAGGCCGGGGAGCGCGAACTCGTCCTCGGCACGTTCAACGAGACGTCGGCGCAGACGCCAGAGGTGAGCATCGCGGGCCTGGTCGAGGACCGGGCCGCGGCGACACCCGACGCGCTCGCCGTGGTCCACGACGACACCGAACTGACCTACGCCGAACTCGACGCGCGGGCCACGCTGCTCGCCCGTGAGCTGATGGCGCGCGGCGCCGGACCCGAGAACGTCGTCGGCCTGGCGCTGCCGCGCTCCGCCGACCTGGTCGTGGCGATGCTCGGCATCCTCAAGTCCGGTGCCGCCTATCTGCCGATCGACCCCCGCTACCCCAGCACCCGCCTGGACCACATCCTCCGCGACGCCCGCCCGTGCCTGGTCCTGACCAGCGCCGACACCGTGGGCGTGCTGCCGACGACGGACGTGCCGACGCTGTTCGTCGACGACGTCGACTTCGACGCGGACGGCTCGGGTGCGGCGGACGGCGAACTGCCGCGTGTGCGGCCCGGGAACGCGGCGTACGTGATGTACACCTCCGGATCCACGGGCGTGCCCAAGGGCGTGACCATCACACACCGCGACGTCGTCAACGGCGTGCTGCGCCTGGCCGACGCCATCGGCATCGACGCGGGCACCCGCACGCTCGCGGGCACCTCCGTCAACTTCGACGTGTCCGTCTTCGAGACCATCACCACGCTGGCCGTCGGCGGCACCCTCGAAGTGGTGCGCGACATCCTGGTCGTCGGCGAGCGCGGCGGCTGGTCCGGCGGCATCATCAGCACCGTCCCCTCCGTCTTCGCCGAACTCCTCGACCAGGTCGGCGGGAAGCTCCAGGCCGACGCGGTGGTCTTCGCGGGCGAGGCCCTGCCCGCCTCGCTCGTGGAGCGGGTGCGCGAGGCCATCCCGGGCGTGCGCGTCGTCAACGCCTACGGCCAGACCGAGTCGTTCTACGCCACCACCTTCACCGCCGACGACACCTGGAGCGGCACGGGCAGCGCGCCCATCGGCACCCCGCTCGGCAACATGCGCGCCTACGTACTCGGCCCCGGCCTCGAGCCGGTGGCACCGGGCGTCGTGGGCGAGCTGTACGTCGCGGGCAACGTGGCCCGCGGCTACCACGGCCGGGCCGCGCTCACCGCCGAACGCTTCGTCCCCGACCCCTACGGCGGGCCCGGCGCGCGCATGTACCGCACCGGCGACCTCGCCCGCTGGACCCCGGACGGACACCTGGAGTACGCGGGCCGCGACGACGCGCAGGTCAAGGTGCGCGGCTTCCGCATCGAGCCCGGCGAGATCGAGGCGGCCCTCACCGCCCACCCGGGCGTCGCGCAGGCCGTGGTGACCACCCACTCCGGCCGCGGCTCCACCCGACTGGTCGGCTACGTCGTGCCGGTGGACTCCGGCGAGGGCGGCCTCGACAGCGTCTCCAGCCTCGGCGACCTGGACCTGGACCTCACGGCGATCGTGTCCGCGCGGGACCTGCGCCGGTTCGTCGCCGGGCGGCTGCCGGAGTTCATGGTGCCGTCGGTGTTCGTCATGCTCGACCGCCTTCCGCTGGCGCCCAACGGCAAGCTCGACCACAAGGCGCTGCCGGAGCCGGAGTTCACCGGCGGCGAGTACCGCGCCCCGCGCACCGCCGAGGAACACACCCTCGCCGCCGTCTACGCCGAGGTCCTCGGCCTCGAACGCGTCGGCGTCGACGACGACTTCTTCGCCATCGGCGGCGACAGCATCCGCTCCATCCAGGTGGTCTCCCGCGCCCGCGCCCAGGGCGTCGACGTCACACCCCGGCAGATCTTCGAGTGCCGCACCGTGGCCGAGCTGGCGCAGGCGGCGGGCGAGGGCCCGGGCCGTGCCGTCCTCGACGAGCTGGACGGCGGCGGCGTCGGCTTCGTACCCCTGCTGCCCATCGGGCACTACCTGACCCAACTGGGCGGCGGCACCGACCGGTTCACCATGTCGATGACCGTGGACCTGCCCGCGGGCATCGACGAGCGCGGCCTGCTCGCCACCCTCGGCGCGGTCCTCGACCGGCACGACATCCTCCGCTCCCGCCTCGTGACCGAGCCCGCCCCCGGACTGGACGTGACAGGACCCGGCACGGTCGACGCGGGCGCGCTCCTGCGCCGCGTCACCTGGAGCGGTGACTGGGACGGCGCCTGGCGCGACCAGGCCGCCGCCGAACTCGACGCCGCCGCGGACCGCCTCGACGCGCGGCGCGGCGTGATGGCGCAGTTCGTGTGGTTCGACACGGGCACCGACGCCCCGGGGCGGCTCCTGATCCTGCTGCACCACTTCGTCGTCGACGGCGTGTCCTGGCGCATCCTGCTGCCCGACCTCGCCGAGGCCTGGCGCCAGGTCCGCGAAGGACACACCCCCGAACTCCCCGAGGTCACCACCTCCGTACGGCGCTGGGCACACGCCCTCACCGACGAGGCGGCCACCGAGCGGCGCACGGGCGAGCTGGCGCTCTGGCGCGCCATCGTCACCGGCCCCGACCCGGACCTCGGCGGGCGGCCGTTCGACCCGGCGGTGGACGTGTGCGCCACCGTGCGGACGGTGCACATGGACCTGCCGACGGCGGCCACCGAAACGCTGCTCACCACCCTGCCCGGCGCGTTCCGCGGCGGCGTGAACGACGGCCTGCTCGCCGCCCTCGCCCTCGCCGTCGCCAAGTGGCGGCGCGGCCGGGGCATCGCCGACGACGCGTCGGCCTCGACCCTGATCCGCCTGGAGGGCCACGGCCGCGAGGAGTCGGCGGCACCGGGCGCGGACCTGTCCCGCACGGTCGGCTGGTTCACCAGCGTCTACCCGGTGCGCCTGGACGTGGCGGGCGTGGACGTCGACGACGCCCTCGCGGGCGGCCGCGCCGCCGGTGCCGCCGTCAAGGCCGTCAAGGAACAGCTCCTCGCCGTGCCGGACAAGGGCGTCGGCTACGGCATGCTGCGCCACCTCAACCCCGAGACAGCCGAGATCCTGGAGCGCTACCCCACCGGGCAGATCTCCTTCAACTACCTGGGCCACTACACGGGTTCCGGCAACATGCCCGAGAACCTGCGCGGCCTCGGCTTCACCCAGGCCGACGGCACCACCGAGCTGATCGCCGACCTCGACGCCGACATGCCCGCCCTCGCGACCCTCGCGGTGAGCGCCTACGTCACCGACACCCCGCGGGGCCCCCGCCTGGACGCCCGCCTCGACTTCCCCTCCGGCCTGCTGTCCGAGGCCGAGGCCGAGGAACTCGCCGCCCTGTGGCGCACGGCCCTCGAAGGCGTCGCCCGGCACGCCGAACAGCCGGACGCGGGCGGCCTGACGCCCTCCGACGTGCCGCTGGTCACCGCCGACCAGGCGCAGCTCGAGGCCTGGGAGGAGCGCCACCCGCACCTCGCCGACGTCTGGCCGCTGACCGCCATGCAGGACGGGCTGCTCTTCCACGCGGAACTGGCCGGCGCCTCCTTCGACGCCTACCAGATGCAGCTCGTCTTCCACCTGAACGGCGAGGTCGACGGCGCCCGGATGCGCGCCGCCGGACAGGCGCTCCTGGAGCGCTACCCGACCCTGCGGGCCTCGTTCGTCATGGCCGACAACGGCCGCCGCGTCCAGCTCGTGCACGAGCACGTCGAGCTGCCCTGGGACGAGTACGACCTCAGCGGCCTCCCCGACGGCGAGCGCGAGCAGCGGCTCAAGCGCCACCTCGCCGAGGAGCACGCCCGCCACTTCGACCCGGCCACCGCGCCCCTGGTGCGGATGTCCCTGGTCAAGCTGGCCGCCGACCGGTGGGAGCTGGTCTTCACCGCCCACCACGTCCTGTTCGACGGCTGGTCGCTGCCCCTCGTCATGGAGGACCTGCTGCGCCTGTACGGCTCGGGGGGCGACGCGAGCGGCCTCGGCAGGATCCGCGACTACCGCGACTTCCTGACCTGGCTCGCGGACCGGGACGAGGGCGCGGCCGCCCGCGCCTGGGCCACCGAGCTGTCCGGCGTCGAGTCACCGACGCTCCTCGCGCCGGGCGCGGCCGACAGCGACGCGGAACCGGCCGGCATCGCCATGGCGGACGTACCGCTGTCCCCGGAGACGGGCCGCGACCTTGCGCGCCGGGCCGCCGACCTCGGCATCACCCTCAACACCCTGATCCAGGGCTCCTGGGCGGTCCTCCTCGCGGGCCTGACCGGACGCCAGGACGTGGTGTTCGGCACCACGGTCTCCGGCCGTCCGCCCCAGGTCACGGGGGCCGACGAGATGGTCGGCCTGTTCATCAACTCGCTGCCGGTGCGGGTGAACTGCGCCCCGGGCACCACCCTGCGGGAGCTCCTCACCGAGCTGCAGGAGCGCCAGAGCGCGCTGCTCGACCACCATCACCACGGGCTGCTCGACATCCACCAGGCGGTGGGTCTGCCGACGCTCTTCGACACCATGGTCGGCTACGAGTCCTTCCCGATCGACGCCGTCGCCCTCAGCGAGGCCGGTGCCGCCGCCGGCATCGAGCTGACCGGCATCAGCCCGCTCAGCGGCGCGCACTACCCGCTGGTCGTCATGGCGCTCGCCGAGCCGCACCTGAAGGTGGGCATCGAGTACCGGCCGCACGTGTTCGACTCCGCCCAGGTCGGCGCCATCGCGGGCCGCCTCGCGCGGATCCTCGAGCTCCTGGCGCGCGACGCGGACACCCCGGTGGCCGCCCTCGGCATCCTGGAGGACGACGAGCGCAAGCGGATCCTCACCGACTGGAACGACACCCCCGCCGCGATCGCCGAGCAGACCGTCCCGCAGGTCTTCGAGACGCACGTCGCGCGGACCCCGGACGCCCCCGCCGTGGTGGACGGCGCCCGCACCCTGACGTACCGGGACCTGGACGAGCGGGCCAACCGCCTGGCCCGGGTCCTGGCCGCGCGGGGCGTGGGGCAGGAGTCCGTGGTCGGGCTCGCCCTGCCGCGCTCCGTGGAGCAGATCGTGTCGCTCCTGGCCATCGAGAAGGCGGGCGGCGCCTATCTGCCCGTCGACCCCGAGTACCCGGCCGACCGCCTCGCGTTCATGCTCGGCGACGCCGACCCCACCCTCGTCGTCACCGACGCGCGCATCGCCGCCGGTCTGCCCGAGAGCCCCTGCCCGTTCCTGGTCCTCGACGAGCCCGACACGGCCGCCGAGATCACCGCGGCCTCGACGGAGCCGCTGGCCTCCGCGCAGGCCGGGCACCTGGACCAGCTCGCCTACCTGATGTACACCTCCGGCTCCACGGGCCGCCCCAAGGGTGTGGGCGTGACCCACCGGGGCGTCGTGAGCCTCGCGGCCGACAGCTGCTACGCGGGCGGCAACCACGAGCGCGTCCTCATGCACAACGCGCAGGCCTTCGACGCCTCCACCTACGACCAGTGGATCCCCCTGCTCGGCGGCGGCACCATCGTCATCACCCCGCCGGGACGCCTGGACGCGGCCACCCTGGCCGCGGCCGCGCGCGAGCACGACGTGACCGGCGTCGTCATGACGGCCGGCCTGTTCATGGTCATCGCCGACGAGATGCCCGAGGCCTTCACCGGCGTGCGCGAGGTCTGGTCGGCCGGTGACGCGGTGGCGCCCGCCCTGGTGCGGCGCGTCCTCGACACCTGCCCCGGCCTGCGGGTCGTCAACGGCTACGGGCCCACCGAGGCCACCATGGCCACCTCCATCCACAACATGGACACCCACGAGGACATCGGCGAGGTCGTACCGATCGGCCGCCCCCTCGACAGCACCCAGGTCTACGTCCTCGACGCCGCGCTGCGGCCGGTGCTGCCCGGCGTGCCCGGCGAGCTGTACATCGGCGGGGAGCGCCTGGCCCGCGGCTACCGCAACCGCCCGGGCCTGACCGCCGAGCGCTTCGTGGCCTGCCCCTTCGGCGCGCCGGGGGAGCGGATGTACCGCACCGGCGACGTCGTGGCCTGGACCGAGGAGGGCCTCCTCGTCTTCCACGGCCGCGTCGACACCCAGGTCAAGATCCGCGGCTTCCGCATCGAACCCGCCGAGGTCGAGGCCGCCCTCTCCACGCACCCGGGCGTCGCCCAGGCCGTGGTGACGGTCCAGGAGGACGAGGCCGGCGAGCGGCGCCTCATGGGCTACGTGGTGCCGCACCTGGACGGCACCGGCCAGAGCGCCGCCGCCGAGCGCCAGGTCGAGGAGTGGGAGACCATCTACGACCAGGTCTACTCCGCGGCGAACACCGTCTGGGGCGAGGACTTCACCGGCTGGGACTCCACCTACACCGACCGGCCGCTCGCCCTGCACGAGATGCGCGAGTGGCGGGACGCCGCGGTCCGGCAGATCCTCAGCCGGGGGCCGCGCCGCGTCCTCGAAATCGGCGTCGGCTCCGGCCTGTTGATGGCACACGTCCTGCCGCACGTCGAGCAGTACTGGGCCACCGACCTGTCCTCCGCCGTCATCGAGCGCCTCGCCCACGAGGCCGAGCAGGCCGGGTACGCCGACAAGGCGACCCTGCGCCACCGGGCCGCCGACGACGTGACCGGGCTGCCCCAGGGCCACTTCGACACCGTCGTGCTCAACTCGGTGGTGCAGTACTTCCCGGACGCCGACTACCTCGACCGCGTCCTGGCGCAGGCCTTCGAACTCCTCGCGCCCGGCGGCCGGATCATCGTCGGCGACGTCCGCAACGCCGCCACCCTGCGACTGTTCCGCGCGGGCGTCCAGCACGCCCACCAGCCGGAGGCCGCCACATCGCAGGCCAGGGCCGCGATCACCCGCGCCATGCTGATGGAGCAGGAACTGGTCCTGGACCCGGAGTGGTTCACCCAGTGGGCCGCGCGGCACGGCGCCGCCGGCGTGGACATCCGCCTCAAGCCCGGCCGCGCCCACAACGAACTCACCCGCCACCGCTACGAGGCCGTGCTGCACAAGCACCCCGCGGCGCCGGTGGAGTTCACCGAGGCGCCCCCGCTCTACTGGGGCCGTCAGGTCGGCGACCTGCGCGAACTGGCCCAGCTGTGCGCCGCTCGCGAGGACACCGAGGTGCTGCGGGTCGTGGGCATCCCCAACGCCCGCCTCACGGAGGAGGTGGACCTCGCGGTCGCCGCGGGGCTGATGACCGCCCCCGCCGTCACGGGTCCGGCCGTGGACCCGCAGGACGTCTGGGACCAGGCCGCCGAGCAGGGCTGGACGGTGCTCCTGACCTGGTCCGGAGCGGTGGCCGAGAGCTTCGACGTGCTGGTGTTCCCGCAGGGACCCGAGCTGCCCCACCAGTTGACGGGCCTCTTCGTGCCCGCCGGGCGCGCCGAGCGCGAGCTGGCCAGCGAACCGGCCGCGGCCGGACGCATCGGCACGCTCGTGGGCTCGCTGCGCGACTACCTCACCGAGCGCCTTCCCGCGCACCAGGTGCCCGCGTCGGTGGTGGCCATCGCCGAGGTGCCGCTGATGGCCAGCGGCAAGCTGGACCGCAAGGCGCTGCCCGTCGCCGACTTCGTGGCCCAGGCCACGGGACGGGACCCGCGCACCCCGCAGGAAGAGCTGCTGTGCGGCCTGTTCGCGGAGGTGCTCGGCCTGGACCGGGTCGGCATCGACGACGACTTCTTCGCGCTCGGCGGCCACTCGCTGCTCGCCACCCGCTTGGTGAGTCGCATCCGCGCCGTCCTCGGCGTGGAGCTGCCCATCCGCGCGGTGTTCGCCGCGCCGACGGTGGTTGGCCTGTCCGGTCACCTCTCCGAGGGCGACCGGGCCCGCCCGCCGATGGTCCGCGTCGACCCGCGCCCGGAGCAGGTGCCGCTGTCCTTCGCCCAGCGCCGCCTGTGGTTCCTCGACAAGTTCGAGGGCCCGTCGGCCACGTACAACGCGCCCTTCCCGCTGCGTCTCACGGGCGAGTTGGACCCGGACGCGCTCGCGGCGGCGGTACGCGACGTGGTGACCCGGCACGAGAGCCTGCGCACCCTCTTCGCCGAGGACGCCGACGGCACCCCCTACCAGCGGGTGCTCCCGGCCGCCGAGGTGCGCCTGGACGTGCCCGTCGTGGACGTGGCGGCTGCGGACCTGACCGCCGAGATCATGGAGTTCGCGTCCTACCGCTTCGACCTGGCCACGGAGATCCCCGTGCGCACGGTCCTCATGCGGCTCGCCGAGCGCGACCACGTCCTCGTCCTGATGGTCCATCACATCGCCAGTGACGGCTCGTCGATGGCGCCCATGTTCCGGGACCTCGCCGACGCCTACGCGGCCCGGCTCGCCGGGCAGGCACCCCGCTGGCCCGAACTCCCCGCCCAGTACGTCGACTACACCCTGTGGCAGCGCGACCTCCTCGGCGACGAGAACGACCCCGACAGCCTCCTGACCGCCCAGTTCGACTACTGGCGCGGCGAGCTGACCGGCGTACCGCAGCCCCTGCAACTGCCCACCGACCGCACCCGGCCGCCCAAGGCCAGCCACCGCGGCGCCCACGTCGACTTCGCCCTCGCCCCCGACACCGTCGCGGGCATCGGCGAACTCGCCCGGGAGCGCGGCGCGACCGTGGCGATCGTCCTGGAGGCGGCGCTCGCCGTGCTCCTGAACCGCCTCGGCGGTGGCGACGACGTCACCATCGGCTCGCCGATCGCCAACCGCACCGACGAGAACCTGACCGACATGGTCGGCTTCTTCGTCAACACCTGGGTGCTGCGCGCCCGCCTCGACGGCAACCCCACCTTCAACGACGTCCTCGACCAGGTGCGCACCAAGTCCCTGGCCGCCTACGACCACCAGGACGTGCCGTTCGAGCGCCTGGTGGAGGTCCTCAACCCGGAGCGCTCCACGGCGTACTCGCCGCTGTTCCAGGTGATGTTCGCCTGGCAGAACTTCAACCGGCAGGACTTCGAACTCTCCGGCCTGCAGGTCGAGTTCGAGCGCGTGCCCAACGACACGGTCAAGTTCGATCTGTTCTTCAACATGGCCGACCTGCCCGGACGGGGCGTCCTCGGCGTCCTGGAGTACGCCACCGACCTGTTCGACGAGGACACCGCCCGCACCATCGCCGACCGCTTCGTGCGGCTCCTCGACCGGCTCGCCGCCGAACCCGCGCGGCCCGTCGCCACCGTCGACCTCGTCGAGCCGCACGAACGCGACCTCGTCCTGCGCGGCTTCAACGACACCGCCGCCGAGACGCCCGACCTGACCGTGCCGCAGCTCGTCGCCGAGCAGGCGGCCCGGACCCCGGACGCGACGGCCGTCGTCTTCGGCGAGGAGCAGCTGACCTACGCCGAGCTGGAGGCCCGCACCGACCGGGTCGCCCACGCCCTCGCCGCGCGCGGCGTCGGCCCGGAGACGATCGTCGGCCTGAACCTGCCGCGCTCGGCCGACCTCGTGGTGGCCATGCTCGGCATCCTCAAGGCGGGCGGCGCCTACCTGCCGATCGACCCCAAGTACCCGAGCACCCGCCTGGACCACATCCTCGACGACGCCCGCCCCGCCCTGGTCCTCAAGAGCCTCGAAGACCTCGGCGACCTGCCGGACGGCGCCGCGGACGCCCCGGTCACGGCGGCCCGGCCCGCGAACGCGGCGTACGTGATGTACACCTCCGGGTCCACCGGCGTGCCCAAGGGCGTGACCATCACGCACCGGGACGTCGTCAACGGCGTGCTGCGCCTCGCGGAGTCCGTCGGCATCGACGCGGAAACCCGCACCCTGGCGGGCACCTCGGTCAACTTCGACGTGTCCGTCTTCGAGACCGTCACCACGCTCGCCAAGGGCGGCACCGTCGAGGTCGTCCGCGACGTCCTCGTCATCGGTGAGCAGGGCGGCTGGTCCGGCGGCGTGATCAGCACCGTCCCGTCCGTCCTCGCCGGGCTGCTCGACCAGGCCGACGTGGACATCACGGCGGACGCCGTGGTGTTCGCCGGCGAGGCCCTGCCCGCCTCGCTCGTGGAGCGGGTGCGCGAGGCCATCCCGGGCGTGCGCGTCGTCAACGCCTACGGCCAGACCGAGTCGTTCTACGCCACCACCAGCACCATCGCCGAGGACGGCACCGGCGCCGCGGGCGCCCCCATCGGCGCCCCGCTCGGCAACATGCGCGCCTACGTCCTCGGCCCGGGCCTCACGCCCGTACCCGTCGGCGTGGTGGGCGAGCTGTACGTCGCGGGCAACGTGGCCCGCGGCTACCACGGGCGGGCCGCGCTGACCGCCGAACGCTTCGTGCCCGACCCGTTCGGCGGGCCCGGCGCGCGCATGTACCGCACCGGCGACCTCGCCCGCTGGCGGGCCGACGGCCAGCTCGACTACGTCGGCCGAGGCGACGCGCAGGTCAAGGTGCGCGGCTTCCGTATCGAGCCCGGCGAGATCGAGGCGGCCCTCACCGCCCACCGCGCGGTGGCCCAGGCCGCCGTGGTCGCCCGGGAGGTGCGCGGCAGCACCCAGCTCGTCGGCTACGTCGTCCCGGTGGAGGTCGACGAGACGGGTGACAACTACGACATCACCGCCGGTGTCGAGGCCAGGGACCTGCGCAAGTTCGTGTCCGCGCGACTGCCCGAGTTCATGGTGCCCGCCGCCTTCGTGATGCTGGACCGCCTCCCGCTCGCCCTGAACGGCAAGCTGGACCACAAGGCGCTGCCGGAGCCGGAGTTCACCGGCGGCGCCTACCGGGCGCCGCGCACCGCCGAGGAGCACACCCTCGCCGCCGTGTACGCGGAGGTCCTCGGCCTGGAGAGCGTCGGTGTCGACGACGACTTCTTCGCCGTCGGCGGCGACAGCATCCGCTCCATCCAGGTGGTCTCCCGGGCCCGCGCCCAGGGCCTCGAGGTCACGCCCCGGCAGATCTTCGAGCTGCGCACGGTCGCGGAGCTGGCCGAGGCCGCGGCCGCGGGCCGCACCGGCACCGTCCTCGAGGAGCTGGAGGGCGGCGGCGTCGGCTTCATGCCGCTCCTCCCGATCGGGCACTACCTGCTCGAACTGGGCGGCGGCAGCGACCGGTTCACCATGTCGACCGTGGTCGACCTGCCCGCGGGCATCGACCACGACGGCCTGGCCGCCACCCTCGGCGCGGTGATCGACCGGCACGACATCCTCCGCTCCCGCCTCGTCCGCACCGGCGACAAGGGCCTGGAGGTCGCCGAGCCGGGCACGGTGGACGCGGCCGCGCTGATCCACCGCGTGCAGTGGCGGGACGGCTGGGACCGGCCCGACTGGCACGAGCGTGCCGCGGCCGAGCTGGACGCGGCGGCGGGCCGTCTCGACCCGGACGCCGGGGTGATGGCCCAGTTCGTCTGGTTCGACACCGCCGCCGCGTCCGATGACACCGAAGGCGCCGGTACGCCCGGACGCCTGATCCTCGTGCTGCACCACTTCGCCGTGGACGGCGTCTCCTGGCGCATCCTGCTGCCCGACCTCGCCGAGGCCTGGCAGCAGCTCGACCAGGGCCGCACCCCCGAACTCGCCCCGGTCACGACCTCCGTACGCCGCTGGTCGCACGCCCTTCAGGAGCACGCCACCGACGCCGACCGCGTCGCCGAACTCCCGCTGTGGCAGCGCATCCTGGACGGACCGGACCCGACCATCGGGTCCCGCCCGTTCGACCCGGCGCTCGACGTGCGCGCCACCGTGGAGACCGTCCACCTCGAACTTCCGGTGGCCGCGACCGACACGCTCCTCACCACGCTGCCCGCCGCCTTCCACGGCGGCGTCAACGACGGCCTGCTCACCGCGCTGACCGTCGCCCTGGCCCAGTGGCGGCGCGCACGCGGCGTCGACGAGCGCGAGGCCTCCTCGGCCCTGATCCGCCTGGAGGGCCACGGCCGTGAGGAGAGCGCCGCACCGGGCGCGGACCTGTCCCGCACGGTGGGCTGGTTCACCAGCATGTTCCCCGTACGCCTGGACGTCGGCGGCTTCGACCTCGACGACGCCGCCACCGGTGGCCGGGCCGCGGGCGGGGCCGTCAAGGCCGTCAAGGAGCAGCTGAACGCCGTACCGGACCACGGCATCGGATTCGGCCTGCTTCGCTATCTCAACGCCGAGACCGCGGCCGCGCTCCAGGGCCACGGCACCGGGCAGATCTCCTTCAACTACCTCGGCCGGTTCGCCGCCGCCGACATGCCGGAGAGCCTGCGGGGCCTCGGCTGGACCGCCGCCGCGGACGTGGACGACCTGTTCGCCCAGCCCGACGCGGACATGCCCGCCATGGCCACCCTCGAAGTCACCGCGTACGTCACCGACACCGAGGACGGACCGAGGCTGAGCGCGGGCATCGGCTTCCCCGGCGGGCTGCTCACCCGGGACGAGGCACAGCAGCTCGCGGACCTGTGGCGCACGGCCCTCGAAGGCCTCGCCCGGCACGCCGAGCGGCCCGACGCGGGCGGCCTCACGCCGTCGGACGTGCCGCTCGTCAAGGTCAGCCAGCGCGACCTCGAAGTGTGGGCGGAGAGCCACCCGGGCCTGGTGGACGTGTGGCCGGTGACGGCGATGCAGTCGGGCCTGCTGTTCCACAGCATGATGGCCGACTCGTCGTTCGACGCCTACCACGTCCAGCTGACCTTCCACCTCTCCGGCGACGTCGACCCCGAGCGCATGCGCAGGGCCGGTCAGGTCCTCCTCGACCGGTACCCGAACCTGGGCGCCGCGTTCGTGACCAGCGCGGCGGGCGAGCCCGTCCAGCTCATCCGCGACCGCGTCGAACTGCCGTACAAGGTCGTGGACCTGCGCGACCTCTCCGACGCGGCGCGCGACGCCGAGCTGGAACGGCTGCTCGCCGCCGACCACGCGGACCACTTCGACCCGGCGAAGCCGCCCCTGATGCGGCTGACCCTGGTCCTGATGGAGCCGGGCCGCTCGGAGCTGGTCTTCACCGCCAGCCACGCCCTGTACGACGGCTGGTCGATCCCGCACCTCCTGCAGGACCTGATCCGCGCCTACGGCACCGACGGCGACACCTCCGAGCTGCCGCGCGTACGCCCCTACCGGGACTTCCTGACCTGGCTCGCCGGGCAGGACCGCGACACCTCGGCCCGCGCCTGGGCCGCCGAGCTGGACGGCGTGGACACGCCGACGATGCTCGCCGGAGCGGGCGGCTCACCCGTCGGCGGCGACGGCGACGGCGGCTTCGGGTCGGCCGAGGTGCCGCTGTCCACGGAGACGTCCCGGTTGCTCTCGCAGCGGGCCGCCGAACTGGGCGTCACCCTCAACGTCCTGGTCCAGGGCACTTGGGGCGTGCTGCTCGGTGCCCTGACCGGGCGGCAGGACGTGGTGTTCGGCACCACCGTCTCCGGCCGCCCGCCGCAGGTGCCCGGCGTCGACGACATGGTGGGCCTGTTCATCAACGCCCTCCCGGTGCGCGTGCGTTACTCGCCCGAGGACACCCTCGCGCAGGTGCTCACCCGCCTCCAGCAGAGCCAGGCCGTCCTGATGGACCACCAGAACCACGGTCTGAGCGACATCCAGGACGCCGCGGGCCTCGGCACCCTCTTCGACACGATGGTGGTCTTCGAGTCCTACCCGATCGACCGGGCGGGCCTGGTCGAGGCGCACGACGAGGCAGGCATCGCCATCACCGGGGCCCGCCCCGTCACCGGCGCCCACTACCCGATGGGCGTCGCCGCGGAGGCCTCCCCGCACCTGCGCACGGGCCTGCACTACCAGGAGAGCCTGTTCGACCCGGCCACGGCCGCACGCATAGCCGCCGGCCTCGGCCGTCTCCTGGAGCAGCTGGCCACCGACCCCGCGACCCCGCTCGGCCGGCTCGACCTGATGCCGGAGGCCGAGCTCGAGCGGGTCGTCGCCGCCTGGAACGACACGGCCACCCCGGCGGCCGCACGGACCATCCAGGAGGCGTTCGCCGAGCAGGCCGCGCAGGGTCCGGACCGGATCGCGGTGACCCTCGGCGAGGAGCGGGTGACCTACCGGGAACTGGACGAGCGGACCGACCGGCTCGCCCGGGTGCTCGCCGCGCGCGGCGTCGGACAGGAGTCGGTGGTCGGACTCGCGCTGCCGCGTTCGGTGGCACAGGTCGCCGCGGTACTGGCCGTGTTGAAGGCGGGCGGCACCTATCTGCCCGTCGACCCGGACTACCCGGCCGAGCGCCTCGCGTACCTCCTCGGCGACGCCGCGCCGGTGCTCCTGGTGACCGACGCGGAGACGTCGGAGCGTCTCTTCGACAGCCCCTGCCCGCACCTGGTCATCGACGAGCCCGGCACCGCGGCCGAGATCGCCGGGGCCGACGCGGGACCGCTCGCCGCGGCCGGCGCGGGACACCCCGACCAGCTCGCCTACGTGATGTACACCTCCGGCTCGACGGGTCTGCCCAAGGGCGTCGGCACGACCCACCGCGACGTGGTGCTCCTGGCCGCCGACAGCTGCTTCCACAGCGGCCGCCACGAGCGGGTGCTGATGCACAACCCGCAGGCCTTCGACGCCTCGACGTACGAGATCTGGATCCCGCTGCTCGGCGGCGGCACGGTCGTCGTCGCCCCGCCCGGACGCCTGGACGCCGCGGCCCTCGCGAAGCTCGTCTCCGAGCAGGGCGTGACCGGCCTCGCCCTCGCGGCGGGACTGTTCATGACCATCGCCGACGAGAGCCCCGAGTCGTTCCGCGGGGCCCGCGAGGTGTGGACGGTCGGCGACGTGGTGGCCCCGGCCTCGCTGGAGCGGGCGCTGCGCACCTGCCCCGGTCTCCAGGTCGTCAACGGCTACGGCCCGACCGAGACCACCGCGGCGACCTCCCACCACTTCGTGACCGACCCCGAGAACATCCCCGGCACCGTGCCGATCGGGGGACCCATGGAGAACACCCGCCTGTACGTCCTCGACACGGCACTGCGGCCGGTTCCGCCCGGCGTCCCCGGCGAGCTGTACGTCGCCGGAGCGCGCCTGGCCCGCGGCTATCTGGGGCGGCACGCCCTGACCGCGGAGCGCTTCGTGGCCTGCCCCTTCGGCGGTCCCGGGGAGCGGATGTACCGCACCGGTGACGTGGTGGCCTGGACGGAGGACGGCGGCCTGGTCTTCCAGGGCCGCGCCGACACCCAGGTCAAGATCCGCGGCTTCCGCATCGAACCCGGCGAGGTCGAGGCCGTCATCGCCTCCCACCCCGGCGTCACCCAGGCCGTGGTGATCGCCCGCGACGACCGGGGCACCGGCAAGCGCCTCGTCGCCTACGTCACCCCGGCCGAGGGCGACGGGCCGGACACCGAGGCGCTGCGGGCCTTCGCCGCCGAGCGGCTGCCGGAGCACATGGTGCCGGCCGCGTTCGTCACCCTGGAGTCCATCCCGCTGTCCGGCGCCGGAAAGGTCGACCGCAAGGCGCTGCCCGCCCCCGAACTCGTCAGCGGCGCCGCCTACCGCGCCCCGCGCACCCCGCAGGAAGAGGTGCTCGCGGGCCTGTTCGCCCAGGTGCTCGGCGTGGAGAAGGTGGGCATCGACGACAACTTCTTCGACCTCGGCGGCCACTCGCTGCTCGCCACCAAACTCATCAGCCGCATCCGTACGGTCCTGATGGTCGAGGTGCCGATCCGCCTGGTGTTCCAGTCACCGACCGTCGCCGACGTGGCCGCGCACCTGACCGGGGGCTCCGAAGCCACCGGGCACAGCGACCCGTTCGGCGTGGTCCTTCCCCTGAAGACCGGCGGCACCAAGGCGCCGGTGTGGTTCATCCACCCGGGCTTCGGACTGTGCTGGTCCTACCTCGGCATGGCGACCCAGCTCGGCGACCGCCCGGCGTACGGCATCCAGGCGCGCGGCTTCGACGGGGCGCCCCTGCCGGAGACCTTCGCGGACATGGTCGCCGACTACGCCGACCAGATCCTCTCCGTCCAGCCCGAAGGCCCCTTCCACCTCGTCGGCCACTCCATCGGCGGCCCGATCGGCCAGGCCGTCGCCGTGGAGCTGCAGCGCCGGGGCCACGAGGTTCCCCTCGTCGTCCTCCTCGACGCCGTGCCGGGCGACTGGTTCGCCGCCCAGGAGGACGCGCGCCTGGACCTGTACGAGGCCAGGGACTTCCTGGAGAACTACCTGCCGGGCGAGGAGGACGGCGACGACCGGCGGGCGCTCATCGACAACGGCGCCGCGCTGATGGTCCAGCACGGCCGGATGGTCCGGGAGTTCAGCCAGCCG
Organism: Streptomyces sp. NPDC127108; assembly: GCF_042677545.1. Taxonomy (NCBI): domain Bacteria; kingdom Bacillati; phylum Actinomycetota; class Actinomycetes; order Kitasatosporales; family Streptomycetaceae; genus Streptomyces; species Streptomyces sp. NPDC127108. The sequence goes on along the minus strand of NZ_JBHXTE010000005.1, from coordinate 88,957 downwards.
ACCTACCGGGGCACGGCCCTGTTCTTCAAGGCCACGCAGAGCCCCGAGGCCCAGGCCGCCTTCTGGGAGCCGCACATCGAGGGCGACCTGCACACCTACGACATCGACGCCACGCACCTGGGCCTGAACGAGCCCGGGCCCGCGGCCGAGATGTGCTCCATCATCACCCGCCACCTCACGGACTAAGGACAAGGGAGCCAGCATGAGCACCAACCCCTTCGACGACGAGAACGGCACGTTCTTCGTCCTCGCCAACGACGACGAACAGCACTCCCTGTGGCCGCAGTTCGCCGAGGTCCCGCTGGGCTGGCGCGTCGTCTTCGGCGCCGCGGACCGCGCCGCCTGCCTCGCCTACATCGAGGAGCACTGGACGGACCTGCGGCCCAAGAGCCTGCGCGAGGCCATGGCCGCGGGCGCGTGACGACGGCCCCCGTCGGCCGCGTACGCCCGCGGACCCCGCACACCACCCACCGCGCACAACCCCCGAAAGCCGAGCAGTGCCCGAAGAGAGGGAACGAACGAACATGACCGAACTCGCCGACCGCTGGGGACTGAACCCGCTGCACTTCTGGATGTGGGGACGCAGCCCGGAGCACCCCGTGAAGATCGATGAAAACGGCGTGGTCCACATGTACGGCTACGACGAGATCGTCGGCGTCTACAGCAGCCCCAAGGAGTACTCGGCCAACGTGAGCGCCGCGCTCATGGGTGACTCCGCGGCCGCCGACGCCTTCAACCAGGGCACGCTCCTGCAGGCGGACCCGCCGGGCCACACCAAGCTGCGCAGGCTCATCAGCGGCGTGTTCACCCCGCGCATGGTGGCCGAGCTGGAGCCGCGCATCGTCGAGATCACCAAGGGTCTCCTCGACGAGGCGGAGGAGCGCGCCACCGGCAACCAGCTGGAGCTGGTCGACGCCCTCACCTACCCGATGCCGGTCATGGTCATCGCCGAGATGCTGGGCGTGCCGCAGAGCGACCGCGGCCTGTTCAAGCAGTGGGTCGACCAGATGATCGCCGCCGCCGGGGACATCTCGGTGGGCGGCGAGGAGTCGGCGGAGGACGCCGACGTGGCGGCCGCGCTGCGGCACGTACCGGAGTTCCTCGCCTACCTCCAGCAGCACGTGGACGAGCGCCGCTCGAAACCGCGGGAGGACCTGCTCACCAAGCTCGTCCAGGCGGAGGTCGACGGCGAGGGCCTGAGCGACGCGGCCGTCGTGAACTTCGCCAACGAGCTCCTCATCATCGGCCACACGACCACCAGCGCGCTGCTCGGCAACATGCTGCTGTGCCTGGACGCGCACCCCGAGCACTTCGCCCGGCTGCGCGAGAACCCCGAGATGGTCTCGGGCGTGGCCGAGGAGACCCTGCGGTTCCTGAGCCCGATCGCGGGCTCGTACCGCATCGCCGCCGCCGACACGGAGGCGGCCGGGGTCAAGGTGCCCAAGGGCTCGCTCGTCTCGCTGTGGCTCGGCGCGGCCAACCGCGACGAGCGGCGCTTTGAGCGTCCCCACGAGTTCGACCCCTACCGTGACCCCAACCCGCACCTGGACTTCGGCCGTGGCATGAAGTTCTGCATCGGCGCGCCGCTGGCCCGCCTGGAGGCGCGCATCGCCATCAACGCGCTCCTGGAGCGCTACCCCGTGCTGCGCACGGACCCCGCCAACCCGCCGGAGTTCCTGCCGGTGGAGCAGGCGATCGGCGCCACGAAGCTGCTGCTGCGCACCGACTGACGGGACGCGCCCGGCACACGACGGAGCGAGGCGGGACCGGTGTCGCACCGGCCCCGCCTCGCCCGCGTGCCCCAGGGCCTGGTGGCCATGGCCCCGGCACGCAGGACCTAGTGGACGGGGAGCGGCGCGCGCCGCTCGCTCTCCGGCCTGGGGCCGAAGATGCGCCGCTCCGCCTCCGTGATCGGCACGTCGTTGATGCTTGCCTCGCGGCGGGCCATCAGCCCTTCCGCCGTGAACTCCCACAGCTCGTTGCCGTAGCTGCGCCACCACTGGCCGTCCAGGGTCCGGCACTCGTACTGGAAGCGCACCGCGATCCGGGGGCCGTGGAAGTCCCACAGCTCCTTGCGCAAGGCGTACTCGCCCTCACGGGACCACTTGTCGCGCAGGAACGCGGTGATCTCGTCCCGGCCGGTGAGGAACCGGTCCCTGTTCCGCCAGACCGAGTCCACGGTGTACGCGAGCGCGACGCGCTCGGGGTCGCGGGTGTTCCAGGCGTCCTCGGCGGCCTGGACCTTCAGCAGTGCCGTCTCCTCGTCGAACGGGGGGAACGGAGGGCGTGACGTCATGTCGGCTCCTTCATGTGCTCATGCTGACCAGAGCTGGAGAACGCTCGTTCTCCGCCTCGTCGACTATCGTAGAGAACGCTCGTTCTCATGGGTAGCGAACTTGCCTCCGAGGCAAACGGAGGCCCGAGGGAGGCCGTCGACCGATGGACGCCACAGCCACAGCCACCGCCGCCGAGCGGGCCCTTGACGCGGCCGAGCGGCTCTTCTACCAGCGGGGCATCCAGTCCGTCGGCATGGACCAGATCCGCACCGCGTCCGGCCTGTCCCTCAAACGCCTCTACCAGCTCTTCCCCGCGAAGGAACGCCTGGTTGAGGCCTACCTGGAGCGCCGCGACAAGCGCTGGCGCCGCGACCTCGCCGAGCACGTCGAGCGGCACGAGGACCCCGAGCGGCGCATCCTGGCCGTCTTCGACTGGCTGGGGGAGTGGTTCGCGGAACCCGACTTCAACGGCTGCGCCTGGATCAACTCGTACGGAGAGCTGGGCGCCAGCTCGGAGCCGGTCGCCCGCCAAGTTCGCCTGCACAAGGCGGCGTTCAAGGAGTACGTGGCGGACCTGGTGGCTCGCGCGGACCTCCCCGACAGCCTCGGCGAGCAGGTGTTCCTCCTCGCGGAGGGCGCGATGGCGACAGCAGCGATCACCGAATCCCCGTCCCCGGCCACCCACGCGTCCCAGGCCACCCGCCTCCTGATCACCGCGACCCGCAAGGCGTAGCCGGTCCCGACGAACGACCGGACCGCCCCCGCGTCCCCCTGCGCCCTGCCGTGCCCTAACGTCACGGGGATGACCGGGACACCTGGGACGGCGGAGCCCGCATACCTCGCTGCGGTCCGGAAGTCGTACGACACCGTGGCGGTCGACTACCTCCAACGCGTCAGACCTCCGGCGGAGTTGGACCCGCTGTCCCGCGCGATGCTGGCCGCGTTCGCGGCGGACGTGCGGGAAGCCGGTCGCGGGCCTGTCGCGGATGTGGGGTGCGGGCCTGGGCTGGTGACGGCGTATCTGGCCGGGCTAGGTGTGCCCGTTTTCGGTGTCGATCTGTCGGCCAAGATGGTCGAACTGGCCCAACGGGCCTTCCCCGAGCTGCGCTTCATGGTGGGGTCGAGCACCGCCCTGGACATCGAGGACGACACCCTCGGCGGCATCCTCGCCTACTACTCCACCCACCACACCCCACCCGAGCTGCTGCCCCTCGTGTACCGAGAGTTCCACCGCGCGCTCGCTCCCGGCGGCCGCCTGATGATGGTCGGCCACGTGGGTGACGGTGAGTGTGTCCGCCCCACGCATGCGTACGGTGGCCATCCGGTGTCGTTCGCGTCGCACCTGGTGCCCGTGGAGCGGATCGTGGAACTCCTGGGCCTGGCCGGACTCGTCGTCACGGCACGGCTGGTGGAGGAGCCCGAGGCAGGGGCGACGAGAACGCTCGCCACGTTCCTTGCGCGGAAACCGGCAAGTGGCGCGAGGCGGCGATGAGGAAGAGGGGAGGACGGGGACGGGTGTGATCGACAGCTGGGAATGGGACGAGACCTTGTTCGCGGGGGCGGCCGCCTACTACGCGCGGGGAAGGCTCCCCTACGCCCCCGGCCTTGCGGAGGTGCTCGCCGAGGCCCTGCGGCTCGACGGGCGGGGTCGCCTCCTCGACGTGGGGTGCGGCCCGGGCACGGTCGCGCTGACTCTGGCCGACCTGTTCCGTGAGGTCGTGGGTGTGGACCCGGACGCAGGCATGATCGCCGAGGCGGGGCGGCAGGCGGAGAGGGCGGGTCTTGCCGGGAGGACGCGTTGGGTGCGGGCCCGCGCCGAGGACCTGCCCGCGGGCCTCGGCACGTTCACGGCGGTCAGCTTCGCCCAGTCGTTCCACTGGATGGACCGCGACCTGGTCGCGGCGACCGTGCGGGACATGCTCCGCCCCGGCGGCGTACTCCTGCACGTCTCGGACCTCAAGACGGAACCCCCCGCCACAGAGGCCCTGCCCGACCCGGCGCCGCCCCGCGCCGCGATCGACGACCTGGTCAGGGCCTACCTCGGCCCGGTCAGGCGAGCGGGTCGGGGGACCTTGCCGCAGGGCACGCCCGGCGGCGAGGCGGCGGTGTTCACCCGCGCCGGATTCTCCGGCCCGGAACGGTACGTCGTGCCCGGCGGCCAGGCCCTGGCCCGCGACCACGACGACGTGGTGGCCGCGGTCTTCTCGATGTCCTTCTCGGCCCCGCACCTGTTCGGCCCGCACCGCGCCGCCTTCGAGGCGGACCTGCGCCAAGTGCTCCAGGAAGCCTCCCCGTCGGGCCGGTTCTCGGAACGCCGGCCGGGGACGGAGGTCTTCGTCTGGCACAAGCGGCCGTCCGGGGGAGCGGTGGGGTGACGCACGGCTGCCCCTGAGCACGTGATGGCTCGGCCATCACGCGTCAGCTACCGCAACCGCCTCCTCCTCGCCCGTCAGTCGGCGTGGCGCAGTGCCCGCAGGAGGCGTTCGAGGGCCGCCCAGGTCTCGGCCGGGTCGGTGGGGCCGTCGGCGGAGGCCAGCCACAGGGCGGCCTCGTTCATGGCGCCGGACAGGAGATGGGTGAGGGGTGCCACGGGCTGTGGGGGGAGGGTGCCCTCGGTGATGAGGGCGGTCAGGGCGTCGCTCAGGTGCTGGGCCGAAGACGCCTCGTCCATGGCGCGCCAGGCGCTCCAGCCCAGGACGGCAGGGCCGTCCACGAGCATGATCCGCTGAATGTCCGGCTCGGCGGTCACGGTGAGGAACTCACGGCAGCCCGCCGTGAGTTGATCCCAGCGTTCGGTGTGTGCCTCGGCCGCCTCGGCCACGCGTCGGCCCACCTCCCGCTGCACCTCTTCGAGGACGGCGCCGAAGAGGTCGGCCTTGCTGTCGAAGTGGTGGTACAGCGCGCCCTTGGTCACGCCCGCGGCCTCGACGATCTGCGCGAGGCCCACCGTGCCGTAGCCCTGGGCGGCGAACAGCTGCCTGCCCTCCCGCAGCAACGTCCGTCTGGTGTGCTCCCGTTGCTGTGCCCGGACGCCCCGCTGGTTCATCGCGCTCCACTCGGTCGACGGTTGACGTACCGATAGTACGCGACTACCGTCTTTCGCATACCAACGGTATGCGAACTAGGGGCGACCATGAAACTGACCGGCTTCTATCCCGTGATCGGCACCGCCCGCCTGGCGGAGTCCCGGGACTTCTACACCCGGCTCCTCGGCTTCGAGACCACCTTCGAGGCCGACTGGTACGTGAGCCTGCGCCGCCCGGGCGACTCGCCGTACGAGCTGGCCCTCCTCGACCACACCCACCCGACCGTCCCGGAGGCCTACCGCCTCCCCGTCCAGGGCCTGCTGCTCAACTTCGAGGTCGAGGACGTCGACGCGGAGTGGGAGCGACTCGTCGTACGCGAAGGACTGACCCCCGCCCTGGAGCTGCGCAGCGAGGACTTCGGGCAGCGGCACTTCATCGTGGCCGACCCCTCGGGGGTCCTCGTCGACGTCATCACTCCCATACCGCCGAGCGGTGAGTACGTCAGTCAGTACGTGGAGGAGTGAGGGAGAGGGTCAGATCAGCCGCCACAGATGGTCCGCGGTGCCGTTGTCCTCGTACTGCACGACCTGAGCGCTGTTCGACGTCGACATGCCGTCCACCCCGAGGACCTTCCCGCTGTGGCGGTTGCGGAGCAGGAACCAGCCGTCGCCCTTGTCGACCCGCTCCCAGCGCAGATGCGCGGCGCCGTCGTCGCTGTACTGCACGCACCGGGCGCTGTTGGCCGTCGAGGCGCCTTCGACGCCGAGTACCTTCCCGCTGTGCCCGTTGCGCAGGGTGTGACCGCCTTCGCCGCGGTCGACCAGCTGCCACGCGTGGTCGCCCGTGCCGGAGTTGTCGAATTGCACCACGCGTCCGCCGTCGTCCAGGGACATGCCGTCGACCGCCAGGACCTTGCCGCTGTGCCGGTTCCCGATCCGGTGGTAGGCGGGCTCGGGCGTCCAGGGGCGGCCGTCGGGGGCCGCCGTGGGGAACGCGGTGACGCGCAGGCGTGCCGCGCCCATCGGGATGAGCGTCACCTCCTCCCGCGGTGCGGTGGCACGGGCCGGACCGCGCTGGAGCGGGGCCACCACGTGTTCGTCGTCCGCGACCCATTCCTTGAGGCGCCGGGCGCGGCCCCGCATGCGTACCGGAGTGCCCTCCTGCGTGAAGGGGTCGCCGGTCAGCGGCCCTGCTTCGGAGATGAAGGAGAGGTCCGCCTGCGGGGCGGGTGCGAGCGCGTAGTTCCACGGCGTGGTGGCGTGCACCGCCAGGTGCGGGAAGGCGTCCGTACCGGCGTACCGCTCGTAGGACTCGCCGATGCGCAGAGAGTAGGTCAGGGGCCCGTGGTCGACGCTGACCGCTCCGTTCTTCCACGTGCGCACGGTGGTGCGCTGGGGCAGCCGGAGCGTGACCCGGTCCCCGTCGCGCCAGGTCCGCTCGACCTCGGCGAAGGCCGGTCCGTCCGGTGCCCGAAGGCGCGTGCCGTTCACGGCGAGGCGGGGCCGGTCGCACCAGCCGGGGATGCGCAGGCGGAGCGGGAAGCGGACGGGCTCGTCCAGGGCCAGGGTGAGGGTGACGGTCTCCTTGAAGGGGTAGTCGGTGTCCTCGGTGACGGTGACAGAGGTGCCGTCGCCGACTCTCGCGGTCACGCGGCACGGCGCGTACATCGCCGCCGCGAGTCCTCGGTCCGGGGTGGCGAGCCACAGCTCCTCGGTGAAGTAGGGCCAGCCCATGCCGTAGTTGTGCGGACAGCAGCGGTACTGGTCCACGCCGGGCTGGAACGCCTGCATCGCGAAGCCGTTCTGGAACTGCCCTTGCGTCTTGCGGCGGTTGTCGAGGTCGACGCTGTTGGCGCTGGTGACGTAGTGGACGCCTGATCCGGTGGGGTCCGTCGCGGCGGGGAGCAGGTTGAAGGCCAGTTCCTCGCAGAGATCGGCCCACACCGGGTCACCGGTGATGCGGGTGAGGAGTTCATGGCTGGCCATGAACTCGACGATCCCGCAGGTCTCGAAGCCCTGCCGCGGGTCGCCGAAGCCGGGCCGCGCGTTCTCGTCCCCCGCGAAGCCGCCGCCGGGGAACTGGCCGTACGTTCCGATCGCGGTCGCGTAGTTCCGGTACGCGGCCCGGGTGTGCGCGTCCTTCCCGGAGCGCAGCGCGTACTGGGCGGGCTCGCGGAAGCCCTGTGCCACATTGACGTTGTGCCAGTCGGCGACGCCCGCGGACCAGTCGACGCCATGGGTGTGCATCTTGTCGGCGAGGTCCAGGAGGAACGGCTCCTTCGTGTGGTTGTAGAGCCAGAAGGCGACGTCGAGGCCGTCGCCCCAACGCTTGGCCACCCAACCGGAGTCGAAAGCGGTGGGGCCCTGGGCGTTCATGAAACGCAGGAAGCGCGTCATGAGCGGCACGATCCGCTCGTCCCCCGTGAACTCCTGGTGTGAGCGCAGCGCTTGGAGAAGCGGCAGGTACGGCCAGAAGTCCGGGCCGCCGTGGTGCTGGGTGCGCAGCCGTCCGGGCCCGAAGAACCCGTCCGGCTCCTGGGTCGCGACGATCGCGTCGATCCACCTGCGGCCGGCGGCCAGCGCGGCGCGGTCCCCGGTGAGAGCGGCGAGATCCACGTATCCCCGCAGCCAGTAGGGCACCTCCTCCCACCCCGGCTTGTCCGGGTGCACCCAGCCGGATTCGTCGAAGGCGAGGAAGTGCGAGACCTCCGCGTACCTCCCGAAAAGACCGCCGAGCAGGAGGTCGAGCTGACCGCGTAACCAACCGCGCGCGGTGACGCTGCCCAGCGGAAGCCGCTGGAAGGCCATGGGTGCCAGGGGTGCGAGGTTCGGGCCGTACAGCCCGGCGCGTGGCGGGGAGGCCGCTTGTGCGAGGGCGCCGGTCGCCGCGTTCATCCCGCCGGCCGCGCCGAGGGTGACCGCGCCGGAGCGCAGGAGGAAGTGCCGTCGCCCGAGCTGCGTCATGGCTACCGTCCCGTTGTGGTCCGTGCTCACTGGTGGGTGGCGCGCTGTGCGACGAGGGAAAGGCAGGGACGGCCTCGCTGCGGTGGCCGCTCCGGACCTTCTTGCAACGTTGGAAACGAGGGCTGTGGGCATCCCAGCACCGAGTGCCGGTGTTGTCCAGGGGGTGCGCGGGGCGGGAGCTCGTGGAGGGTGCGGCCCGGCGGCGGGAGTCAGCTGAGGTCGCCAGGTGGCGCCATGGCCTTCTCCCTGGGTGTGCCGCACCCAGGCACCGCCCCCGCTCCGCCGCCTAGCCTGGCTCCATGTACGTCAACCACCTGGGAGAATTCCTGCGCGCATGCCGAGCCGGGCTGCGGCCCGAAGACGTGGGCATGCCCAGCCACGGGCTCCGCAGGGTCGCCGGGCTGCGCCGCGAAGAGGTCGCCGTCCTCGCCGGTGTGAACGCCGATTACTACACGCGCCTGGAACAAGGACGAGAGCGTCACCCCTCGGCCCAGGTGCTCGCGGCACTCAGCGGCGCCCTCTGCCTGGACGCGGACGCCCGAGCACACCTGTACCGGCTCGCCGGCATCACGTCGGGCGACCAGCCCTCCGCCCCCTCGGCCGAAATGGTCAGCCCGGCGCTGCGGCAACTGATGGACGGCTACGCGCACACGCCCGCGGTCGTGCTCAGCCGGACACTTGACTTCCTCGCCGGCAATGCCCTGTGCGACGCCTTGTACGCCCCCTTCGAGGCGGCCGACAATCTGGCCCGGATGGTCTTCGCGGACAGTGCGGCCAGGCAGTTCTTCGTGGACTGGGGCCGCGTGGCCGGGGAGACCGTTGCCCATCTCCGGCTGGCGGTCGGCTTCGACCCGGAAAGCCCGCGGCTGGACGAACTCGTGAGGTCTCTCACGGAAAGCAGCCCGGACTTCGCCCGGCTCTGGAACGCGCACGCCGTGCGCGCCAAGACCCGGGACGACAAGAGGCTCCTGCACCCGGACGTCGGCCCGATCACCCTCACGTACCAGGTCTTCGACGTACGGGAGGCCGTCGGTCAGCAACTCGTCATCTACCACGCCGAACCGGGCAGCTCCAGCGCCCAGGCACTGCACCTGCTCGGCTCCCTCCACGCCACACGGGGAAATGCCGAATTCCGTAATGACTACGCAGACGGGGAATCCGGAGATGCCGGGGTGCAGCGAAGGAATACTTAAGTAACGTAGTTTGCCCCCTCGGGTGACGGGATTCCTTAAGCGGTGCACTATTTCTGCTTTCTGTGTGTGCTGCTCGCATCCAGGCGCATTTAAGAATGCTGAAGCTCTGTTACGGTGGGCGGCATGAAATCGCAGAACGAAGAAGTCGTCTCGAATGAAACGCCGGAATTGCCGAGTAATTGGGGACGGTGGGGTCTCGACGACCAGCTCGGGACGCTGAATCTCATCACGGAGGAGACCCGGGCCAGGGGAGCGGCCGAGGTGCGCACCGGACGCACCGTGTCGCTCGCGCTGCCGATCCGGCCGACGCCGCTCATCAGCGGCCCCTTCGCCCCGGCCAGCCAGGAGGCGTCCCCCGTCCGGCAGGTCATGCAGTACACGGGCTTCCCGCCGATAGCGACCGCCGAAGTGCTCACGGTCATCCCGCACCATCCCCGCTCCACACACATCGACGCCGTCGCGCACATGCCCCGGGCGGGACAGGTCTACCCCGGGCGCCCCCTGGACGAGTGCGTGTCGATGGTCGGTGTGCGGCACGGTTCCACGACGGCGTTCGCCGCCGGGGTGGTCACGCGCGGGGTGCTGCTCGACCTCGCGGTGGACGAGCCGCTGCCGAGCGGATACGCGGTCACCGCGGCCGACCTCGACTCCGCCGAGCAGCGGCAGGGCGTCCGCCTGGAGCCCGGGGACGCCCTCGTCGTGCGCTGCGGATGGGACATGACCCCTGTGCCCGGGCGCCCCATGCCCGGCATGAGCCTGGACGCGGTGCGGTGGATGCACCGGCGCGGCGCGTCCCTGTACGCCGGTGACATCGGCGACGCCCACCCCGCCCTGGACCCGGCCTGCCCGGCCCCCCTGCATGGCGTCGCCCTGCCCCTCCTCGGCCTGCCCCTGATCGACGCCGCCAACGTCGACGAACTCGCCGCCGTCTGCGCGGAGTTGGAACGCCATGCCTTTCTGCTGACCGTGGCGCCGCCGCGCATCCACGGACTCACCGGCGTCCCCGTCAACCCGCTCGCCCTCTTCTGAAAGAGCTTCTGGAACCCGGAGCGGTCGCCTTGGGTGAGTCCCCAGGGCAGACTGATGTCACTAAGTGACGTTCCGGTCGAGGTCGAGGTGGCAGGCGCCGCCCTCTGGCCACAGCCAGCACTGCCACCCCCACAGCACCGCAGAAGGCCGACCCGTCATGAATGCCCCCGACCCGCACCCGCCGGCCCGCCCCGCACCGCACGAGAGCCATCCGATGAACGAGCAGCACCACTTCCCTCCGCGGAGGACCGTGCGAGGGGAGTTCGTGGCCCGACAGGACGAGCGAGGCGTCATCGACCAGCTGACGGCCGCAGCCGCAGCCGGACGCGGCGGGTCCCTGGTCGTGGCCGGTGACGCGGGGATCGGCAAGTCGACGCTGATCGACACGGCGACGGAGGCGCTGGACCAGTACGAGGTGCTGCGGACCAGCGGCGCCGAATTCGAGCAGGACCTCCTCTACGCCGCTCTGTACCAGCTGTGCGCCCCCGTCCTCGACCGGCGGGCGAAGCTCCCCCCGGTGCAACGGGAAGCGCTGGAGGCCGTGTTCGGACTCGGCAAACAGACCTCCCCGGAGCCCTTGACGGTAGGACTCGCCGTGCTCGGGCTGCTGCACGAGGTCGCGCGCAAGCGCCCCGTGTGCTGTGTGGTCGACGACGCCCAGTGGATCGACGACGCGTCCCGCCAGGTGCTGGTGTTCGTGGCCCGGCGCGTGGAGGCCGAGCGGATCGCGGTGGTGTTCGCCGCCCGCGACGCCGCCGGGGTCCCGGGCCTCGCGGCTCTGCCGCAGCTGCCCCTCGTGGGGCTGAGCCACGAGGACGCGCGCCGTCTCCTCGGCACCGTGGCGCGGTCCGGCCTCGACGCCGAACTCGTGGAGCGCATCCTGGCCGAGGCCGCCGGCAACCCGCTCGCGCTGCTGGAATTCGCACACGACGACGGGGTGTTCGGGGTGCCCGGCACGCGCCCTTCGCTGTCCCACGTCGGGACCGCGCTGGAAGCGCAGTTCGTCCACCGCTTCGAGCAACTGCCGCCCGACACCCGGTCGGTCGTGGTGCTCGCGGCAGCGGAGCCCGTCGGAGACCTCGCCTTGCTGCGACGGGCGGCGAAGGTCCTGAAGCTGGATCCCGAGGCCCTCTCCGTCGCGGAGGACGCGGGACTGGTGGAACTCGGCCCTCAGCTGCGGTTCCGGCACCCCCTCGTGCGCTCGGCGCTGTACACCTCGGCAACCCCGAGACTGCGTCGGAAGGTGCACGGCGCCCTCGCCGAGGCGACCGACGCCGCGACGGATCCCGACCGCCAGGTGTGGCACCGGGCCCACGCCGTCGTCGAGGCCGACGAGAACGTCGCCTCGGAGCTGGAGCGGTCCTCCGAAAGAGCACGTACGCGGGGCGGATTCGCGGCGGCGGCGGCCTTCATGGAGCGGGCCGCGCAACTGACGCCCGAGGCCGGACGCCAGTCCGGGCGGCTCATCGCGGCCGCACGGCTGCGACTCCAGGCCGGCTCACCCGCGACGGCTCGCACGCTCGTCGCCCGGGCCGAGCTCCGGCTGAAGGACCACAGGCGCACACAGGCACGTCTGTTGCGGGCCCGGATCGACTTCCAGCTCGGCCACACCCCGCAGGCGACCGCCGCGCTCGTCGACATCGCCGCACAACTGCCGCCGGACCAGGCCAGGGAGGTGTACCTGGAGGCATTCGCGTCGATCATGTTCAACGACAACCGGCCCGGTCTGCTCAAGCGCCTCGGCACCGCCATCCGAAGACAGGACATGCCGCGTGGGGCCGCCCGGCCCGTCGACCTGCTGTTGCAGGCCCTGTTGGACCAGATCACGCTGCCCGTCGAACAGGCGGTGCCCGCGATGCTCGGCGCGGTGACCGCGTGTCGCACCGCGACCGACCCCTTCGCGGGCAGTCCCTGGCGGATGAACCTGGTCTGCCAGCTCATCCTCGACCTGCGCGAGGACGAGGTCCTGCGGGAGGTGACCGATCGGCAGGTCAAGGCGGCCCGCAGCCAAGGATCCCTGTCCACACTGCCGCAGGCACTGCGCTACCAGGCACTCTCGAGAATCGCGGGAGGGAGCCTGCACGAGGCGGCCGGCATCCTCGCCGAAGCCCAGGCCCTCGACGAAGCCGCGGGTACGGTGCGCGTCATCGGCGTCGACCTGATCCTCGCCGCGTTCCGCGGCGACGCGTACCACTACAGCGAGCTCAAGGGGCTCATGGGCCACGACGGACAACCGTCCGAAACGGTCGGGGAGCAGTTCGCCCGGGCAGTCCTGCACAACGGTCTGGGCAACCACGAAGCCGCATTGCAGGCGGCTCTCGCGGCGCAGAGCCGCCACCAGGCGGGCTCCTACACCATCTGGGGCGTCTACCCCGAGCTCGTCGAGGCCGCTGTGCGCGCGGGGCGCCCCGAGGAAGCCGCGGACGCGGCGGACCTCCTGGAGAAACTGGCACACGCCAACCCCGTCCCCTGGGCCGTCGCCGAATGGCTGCAGGCGAAGGCGCTCCTCGGCCGGGCCGAGGACTGCGACGCGCTGTACCGGGAAGCGGCCGCACACTTCGCGCGGACCGGTGCCCACATCCACCACGCGCGGTCGCGACTCGTGTACGGCGAATGGCTGGACGGCGAGGGCCGCCCCGCGGAGGCCCGTGTCGAACTGCGGGCCGCCCAGGAGACGCTGTCCTCCTTGGGCGCCGGTGCCTTCGCCGAACGTGCCGCGAGGAGACTGCGAGCCGCGGGCGAGAAGCCGCGCCCACCGGAAGCAGATGACGACCCGCTCGGTGTGCTCACCGCGAGGGAGCGCCTCATCGTGAACAAGGTGGCCGCGGGCGGGTCGTCCAGGGAAGTGGCCGCGGCGCTGTTCCTCAGCCCGCGCACGGTCGACACGCACCTGCACAACGCCTACCGCAAGCTGGGAATCTCCTCACGCCAACAGCTCCGCAAGCTGTCGAGCTGAGCGTCGTCCGCCTTCAGGGGCACGTGTGGCTTTCCGGCAGTAACCCGAAGTTGGCGCTGTTTTCCTGCAAGATTCATGCCTCTTCGCATGCCACCATCACGATGGTCGCGTTCGCCGCCATGGCCGCCCCACACCACGGGGCGCACGACTGCCGCTCGGCGCCGGACCCGCGTGTCCGGCGGGCGCACCCATGTCGGCGTCCACCCCCACCTGCAGGAAGGCAAGGAGGCATGATGTCTCGACCACGTTCCGTACGACCGGGCCGCCGCACCACCGCCCTGGCGCTCAGCGTCGCCGCGGTGCTCGGAGCGGCGGGCGCCACGAACGCGACCCCGCGCCCCGACACACCGGCTGCGGCCGACGCGGCACCGGTCCCGACCATCGACTGGAAGTCCTGCGGCAAGCCGGAGTTGGCCGACTTCCAGTGCGCGACCACCGAGGTCCCCACCGACTACGACTCCCCGCGCGGCGCGACCACCACCATCGCGCTCACCAGACTCCCGGCGACCGACCCCAAGAAGCGTATCGGTTCGCTGTTCACCAACCCCGGCGGCCCGGGCGCCTCCGGGGTCGAGTTCGTGCAGCGCGCGGGCAAGACCGCGTACGAACCCAGCGTGCGCGAGCACTTCGACATCGTCGGCTTCGACCCCCGGGGCGTCGCGGGGTCGGATCCGGTCACCTGTTTCGCCAACGCCAAGGACGAAGCGGCCGTCATGGGCAAGCTCCCGGCGTTCCCGGTGACGCCGAAGCAGGAGCAGCAGTACATCCGCGAACTGCCGCAGGTCCCCGAAGGGTGCCTGCGGCGTTCGCGCGAGCGGATCGAGCACGCCTCGACGGCGAATGTAGCGCGGGACATGGACCTGCTCCGCCAGGAGGTCGGCGACAAGAAGCTCACCTATGCCGGGTACTCGTACGGCACCTTCCTGGGCGCGACGTACGCCAAGCTCTTCCCCGACAACGTCCGCGCGCTGATGCTCGACGGCACCGTGGAGCCGGAGGGCCGCACGGGGCAGAACGGAGACCCGCGCTCGGTGGTGACCCGGTCCGGTCAGGGCCCGGCAGCGAGCCGCACCTACGGCGAGTTCCTCCGGCTGTGCGGGAAGGCGGGTCCGGACCGGTGTGCGCTGGCCAAGCTGGGCGATCCGCGCCAGGTCACCGAGCGGCTGCTCCAGAACCTCAAGTCCCGTCCGGTGACGATCGACCCGCCGGACGGACCGCCGATCGAGGTCACCTACCCCTACGCCGTGCGGACGCTCTTCGAGGCCATGTCCGCGCCGCGGAACTGGAAGACCCTCGCCGAGACACTCGCGACCGTGGCCACCACCGGCAAGGCCCTCCACCGGCCCTCGCCCAAGGTGACCAAGTACCTCCGCGCCCTGCGCGGACACGACGGTGAGGACTACGCGTCGATCGGAGGGACCCTGGCCAACCTGTGCGTCGACACGCAGAACCGGGTCCAGCCGAAGGACTTCCCGGCGGAGGCCGCGGCAGAGGACGCCAAGGGTCCGCACTTCGGCCGCTACCGCGCCTGGCAGGGCCTGTCCTGCACGGTGATCCACAACGAGGACCACGACGCCTACATGGGCGACTGGAAGCAGACGGTCGACGTGCCGGTGATGGTGGTCGGGACCCGCTACGACCCGGCGACGCCGTACGAGTTCACCCGGCCGTTCGCCGACCACTTCCCCGACGCGCGGGTGGCGACCCTCGAAGGCTGGGGGCACGGGGGAACCCTGCTGCAGAGCACGTGCATGAACCAGCTGGCCGCGCGCTACCTGGTGGAGGTGAAGGCGACCGACGGCGCGAGCTGTCGGCCGGACGCCGAGCCGTTCGCCCCCGTTCCCGCGTCGGCACGACGGTGATGCCGCCCCTGGAGGGACGCCTGGCCGCGTCCTGAGCAGCACCGTCCCGGAGCGGCGACGCCGACAGAGGCCCGGTACTCCTGCGCTCTTCTTGCCCGCGCAGGGGTACCGGGCCTCGCGCGGTTCCGTCGCCGCCCGCGTTCAGGCACGGCCGACGGTCGGCAGGGCGAGCGGAACGTACCGGGTGGCGCGGCCGTGGGCGTCGAGGAGCCAGCCCATGCGTTTGGGCGTGTGCAGGGCGATGGTGCGGTCGCCCACCTCGAGGTGGGGGAATCGCTCGGCGAGGTGGGCCTCGAAGGGACTGATGCCGCCCAGGTCGTGGAGCCAGACCATGACGAGGAGGTTGTGGGGGCCGCTGACGGAGACGGACAGGCGGACCTGTTCCATCCGCGCCAGGGCGGCGCCGATGTGTTCGAGGCGCTGGTGGGGGACCCGCACGCGATAGAGGGCCACGGCGCGGTAACCGGCCATCGGGTGCGCGAGGTCGCAGCGCAACGTGATCTCGTGGTCGCGGAGCATGCGCAGCAGGCGCCGCCGGGCGGCGTACTCGCTGGCGCCGACGGCCGCGCCGAGATCCTTGTAGCTCATCCGGCCGTCACTGCCGAGCGCGGTGCGCAGGGCGTGGTCGTGCGGCGTGTCCCGGGTGCGGGTGTGGATGCCGTACGTGTCACGGCTGCCGGTGCCGCTTTCCGGCAGCAGGGCCCGGCTGGCGGAGGGGATGGCGTGGGTGCGCCAGTCGCCGCCCTCGCTGAAGACGGTCAGGCCGAGGCGTGTGTGCGTGGAACGGACGCCGCGCAGCCCGCCGATGGTGCCGTGCACGGCCCGGCCCAGGGAGTGGAGGTCGGCGGCGGTGACGGAGAGGAACAGGTCGTAGTCGCCTGTCATCTGTTCGACGCTGATCACCCAGGGGAGCTGGGTGAGCGTGTCACTGACGGCGTCGAACTGCCGTGGACTGCAGTGGACGTCGACGAAGGCCACGATCGCCGTGCGCGGCGTCTCGTGGGCGGTGACCCAGGCCAGGCCCTGGGAGCGCAGCCGGTCCCAGTGCCGGGCAGCGGTGGTGGCGTCGACGCCCAGGGCCCGGCCGAGCTGGGACCAGGTGGCGCGGGGCGCGGACTGGAGGGCGTCGACCAGGGCGAGGTCCAGTTCGGAGAAGCCGGTGTCACTTTCCTGCATGAATTCGTGACGGGCGCTGTTTTCCTGCAAGTTTCCGGCCCTTCTGCATGCGAGTCGGACGATGTGGGGGTTCCCCACCAAGGCCGAGTATCGGCCACTTCAGGTAAGGAGCGGCAGGTGCCCCTTCCGCGTTCCCCCGCCGGGCGATCGACCCCGCTGAGCGGGCCGGCCCGCACCACGGTGATATTGCTGTTCGCGGCCTGGTTCATCGATTACGCGGACCGGTTGGTGATCAACTTCGTACTGCCGTCGATCGGCGACGAGTTCGACCTCAGCCGCAGCGAGCAGGGTCTTGTCGTCTCCGTGTTCTTCCTGGCGTACGCGCTGAGCCAGATCCCCGGGGGCGTCCTCGCGGACCGGATCGGCGGCCGCCGGATGGCTCTCTGGGCGCTCGCCGTATGGACCGTGTTCACCGCACTGACCGGGCTCGCCTGGTCGTTCGCCGCGCTGCTCGTGCTGCGGGTCCTGTTCGGACTGGCGCAGGGCGTGTTCCCGTCCGCCGCCACCAAGGTCCTGGTCGAGCGGTCGCAGCCGCAGGAGCGGATGCGGGCCAATGGCCTGATCCTCAGCTCCAACTCGCTCGCGGCGGTGTTCACGCCGTTGGCCGTGGCGCCGCTGGTCGCGGCCTTCGGCTGGCGCTCGGTGTACATCTCCGTCGCCGCGCTGGGCGTCTTCGTCTACATGGCGCTGCGGCTGCGCCTGCCGCCGCCGCTGGTCGACCGGCGGAGCCTGCCCTCCGCCACGCCGGGAGCCGATACCAAGACGCTCCTGAAGTGGGGTGTGCTGTGGCGGTTCGCCGCGATGATGTTCGGCTACAGCCTGATCATCTGGGGTCTCAGCAGCTGGGTCCCGACGTACCTGAAGGACGAACGCGGCGTCGATCTGCACGCGGCGGGCGCGCTGATGGCGATCCCCGCCCTGGCCGCGGCGCTGGCCACGGTGATCGGCGGCCGCTGGGCGGACGGGACGGGCGGTCGGCACCGGAAGATCGTGCTCCCCGCGATGACCGTGGCCGCCGTGTCGCTGCCGATCATGGCGAACGCCTCCAGCGTCGCCCTGTTCATCGCGCTCGGCACCGTGGCCGTGTTCGCCGCGGCGCTGTGCTACATGCCGATCATGGCGGTGCCGATCCGGAGCCTGTCGGCCCTGCACATCGGCGTGGCCAGCGGAATCCTGGTCTTCGGCGGTCAGCTCGCGGGCATCGTCGCACCGACCGTCATGGGCGTGCTCGCAGACGCCTTCTCCTTCCAGGCGGCCTTCACCTTCCTCGCGCTAGGGCCGGTGATCGCCGCGGTCATGGCCTGCCTGACGCCGCAGGACACGGACACCTTCCTCGCCGCGGCCGACGACCGCATCCGCGCCGCGGCACCGGCCGCCGCCCGCCCGACCGAAAAGGAACTGGCATGAGAGTCGTCTTTGCCGACGCGACCGCGCTCGGAGGGGATGCGGCGTGAGCGAGCTGATCATCCAGGACGCCGCCCTCCTCGACCTGGAGTCGGGTGAGATCGTCGCCGGCTCCTCGGTCCGCGTCTCGGGCGAACGCATCGTGGAGGTGGCGCCCGGCGGCCGGATCACCGGCGACGCCCCGGTCCTCGACGCGGCCGGGCGGACCCTGATGCCCGGCCTGATCGACGCCCATGTGCACGCCGCCGTCACCACTCTCGACATGCCGGTCATGGCGCGGCGGCCAGCCTCGCGCATCGGCATCGAGGCCGCCGGGCTCCTGGAGGCCATGGTCCGGCGGGGGTTCACGACCGTACGCGACGCCGGCGGCCTGGACCGCGGCGTCACCGACGCCCTCGACGCCGGTCTCGTCACAGGCCCGCGGGTGTTCCGCTCCGGCCGCGTCATCAGCCAGACCGGCGGTCACGGCGACTTCACCGAGGCCGGCCCGGGCGATCCGCGGCTGTGCGCCTGCCACATCCACAGCGACTGGTTCGCCCACGTCGCCGACGGGGCCGACGCCGTGCGCCGCGCGGTCCGCGAGGAACTCAAGAACGGCGCGCACCAGATCAAGATCATGGCCAGCGGCGGGATCTCCTCACCGACCGACCCCATCGACATGGTGCAGTACACCCACGACGAGATACGGGCCGCCACCTCCGAGGCGGCGGCGCGCGGCACGTACGTCCTGGCTCACGCCTTCGCGCCGCAAGCCATCGTCCGGGCCGTGACCGCCGGAGTGAAGTCGATCGAGCACGGCTTCCTGCTGGACGCCGCGTCCGCGCGCGTCATGGCCGAGCACGGGTCCTTCCTCGTCCCCACCCTGGTGGTCCTGGAGCAACTGGCCGAGTTCGGCCGACGGTGCAACTACCCGGCGGAGAGCCTCGACAAGGTGCATGCCGTGCTGACGGCGGGGACGAACGCCGTCCAGGTGGCTCTGGACGCCGGCGTGCGGGTGGGCTTCGGCACCGACCTGCTCGGCGAGACGCACCCGGCGCAGGGACGCGAGCTGCTGCTCAGGGCACGGGTGCAGTCACCCCTCGACGTCCTGAGGTCGGCCACCACGGTGAACGCCGATCTCCTTGGCCGCTCCGGCGAGCTGGGGACGGTGGCCCCCGGCGCCTTCGCCGACCTCCTCCTGGTCTCGGGAAACCCGCTCGAGGACCTGTCTCTGCTGGCCGACTCCGGTGCCGGGATCGACCTCGTCGTGCGGGGCGGGAAGGCCGTCCACGGTGAGCTGTCCTAGCGACACCGGCTGGCGGCGGGCCCAGCCGCCCCGTGGCCCCGCCGGGCGGCAGCAGGCCCGGCCGACGACGCCCGTCACCGATCCACCGCGAAAGGAAACCCCATGACGTCAGCCGCCCCCCTCATTCCCGTCGAGGACTTCTTCAGGAGCCCGGTCGCCACCGCCGGTTCGATCTCGCCGGACGGTACAAAGATCGCGTACCTGGCGCCCGAGCAGGGTCGGCTGAACGTCTGGATCCGCGGCGTCGACTCCGACGAGGCCGTGTGCGTGACCCACGACCACCACCGCGACGTGCACAGCTACCACTGGACCGACGATCCCCGCCTGCTGCTCTACACCCAGGACGGGGACGGTGACGAGAACTGGCACCTCTTCCGCGTCGACCTGGACGATCCCGACGCCCCCGCGACGGACCTCACCCCCTTCCCCGGAGCCAGACTGCAGGACTTCTGGCAGCCCGCCGGCCTTCCCGGCACCGTCGTCGCCGTCCTCAACGCGCGCAGGCCGGACCAGTTCGACGTCCATCGCATCGACATCGCCACGGGCGGGATCAGCACGGTGGCGCGGAACCCCGGGCATGTCGGCGGCTGGCTGTGCGGCAGGAACGGCGAGCTGTTCGCGACGGTGATACCGACCACCGGTGGTCACGAGATCCACGCGTGGGACACCGACACCGGCACCATGCGGCTCATCACCGCCTATGACGGCGCCGACCTGCCCATGGGACTCACCCCGACCACCGTCACCCCCGACGGCACCGGCATCTGGATCGGCTCCAACCGCGACAGCGACCTCATCCGCCTGGTCCGGCTCGACACGGCCACCGGCGAGGAGACCGTCGTCGACAGCCACCCCACGTACGAACTCGACACCCGCAGCGGCGTCAACCCGGACTACCCGGACCCGCTGATCCTCAGCGGGCGCACCGGCGAGATCCTCGCCGTCCGCTACCTGGGCGCGCGGCAGGTCGTCCACCCCCTCGACCCGCACTTCGCGGCGGTCCACCGGCAGTTGTCCCGGCTGTCCGACGGCGACCTCGCCTCCGTCAGCTGCGACACCGGTGAACGCCGCTGGGTGGTGAGCTTCACCCACGACACCGACCCCGGCGTCACGTACTACTACGACCACGAGACCGGCGAGAGCCGTGAACTCTTCCGCCCGTACCCGCACCTGGACCCGAAGACGCTGGCAGAGAAGCTGCCTGTCTCCTTCACCGCGCGTGACGGCCTCACGGTGCACGGATACCTGACCCAGCCGATCGGCGCCGGACCCGCCCAACTGCCCCTGGTCCTGCACGTGCACGGCGGTCCCTGGTTCCGCGACAGCTACGGATACGAACCCCGCGTGCAGCTGCTCGCCAACCGTGGGTACGCCGTGCTGCAGGTCAACATGCGGGGCTCGTCCGGCTACGGCAAGGCCTTCACCCGCGCGGCCATCGGCGAGTTCGCAGGCCGGATGCACGACGACCTCGTCGACGCCGTCGAATGGGCGGTGAAGCAGGGGTACGCCGACCGGGATCGCGTCGCCATCTGCGGCGGCTCGTACGGCGGTTACTCGGCGCTCGTCGGCGTCACCTTCACCCCGGACGTCTTCGCCGCCGCCGTCGACCTCTGCGGCATCTCCAACCTGGCGAACTTCATCCGCACGCTGCCGGAATTCGCGCGCATCCAGATCGGCAACAACTTCCTCACCTACGTCGGCGACCCCGACGTCCCGGAGCAGGAGGCCGACATGCTGGCCCGCTCGCCGATCACCAAGGTGGATCGGGTCCGTTCGCCGCTGATGGTGGTCCAGGGGGCCAACGACGTCCGCGTGGTGCAGGAGGAGTCCGACCTGATGGTGGCGGCGCTGCGCGCCCGCGGAGTGGAGGTCGAGTACCTGGTCAAGGACGACGAGGGACACCGCTTCCAGAATCCGGAGAACCTCAGGGAGATACACCGTCTCCTGGAGCGCTTCCTGGCCCGCCATCTGGGCGGCGACCAGCCGCCCGCCCGGGAGAGTCGAACGACGGGTGGCTGACAGGCACCCGAGGGGCGCGAGCGGTCATACAGGACGGATCCATCTCGGACTTGAGGAGGCAACGTGAGCAGCATCGCTGAGGGCCGGGAGGCAGAAGGCTGGGAGTACGACCTCGTGCCGCTGCCCGACGGTCGGGTGACGGAAGTGCTGACCTACGGCACGGCGACGGCGGGCACGCTGCTCTGCCACACCGGCACCCCCGGGGGCCTGGTGCCCCGGCCCTTGTTCGGGCGGGTCTGCGACGACCTCGGCCTGCGCTTCGTCATGGCGGGCCGCCCGGGATACGCACGGAGCTCGCCCCGGCCGGGGCGGGTGATCGCGGACATCGCCGAGGACACGGCCCCGGTCCTCGACCACCTGGGCGTCGACACCTTCGTCACCATGGGCGGCTCCGGCGGCGGTCCGAACGCCCTCGCCTGCGCCGCGCTGCTCCCGGACCGCTGCGAGGCCGCGGCGGCCGTGGTCAGTCCGGCGCCGATCGACGCTGACGGCCTCGACTACTACGCCGGGATGGGACCGGAGAACGTCGAGGAGTGGAAGCTGGCCGAGCGGGGCCGGGAGCTCATCGGGCCGTGGCTGAAGCGGACCGTGGCCGGTTGGGGCGACCTCAGCGCCGCGGACTTCGTCGACTCCTACCGCGGTGCGCTGCCGCCCGTCGACCAGGAGCTCTGCACGACCGAGTTCGGTGACGCCTTCGTGGCGAGCACCCGCAAGGCGACGTCGACCGGCGTCGAGGGCTGGGTCGAGGACGACCTGGCGCTGGTCACGCCCTGGGGCTTCGACCTCGGCGCGATCACCACCCCGGTCGCCGTCTGGACCGGCAAGCTCGATCGGATGATCAGCTACGAGCACTCGGTCTGGCTCGCCCGCGCCGTGCCCGGCGCCGATCTGCACGTCATCGCCGGGCACGGCCATCTCAGCGTCGTACCGGCGTATCTGCCGGACATCGTCAGCGACCTGCTGCGGAAGGCGGCGGCACGCCGGGAGTCGGAGGCGAACGATGACAGCGCTGCATGACGAGTCCCTGGTGGCCGACCTCCACAACGACCTCATCCTCCTGGTCGACCACTTCGACCGCCGCGGCCGCACGGACTACTTCGGCGACTTCTGGCTGCCCGAGCTGCGGGCCGGGGGCGTGAACGTCCAGGTGCTGCCGATCTTCATCGACGAGCAGTTCCAGTCCGAGGGCGCCCTGCGCCGGACGCTGCTGCTCATCGAGCGCGTCCACGGGCTGGCCGAGCAGTATCCGCAACTGAGGGTCTGCCACACCGGAGCCGACATCGCGCGAGCGACGGCGGACGGCAGGATCGCGCTGGTCATCGCCCTCGAAGGCGCGCACGCACTCGGCCAGGACCCCGCGTTGATCCGCACCATGGAGCGGGTCGGCGTGCGGGTGGTGTCGCTGGCCCACATGGGCCGCACCCTGCTCGCCGACGGCAGCGGCGTCGACGACTCCTCGTGCGGCGGGCTCACCCCGCAAGGCCTGGAAGTCCTGGCCGAGATGGAGCGCCTGGGCATCGTCTTCGACATCAGCCACCTCGGCGTCGCGGGCGTCGAGGACGTACTGGAGCACGCCCGCCGGCCGCTCCTCGCGACGCACTCGGCGTGCCGTGCCGTCACCGACATCCACCGCAACCTCACCGACGCCCAGCTCAAGGGCATCGCCGCCCTCGGCGGAGTGATCGGGGTGGCGGCAGCCATCCCGCCCTTCATCGACCCGGGCCGCCCCACGGCGGCCCGGGTGGTCGACCACATCGAACACCTCGCCTCGGTCACCTCCCTCGACGCCATCGCGCTCGGCCCCGACTTCATCGACGACTACTACCGGGAGGTCTACGGCGGCTGGGTGATCCCCGGCATGGACGTCACGTGGGCGGAGAGCGAGATCCGGCGGCCCTCCGACCTGCCCAGGATCACCGAGGAGATGGCAGAGCGGGGCTTTGCCGACGCCGACATCAAGAAGGTCCTCGGCGGCAACGCGATGCGGGTGCTCGACGCGGTGATGGGCGTACCCGCGACCGCTGCCGCCCGGACACCGGAGCGAGCCCGGACACCGGAGCGAGCGTCGGCGCACGAGCCGCGATCGCGTGACTGAACACCGCGCACGGCATCAACTCCACTGGAAAGGAAGGGCCATGGTGAGCAACGGCTGGGACGTCATCGTCGTGGGAGCGGGTTCCGCGGGCGCCGCGCTCGCGGCACGCACGGCGGCACGCGGCAGACGGGTGCTGCTGGTGGAGGCGGGACCGGACTACCGGTCGGCGGAGATGAAGGACGTCTGGCGTTCGCCCAATCCGGCGCTCGCGCTCCTCGACCCGGCGGCGAGCGAGGAGCTGATCTGGCCCGACCTGAACGCCGCGCGCACGGACCGGCAGGGGCAGGAGCTGTACTGGCGCGGCCGCGGCACCGGGGGCAGTTCGGCGGTCAACGGGCAGATCGCCATCCGCCCGCCGATGGTCGACTACGAGGAGTGGGCGGCCCTCGGATGCAAGGGCTGGGCCCCCGATGACGTCCTGCCGTACTTCGCCCGACTGGAGGACGACGAGCGGTTCGGCGACGAGCCGTACCACGGCCGCGGAGGCCCGATCCCGGTGCACCGGATGCCGCAGGAGAAGTGGGGAGGCGTCGACAAGGCCCTGGCGCAGACCTGCTGTGCCGCCGGCTACTGCTGGACCGAGGACGTCAACGCGCCCCGGGGGACCGGTGTCTCGCCGTATCCCATCAACTCGCGCGACGGCCTGCGCGTGAGCGTCAACGACGGCTATCTGGAGTGGGCCCGCGACCTGGACACCCTCACCGTACGCGGCGACAGCCTGGTGGACCGGGTGCTGTTCGACGGCGACCGGGCTGTCGGCGTGCGGTTGATCAGCGGGGGAGCGGCGCGCGTCGAGCACGCGGACACCGTCGTGCTCAGCGCCGGTGTCATCCACTCGCCGGCGATCCTGATGCGCTCGGGCATCGGCCCCGCCACACGACTGCGCGAACTCGGCATCGAGGCACGGCAGGACCTGCCCGTCGGCCAGGGGCTGCAGGACCACCCGATGGCGTCGGTGATGCTCCTGCTCACGGAGGAGGCCAGCGGCAAGACCCCGCACGACCGGCACACCAATGTGTGCGTTCGTTGGACCAGCGGTCCCGGCGCGCCCGAGAACGACATGATGTTCGTCGCTCTCAACGAGAACGTGCTGGCCATGGGCTCGGCGACGCCCGGAGCGCGGGTGGGGTCCTACGGCGTGTGGCTGAACCGTGTCCACTCGCGCGGTGTGCTGACGCTGACGTCCGCCGACCCCGCGAAGCAGCCGCTGGTGCGCGAGCGCATGCTGTCCGATCCGAGGGACCTGCCCCGGCTGCGTACGGGCGTACGCGAGCTGGTCGAGCTGGCCCGCGGGCCCGAGACGGAGCAGATCCTGACGGCACCGCTGGAGGAGGCGAACCGGGAGCTGCTCGCGGCGCTGGACGACGACAGCGCGCTCGACGACCACCTCCTGGCCACGGTGGTGGACACGCAGCACGGAACCAGCACGTGCCGTATGGGCGCTGCCGACTCCCCGCACACGGTGGTGGACAGCGACTGCCGGGTCCTCGGCGTGGACGGGCTGCGGGTGGTCGACGCGTCGATCTTCCCGTTCGTGCCCCGCGCCAACACCAACCTCGCCTCGATCATGGCCGGCGAATTGATGGCCGATCGCCTCACGTGAAGGGAACGAACTCGTGCGTACCGCAAAGAACTTGATCGACGGCGTCTGGGCGGACACCGCTCGGGACGCCCTGCTCGACGTCGTGGACCCGGCGACCGAGGAGGTCATCGCCCGGGCGCCCGCCGGGTGCGCGGCGGATGTGGACCGGGCCGTGGCGGCCGCGGTGGCGGCGCAGCCGGCCTGGGCGGCGCTGCCGGTCGCCGAGCGGGTGGCGCGCATCGGCGCGTGGGCGGACGCCATCGCCGCGCACGCGGACGAGCTCGCCGACATCGAGCGCCGGGAGATGGGCAAGCCGCTCGATCTCGGCAGGTCCTTCATCGAGGGCTCGGCCGCCGGGCTGAAGCTCGCGGCGGAGCGGGCGCTGTCCTACGCCTTCGAGGAGACGCTGCCGCACGAGGACGGCGAGACACGGATCGTCCGGCACCCGCTGGGCGCCACCGCGGTGATCACCCCGTGGAACTTCCCGGTCGCGATCCTGCTGAGCGCCCTGGGCCCGCTGCTCGCCGCGGGCAACACCGTCGTCGTCAAACCCTCCGAGCACTCCCCGCTGTCCGCCGTGCGGCTGTGCGAGCTGCTGACGTTGCCGGACGGGGTCGTGAACCTGGTCCTGGGCGACGCCCGTGCCGGTGTGCCGCTGGCCGAGCACGACCGGATCCAGCTCGTGCACTTCACCGGCTCCGTCGCGTCCGGACGGGAGGTGGGCGCCGCGTCCGGCCGTCGGCTGCACCGGGCGGTGCTCGAACTCGGCGGCAAGGACGCCGTGGTGGTGGACGCGGGCGTCGACGTCAAGTCCACCGCGGCGGCCGTCGCGCTCGGCGCCTTCCTCAACACCGGCCAGATCTGCACCTCCATGGAGCGCGTCTACGTCCACCAGGACATCGCCGAGGAGTTCACCGATGCCCTCGTCGCGGCGGCCGCCGCATACGCCCCGGGCGAGGTGCTGGGCCCGCTGGTCGACGAGCGGCAGCGGGACACCGTCCACCGGCACGTGACCGACGCCGTCGAACGCGGCGCCACGGTCCGCACCGGAGGCGAAAAGGCCCCGGGCAAGGGCTACTTCTACCCGCCGACGGTCCTCACCGGCGTCGACGACTCGATGCTGGTGATGACGGAGGAGACCTTCGGCCCCCTCGCGCCCGTCGCCGTCGTGGCCGACTTCGCCGAGGGCCTCAAGCGCGCCGCCGACTCCCGCTTCGGCCTCGCCGCGACCGTCTACACCCGCGACGCGGACCACGTCGCGGCGGCGGCCCGGCTCCCCGCGGCCCTCGTATGGATCAACCAATGGCAAGGCAACAGCCCCGAGATGATCTGGGAGCCCGCAGGTGACAGCGGCACGGGAGCCACCGGCGCGAACGCCGCCTACGACGCGGCCACCCGCCCGTCCTCCGTCATCGTCGCCGCCGCCGATCAGGGACGCGGCGAGTGAGCCGACTCGCGGGGAGTCCGCCAGGGGCACGGCCGACGCTCTCCCGCGCCCCGGGCGGACACCCTGGCGCGGCCTTCGACCGCCGTCAGCGTTCCGCCACCAGCTCGTGCGCCAGGCGGATCAGGTCCGGGATCGACGGATGCGCCGGGGTGCCGCGGTGCCAGGCCAGGACCAGGGGGACCGGCGGGGCGTCGGTGAGGGGGCGGTAGGCGATCGCGGGGTGCGTGTGCATGCGGGGGGTCGCCGACGTGGAGATGCCCACGGCCCGGCCCGCCGCGATGGCCGTCAGCCACTCGTCCGTGTTGGCGACCTCGATCACCGTCCTGGGGCGCGAGGCGGGGGGCCACAGGTCGAGCGTGGTCGTGCCCGCCACCGTGTTGAGGGCGACCGGCCAGGGCGCGAGGTCGGCGAGGGCGAGCTCGTCGCGTGCGGCGAGGGCGCTGTCGGCGGGCACCACCGCCACCCGCTCCTCCCGCATCAGCAGTTCCGTGACCAGGTCCGGAGACCTCAGCTCGCCGCGCAGCAACGCGACGTCGACCTTGCCCCGCGTGAGCCCCGCCGTACGGTCGTCGACGCGGCGCAGCTCCAGCGGCACGTCGGGATGCTGCTCGTCCCAGTGGCGCAGCAGCGGCAGGGTCAGGTCGCCGAGCGCGGCCCAGGGGTGCCCGAGGCGCAGCGGCAGGGCGGCCAGCGAACGGGGATCGAAGGCCGTGTCCACGGCGGCCAGCGCGGCCGCGGCCTGGTCGCGGAACGCCCTGCCTGCGGCCGTGAGTTCCAGATGGTGCGTGGACCGGTCGACCAGGCGCACCCCGAGATGCGTCTCGAGCTGGCGCAGCGTGCGGGAGAGCGCGGGCTGGCCCGTGTGCAGCCGGGTCGCGGCGCGCGTGATCGTGCCCTCCTCGGCGATGGCGAGGAAGGCCCGCAGGTGGCGCAGTTCCATGGTCATGCCTCACAAGCATAACCACCGTTCAGATGGCATTTCACGTGGCGCGTCCGGCTTTCTAGCGTGGGGGCATGACAAACACGAGGGTTCAGGTGGGGACCGCGGCGGCAGGCTCCGCGGTGACGGGGGGCGGGACGGCGGGTCCCACGGGGGCGGGGGTTACGAGTCCCACGGCGGCAGGGGCTGCGAGTCCCACGGCGGGAACCGCCGGTTCCGCGGGGGCGACGCCCGCGACCGGGCGGGGCGCGTCCGCCGCCGGCAGGATACGCAAGGCGGCCGCCCCCGCCAGCGCCGGCAGTCTCGGCGGCATCGGCCTGGTGCTCGGCGGTGTCCTCTCGGTGCAGTTCGGCTCCGCGGCGGCGGCCCTGCTCTTCCCGCGCGCGGGCGCGCTCGGCGTGGTGGCGCTGCGGGTGACGATCGCCGCCGTCCTCCTGCTGGTCGTCTGCCGTCCCCGGCTGCGCGGCCACAGCCGTACGGACTGGGGAGTCGTCGGCGCCTTCGGGCTCGCCCTCGGCGGCATGAACGTCCTCTTCTACCAGGCCATCGACCGCATTCCGCTGGGCCCGGCGGTGACGCTGGAGGTCCTCGGCCCGCTGCTGCTCTCCGTCGTCACCGCGCGGCGGGCGGCGAGCCTGGTGTGGGCCGGGATGGCGTTCGCGGGCGTGTTCCTGCTCGGGCAGGGCAGCTTCGGCGAGATCGGCCTGGCGGGCGCCGGGTTCGCGCTCGGGGCGGGCGCCATGTGGGCGGCGTACATCGTCTTCAGCTCCCGGGCCGGTGCCCGCTTCCCGCGGCTGGACGGGCTGGCCCTGGCGATGGCCGTGGCCGCGCTGGTGAGCCTGCCGCTGGGGATCGGAGCCGCGGGCACCACCCTCCTCGAGCCGAAGGTCCTCGCGATCGGCCTGGTCGTCGCCCTGCTGTCGTCCGGCGTCCCGTACACGCTGGAACTGCTCGCGCTGCGCAGGCTGCCCGCGGCCACCTTCGCCGTCCTCATGAGCCTGGCCCCGGCGGTCGCCGCGCTGGCCGGATTCCTGGTCCTCGGGCAGACGCTGTCGGCGCTGCAGTGCGTGGCCATCGCACTGGTGGTGGGGGCCAGCGCGGGGGCGGTACGGGCCCAGGGAGCGGGGCGGAAGTGAGGGGCGGGGCGGCGGCGGGGCGGGGCCCTTCACCAGCCCCGCCCCGGCCGAGGTGCTCGAACGAGCCCGCAACCTGACCTGAGACCCGGCCCGTTGTAGGGGACGCCGGGACGCCGCCCGGATCTTTGTGGCTTCTGTGAGTACGACCGGCTGCCGAGGCGCGAGAAGACTGCCCGCCAGCGGCCGCGGCCTGCCCCGAGGGGCGGGGCCGGGGCCGGAGCCATGACGAGGCACACGGGAGGGCGGCGCGGTGAGCGTGCAGCAGTACGACGAGATCGGTGAGGCGTTCGAGGGCTTCAAGGCCCTGCCCCTCGCCCGGTACGGAGAGGTGCCCAGCTTCCTGGCGATGGTCGGTGACGTGCGCGGCAAGTCGGTCCTCGACCTCGCCTCCGGCACCGGCTTCTACAGCAGGGAGCTCAAGCGGCGCGGTGCCGCCGAGGTGTTCGGAGTCGACATCTCCGGCGAGATGGTCGCCGCGGCCCGGGCGTTCGAGGACGCCGATCCGCTGGGCGTGCGCTACGAGGTCGGGGACGTCGCCGAACTGCGGCCACAGGAACGGCCCTTCGACGTCGCCCTCGGCGTGCAACTGCTCAACTACGCGCCGGACATCGCCGCCATGGAGCGGATGTGCCACAACGTGCGCCGGAGCCTGAAACCCGGCGGCGCGTTCTTCGTGCTCGCCCAGACACCCGAATACCGCTACGACGGGCCGTCCTTGGCCAAGTACGGCTTCCTCTGCGAGGCGACCGGCGAGGAGATCGAGACCGGCCCGCGCGTGCGGATCACGGCGCTGCTCGACCCGCCGATCTCCTTCATCGGCGCCTGCCCGCGCCGCGAGGTCTACGAACAGGCCCTGCGGGCCGCCGGGTTCAGCGAGGTGACCTGGGTCCCGCTGGAGGTGTCCGACGCGGGCCTGCGCGCGTTCGGCACGGAGTTCTGGGCGGACCTCCTCGCCAACCCGCCGCTGGTGATGCTGCGCTGCCGCGCCTGACCGACCGGCCCGGCGTGGCGAGTCGGTGACGCGGCGGCTCAGCCGGACGCGGTGACGCCGGACTGGACCGCGAGGACCGCCAGCCGGATCCGGTTGTCGCAGCCCGTCTTGGCCATCAGGTTCGCCACGTGCGTCTTGACGGTGGTCACCCCCAGGTGCAGCCGGTCGCCGATCTCCTTGTTCGACAGGCCCTGGCCGAGGAGGCTCAGCACCTCCCGCTCGCGGGGCGTGAGCCCGGCGGGCGGCGTCGCGGCGCTCCGCGCGGGCGGTGCCGTGCCGGTGTGCAGGGCACGCGCGACGATGCGGTCCAACGCGGCCTGGCTGAAGGGGGCCTCGCCGCGGGCCGCGCGCCGTACGCCGTCCAGGAGCTGGGGCGGCGGAGTGTCCTTCACCAGGAAGCCGCAGGCCCCGGCGGCGAGCGCCGGGTAGAGGTGATCGTCGTCGTCGAACGTGGTCAGGGCGAGGACCCGGGTGGCCGGGCGTGCGGCGACGATGCGCCGGGTGGCGGTGATGCCGTCCACGCCCGGCATCCGCAGGTCCATCAGGACGACGTCGGGGGTGAGGTGTGCGGCGAGGCGGACGGCGTCCTGGCCGCCTGCCGCCTCGCCCACGAGGTCGATGTCGTCGGGCTGCTCGAAGAGCATGCGGAGTCCCATGCGGACGAGTTGCTGGTCGTCTACGACGAGAAGGCGGATCACGGGCGCCGCTCCGTGGCTGTCCTGGTCGTGCCCGGTGCGGGTCCTGTGGCGCGCACGGCTCCCGAGGCGGCCACGGCCCCGGAGGCGGCCACGGCCCCGGAGGCGGCCACGGCCCCGGAGGCGGCGACGGCTGGTGCGGTGCTCGTGGTTCCTGTGGTGCTGTTCATGGTTCCTGAAGTTTCCGTGGCTCGGACGGATTCGCTCACAGCCTCGGCGAGGTCGCCGGACCCGGCGGCATCCGAGAGGCTCACGCCCCGCACGCCTGCCTCCTCGTCCGTCGCCTCCTCGTCCGTCACACCACCTTCGAGGAGCGGCAGTTCGGCCCGCAGCCGCCACCCCCGCCCCACGGGCCCGGCCTCCAACCGCCCGCCGAGCAGCCGCACCCGCTCCCGCAGGCCCACGAGCCCGTGCCCGGACGGCCCGGCCGCCCGCACCGCGGCGGCCCGGTGCCCCGAGCGACCCCCGCCGCCGTCGTCCCCACCACCGGCACCGGCACCACTGCCACCGGCGCCCACACCCCCACCGTCGTCCTCCACATCGACCCGCACACCCCCGTCCTCACCGACCCGCACCGTCAGCCACGCCCGTGCCCCCGCACCGGCGTGCTGCCTCACGTTCGCCAACCCCTCCTGGGCGAGCCGCAGCACCGCGAGCCCGCGTGCGGTGTCGACCCGTGCGAGTTCCCCTTCGTCCACGGCGGCCTCGACCGCCGGGCCGGAGCGCGCGCTCTGGGCCACGACCGACTCCAGGGCCGTGGCCAGCGCGCCGGGGGACAGGAGCGGGGAGGCGTCCGGGGCGATGCTGTCGGGGTCCCGCAACACTGCGACCAGGCGGCGCAGGTCGGCCATCGCGGCGGTGCCACCGGCGTGCAGGTCGTCGAGGACGGCGGTGACACGGGGGTCGGGCGCGCCCTCGGTGCCCGCGGCGGGCAGGACGTGCCGGGCGATCCCGACACGTACCACCATGGACGAGACGTGGTGCGCCACCAGGTCGTGCAGCTCACGGGCGATGGCCGTGCGTTCGGCGGTGCTGGCCGTCAGGAGGCGCTGCTCGGCGCGTGCCTGCTCCTGCTCGGCGTGCTCGCGGGCGCGGCGGGCGGCGTCCCGGGTGGTTCGGACGTACGCGCCGAGCAGCAGGGGGACCCCGGCGACGACGCTCATCTTGTAGAGCACGGAAGGAAGTTCGCCGGGGAGGTCGTCCAGCCGGTTCACGACGACGGCACACGCCAGCACGGCGGCCGCGACCACCGGCCGCCGCCCCGCGTGCCGTACCGACACCTCGAAGACGCCGAGTGCGGCCAGCACCTTGAAGGCCACGACCGGCTCCGCGCCCCAGGCGTGCGCGGCGACAAGCAGCCCCGACCGCGCCACCGCCGCCGCGAACACCCACCTGACCCCGGCCGGACACAGCGCGACACCCACGGCCGCCCACACCCAGTCGGCCGCCTGTGAGGGCCGCTGGACCAGGAGGAGATAGCCGAGCAGCGCGCCCGCGGCGACCAGGACGCGTACCGGCGCGTGCTGACGGTCGAAAGCGGCTTCCACCCATGATCGGTTCACCGGGACAACGATAGGCGCCGCCGCGGCACCGGGGTCCTGCCGAGGGAGGAGGCCCCCCGCGCCCGCCTCCTCCCAGTGGCCGCCGCACCGCCCCGTCGCAGGAAGCACCCGCCCGCCCGCGCTGACAGCGTGGACCGCATGAACGCACACGACACGACCCGGCGCTCCCTCCTCGGCGGCGCCGCCGCGCTCGGGCTCGCCTCCCTGACGCTCGACGGCACCGCGCGTGCCGCCACGGCCCGCCCGGGCCCCCGGGCGAGACGCCGCTTCGACGGCCGCTCCGTCCTCATCACCGGCGCCACCTCGGGCATCGGCGAGGCGACGGCGAAGGCCTTCGCCGCGGAAGGCGCCCGCGTCGGATTCTGCGGCCGCCGCGTCTCGTCGGGGCGCCGCGTCGAACAGGAGATACGCGCGGCGGGCGGCGAGGCCACCTACATGCGGGCCGACGTCCGCGAAGCCGACGAGGTGCGCGCCTTCGTGGACCGGATGGCCGAACGCCACGGCGGCATCGACATCGCCTTCAACAACGCGGGGATCGGCAGCGCCAAACTGCCGCACGAACTGACCGTCGAGGAGTGGGACGACGTCCAGTCCACCAACGTCCGGGGCGTGTTCCTCGCCCTGAAGTACGAGATCCCGCACATGCTCAAGGCGGGGCGCGGCGTCGTCATCTGCACGTCGTCATCGGCCGCCGAGCAGGCCCGGCCGAACGGCGCCGCGTACACGGCGAGCAAGCGCGCCGTCCAGGGCATCGTGAAGTCCGCCGCGCTCGCGTACGGGCCCCGGGGCATCCGCGTCAACGCCGTCCTGCCCGGCACCACCGACACCCCCTTCGTCCGCCCGCCGGGCATCCCCGACGCCGACTGGGCCGCGTACAAGAAGGCGTTCGGGCCCCTGAACGTCGACGGCCTCGAACGCATGGCGGAGCCCGAGGAGATCGCCCGCGCCGTGGTCTCCCTGGCGAGTGACGACTTCTCGTACATGACCGGCGCCTCCGTCGCCGTGGACGGCGGGGCCACGGCGGGACGGGAGATGATCCGGCCGAGCGGTACGTGACGGAGCGTCCCAAGGGCCCTGTGCGCGGCACCACCTCCATGGGGGGTGGTGCTGAGTGCACCCCCGAAGTGGTTGGTAGCGCGCCTGCCACCGCCGCCGCTCCTGCCTACCTTCATAAGTGCCGCCGCACGACAGGGAATCGCGGCACGGACGCAGGGCATGGGCGCGCGGCGCGCGGGCATGGCCGACTACCGAAGGGGCAGCGATGGCTACCAAGGACGAGCACGCCGGACGCACCGTTCTGGAGGCCGCGACGGTCACGGGCACGGGGGACTGGCTGCCGAACGGTCCGGTGCGCGTCACCCCCGCGGACCCGCGCTACGCCCACCTCACCACCCGGGGCGCGAGCAACCGCTTCCGGGGCCGGCCCGAGCAGGTCTACCTGGTCGGCTCGACGGCTCAAGTGGTGCGCGCCGTCCAGGAGTCGGTGCGGGCGGGAGCCCGGCTCGCCGTGCGCAGCGGCGGGCACTGCTTCGAGGACTTCGTCGACCACCCCCAGGTGAAGGCCGTCATCGACATGTCGCCGATGCGGGAGGTGTCGTTCGACGCCGCGCGCCGGGCCTTCGTCGTGGAGGCCGGGGCGACGCTGGGGGAGGTGTACCGGAAGCTGTACCTCGGCTGGGGCGTGACGCTGCCCGCCGGATACCACCCCGAGGTGGGCGTGGGCGGGCACGTCCCGGGCGGCGGGTACGGGCCGCTGTGCCGACTGCACGGCCTCGTCAGCGACTACCTGTACGCCGTGGAGGTGGTCGTCGTGGACCGGCAGGGCGAGGCCCGCGCGGTGGTGGCGAGCCGCGAGCAGGACGACCCGAACCGCGAACTGTGGTGGGCCCATGCCGGTGGCGGCGGCGGGAACTTCGGGGTCGTCACCCGCATGTGGTTCCGCTCGCCGGACGCCACCCGCGACACCGACCCCGCGTACATGCTGCCCGCCCCCACCCGGACCGCCCTGACCTTCACGGCGGACTGGAGCTGGGACGGCATGGACGAGGAGCACTTCGCCCGTCTGGTGCGGAACCACGGCGAGTGGGCCGAGCGCCACCGGGGCGCCGACGACCCGCAGGCCGCCCTGTACGCCGAGTTCGCCCTGACCCGCAGGGCGGCCGGGTCGCACCTGATGCTCGGTCAGGTCACCGCCGAGCCCGGCGCGGACCGGCGGCTCCTCGACGGCTTCCTCGACGCGGTGAGCGCGGGCACCCACCGGCCCGCCAAGCTGAACGTCCAGCGGCTCCCCTGGCTCACCGCCGCCCTGCGCGGCTCGGGCGAGGCCGTGGGGGACTGGCACATCAAGATCAAGTCGGCGTTCCTGCGCCGCCGTCTCACCGACCGTCAGGTGGCCGTGCTGCACCGCCACCTCACCCGGACCGACACCGACGTGGTCGGGGGCAGCGTCGTCCTCAACACCTACGGCGGCGCCGTCAACACGCCGTCCCCCGCCGCGACGGCCATGCCCCACCGCGACTCCGCCCTGAAGCTGTCCTGCCTCGCCTCCTGGGCCGACCCGCAGCGGGAGTCCGCGTACCTGGCCTGGATCCGCGCCTGCTACCGGGACCTGTTCGCCGACACCGGCGGCGTCCCCGTCCCCGGCGAGAACGCCGACGGCACCTTCATCAACTACCCCGACACCGACCTCGCCGACCCCCGCTGGAACACCTCGGGCACGCCCTGGCAGACCCTCTACTACAAGTCCAACCACGCCCGCCTGGGCGCGGTGAAGGCGCGGTGGGACCCGCGCGACGTCTTCCGCCACGCGCTGTCGGTCGCGGCGGCGTGAGCGCGGGGCCGTCCGCGCGGGCCCTCCTTCGGGCCGGAAGCCGGGCCGCCGATCGGATGGCTCCGACTTCTGATGGTCTCGACTTCTGATGGTCTCGACTTTGGATACGGCGCGCAGGACCGATGGCTGATGATCGGGGCCCTGCCCGAGGCCGAGGCTTGAGACGTTCCGGAGTCGGCGCGAAGACGCGCCGGAACGCGCCGGAACGCGACGAGTCGGCGACGGTGGGAGTGCTTGATGCGCAAGGAAGCGATGACGAGAGGGACGTTCCTCACGGGGGCGGCGGCGGTCGGCGCGGGAGCGCTGGTGGGCACGGCGCTCACCGGGCAGGCGGGCGCCGCGGCGGGCCCGCGGTCCGGTGTGCGCCCGGATGCCGCGCGGGCCGGTGCCCGGCAGGCGGCCGCCCCGGCCGACCCGCGCACGACGACCGGCCGCGGCCTGGTCCACCGCGGCGTGATGTACGAGTGCGAGGACGGCGAGAGTCGGCACACGGGATGGAAGCGCGCCCGGATGCGGTCCGACATGCACGCCATCAGGCACGACCTGCATGCGAATTCGGTCGTCGCCTTCGGCACCGGCGTCGAGCGCCTGACCGCCACCGCCAGGGAGGCGGTCGAGCACGGGATGCACGTGTGGCTCCAGCCGCGCATGGCCGACGTGCCCGAACGCGAGATCCTCGACCACCTCGCGGAGACCGGCAGAGAGGCCGAGCGGCTGCGCCGCCAGGGCGCGCGGGTGTACCTGAGCGTGGGGTGCGAGTTCATCCTGTTCGTGCCGGGCATCGTCCCCGGGGCGAACGCGGTCGAGCGGATCGAGAACATGCTGAAGGGCAACTGGGACCCGGCGGCGGCGCAGCGCAGGCTGACGCGGTTCGTCGGCCTGGCCGCGAAGACCGGCCGCCGTGTGTTCCACGGCCCGCTGACCTACGGTTCCGCGCACGGGGACAAGGTCGACTGGGACCTCTTCGACCTCGTCAGCGTCAACTACTACTCGTACTTCGCCGATCCGCGGGGCTACGTCAAGGAGCTGGCCCCGTACCGGAAGTGGGGCAAGCCCGTCGCCATCACGGAGTGCGGCACCTGCACCTTCGAGGACGCGCCCCAGGCGGGCGGCATGGGCTGGGACGTCGTCGACTACAGCAAGCCCAAGCCGGAGGTGCGCGAGGGCGTGCGGCGCAGCGAGCACACCCAGGCGCAGTACCTCGGGCAGGTCCTGGACGTGTTCGATCAGATGGACCTGCACGCGGCCATGGTGTACCAGTTCGTCACCTCCGACGCCCCGCACCGGCGTGCGCGCCGCTACGACCTCGACATCGCCAGCTACAGCCTCACCAAGGCCCTCTGGAAGACGGAGGACGACCCGACGGCGCGGTGGCACTGGGAGCCGAAGGAGTCGTTCCATGCCGTGTCACGGCACTTCGCCCACGCCGAGCGCAGGGAGCGCGGCCGGGCGTAGGGGCCGGGCGGCGTCAGGCCGGGTCCGGCAGGGCGTGGGCGAGCAGGGTCTTCGCCGCCGCCCGCGCGTGGCGGCCGTAGTCCGCTTCGCCGAGGACCATGGCGCGGCTGGCCGCCCCGTCCGCGAGGGTGACCAACTGTTCGGCGAGCGCGGCGGGTTCACGGCAGCCCAGCTCCGTCACCAGCGCGGTGACCAGCTCCACCATCCGCAGCTTCTGCTCGCGGGCGTAGGAGTGGACCTCGTTGCGCGGGTCGGGGAACTCCGCCGCGGCGTCGATGAAGGGGCACCCGCGGACCGGGTCCGCGTCCGTGGCGGGCGGGTCGAAGAGGCCGAGGATCCGCTCGCGCGGGGGGATGTCCTCGCGGGTCAGGGCGCTCTCCAGGGTGGCCCCCGACGACGCGAGGTCCTGGAGGTGGGCGATCACCAGGTCGCTCTTGGTCCGGAAGTGCGCGTACAGCGTGCGCTTGGAGACCGGTGCCTCCTCGGCGACCTGCTCCATGCCGGTCGCGTTGATCCCCTGGGACGCGAACAGCCGGGCGGCGGCACCCAGGATGCGTTCCCGTCCGCCGCGCCCCCGCCCCCGAGGTGTCGCCGTCGTCGATGCCGTGGTCGTCGCGTCCATCCGCAAAGTATACGTACACGTTTACTTCGAGGGGAGTGGCTTGCTAGGGTCCGGTCATGTAAACGACTGCGTTTACATTGGCTGGCGTCGAGGAGTGAGGCATGAGTCCGTTGGTCCCCACCGAGCTGAGCGGCTGCGCGGAGAAGCTGATACGCGGACGGCGCGCGACCCGCGCCTTCCGCCCGGAAGCCGTGCCCGAGGACACGATCCGCGCGATCTTCTCGCTGGCCGGTGCCGCGCCGTCCAACTCCAACGCCCAGCCGTGGCAGGTGGAGGTGGCGAGCGGCGCGGCCCGCCGACGCCTGGCTGACGCCCTGCGGGCGGCGCACGCCGCACGGCGCACCTCGATCGACGTCCCGTACTCCGAGGGCATCTACACACCGGTGCACCAGGAGCGCCGGGCGGCGTTCGGCGCCGAACTGTACGGAGCGCTGGGCATCGGCCCGGACGACCACGCGGCACGGGCGGCCTACGACGCCCGGAGCCTCGGCTTCTACGACGCCCCGCACGCCGCGTTCCTCTTCGTCACCGGAGACGGCGGCCCGCGCCTCGCCGCGGACGTCGGCGCCTACCTGCAGACCCTGCTCCTGGCGATGACCGCGTACGGCGTGGCGAGCTGTCCGCAAGGCCTGCTGAGCTTCTACGCCGACACGGTCCGCGCCGAACTCGGCGTCACCGGAGGGAAGTTGCTCGTGGGCGTCTCCTTCGGCTACGCCGACGAGGCCGCGCCGGAGAACCACGTCACGACCGCACGGGCCGCGCTCGAAACGGTCACGACCTTCCACCACTAGCGATCCTGGCCGAGCGACGGCTCACCCCGGCGTGTAGACGTACCGCTGCCCCGGCGGCCATCCCGCGCTGCGCCCCGCGTCCGTCACCAGGACGTGCTGGTACAGGGGGACGGTCCCCTGGTTCTGGGTCAGGGAGGGGCACATCACGGCGCAGCCGGCGGCGGTCTGGGTGCCGAGCCGCCACCCGTTGGTGTCGAAGAAGACGTACTCCACGTCGGCCGGTGCCTGCGAGCTGTCGACGGACACTCCGGCGGTGACCGGCGTCGGCAGCCGGAACAGCACCCCGTCCACCCCGGCGGCGCGGAGCCGCCGGGTCCCGATGCCGAGCGTGCTCCACCGGGGCGCCGGGGACGGCACGTCGAGCAGGACGACGCGCAGGGCGCCGGGACCGGATCCCCGCAGCGCCACCCGGGGCGCCCGGGCGAGCAGGGAGGCGACCGCGGCGCTGTCGGGCCGCGGCTCCGTCCCGCCTGCGTCGCCCTTCTCGTCGTCCGCCGGGGAGGGCGTACGGATACCGCCCGCGGGTGGGTCGTCGGGCGCAGGTGACGTCCGCGATGGTGACTTCCCGGGTGACGAGGGCGACGCGGACGACTTGGGCGTCGCCTTGTCCGTCCGGCCCACGCAGACCTTGACGTCGCCGACGCACAGGATGTTGTCGCCGTGTTCGTTGGTCTGGATGACCGTGCCCGGGCCGGACTTGTCGTCTCCGGAGCCCTCGAACCCCCCGGAGCCGCCGCCGGAGCCGCTCACCGTGATGAACGCGGCGATGATCATCCCCGCCACACCGATCAGCGCCGCGACGATCCCCGCCGCCATGCCCCTGGATCCCATCGCGCCCCCCGATGTGCCCCCGACCGGCGTGCACGGCGGCATCACCCGTGCGCCGGGCCGCCAGCGTAGGCGCGCGACCGCCCCCGTCGAAGGGGGTCGCGGCACAGCTACGCCAGACGGCCCGGACGCGCTTCCGGCGAACGGGAGGGGGAGCGCTACGTGCGCCCGCCACGGACCGGGGCGAGCCGCGCTAGACGACCGTGACCGCCACGCCCACGGACGCGATCGCGTCGAGCTGATCCGCGGGCGCCTCGCCGTCGGTGATCAGGCAGTGAACGTCGGCCGCCGGGCAGATCTTGGCGAACGTGGTCCTGCCGATCTTGGAGTGGTCGGCGACCACGACGGTCCGGCCGCTGTGCCGGGCGAAGGCGCGGTCGGTGGCCGCCTCCAACTGGTCGTGGGTGGTGCATCCGTGCGCCGCGCTGATGCCGTCCACGCCGAGGAAGGCGATGTCGGTGTGGTGGTCGGCGAGGGTCTTCTCGGCGATGGGGCCGACGAGTTCGTAGCTCTCGCTGCGGGCCGTGCCGCCGATCACGATCAGCGTGACGGTGGGGCGCAGCACGAGGGCGGCAGCGATGTTGACGGCGTTGGTGACGAGGGTGACGGGGCCTCGGTCGGCGAGGATCCGGGCCACTTCCGTCGTCGTGCTGCCGCCGGTGAGACCGACCACGGCGCCTTCGGGCACGAGGTCGGCGGCGGCCCGGGCGATGGCCTGCTTCTGCGGGGAGCGCTGGTCCGCGCGGTGCTGCAGCGGCAGTTCGATGCTCAGGCCGCCGGACAGCGCCCCGCCGTGGGTGCGCTCGATCAGCCGCTGGTCGCTCAGGTGGCGCAGGTCCCGCCGCACGGTCGCCGGTGAGACGCCGAGCAACCGGGACAACTGCGTCACGTCGGCGCTGCCCTGCGCGGCGACGTGGTCGAGTATCCGCACATGGCGGTCGCTTCTCAGCACGCGGCGAGCATAGCTCCGGACGATGTGTTCGCTCATGGATCGCGCACCAGGTGAGCGCGGCTCTGCGCGTTCAAGCGCCGGTTCGAGCAAATCCGATCCCTTGACATGGCCGAACCCGCTCGCTTTACTCCCTGGCAACGCCGATGACGAGCCCTCGGCGCAGAGGTACGCCTAGCCGGTAGTTGGCCCTCGGCCATGAGCCCGGACTGAGTCGCCAGGACCGTCGCGGGTCCGAGGCGGGGACGTGCCCTCCCACAGCTGGAGCTCACTGATGAGCCTCAATCGTGTTCTGCGCAGGTGTACGACCGTGACTGCGGCGCTCGCCGCCACCGCGGCGGCCTGCCTGCTCGCCCCCGCCCCCGCGTCGGCCGGCGCGACCGCGCCCACCGCCACGAGCGGGATCCCCCTGCCGCCGCCCCACGCCGGCTTCGACTACCAGATCGGCGGCGCCTACGCCCCGCCCGCCGGCGTCGAGGTCGTCAGCCGCGACCGTGGCGCCGCCCCCGCCCCGGGCCTGTACAACCTCTGCTACGTCAACGCCTTCCAGGCCCAGCCCGGCGCCGAGCAGGAGTGGGACAAGGACCTGCTCCTGCGGGACGCGAACGGCGACGTCGTGTACGACGGCGAGTGGGGCGAGGCCGTCCTCGACATCCGCACCGCCGACAAGCGCCGACGCGTGGCCGCCAAGGTCAACGGGTGGATCGACGGCTGCGCGGACAAGGGCTTCCAGGCCGTCGAGCCGGACAACTACGACACGTACACCCGCTTCCCGAAATACCTGAAGGCGAGCCAGGCCAAGGCCTTCATCTCGCTGCTCTCCGCCCACGCGCACGGCAGGGGCCTGGCCATCGCGCAGAAGAACACGCCGGATCTGGCCCCGGCGCGCAAGGAGACCGGCCTCGACTTCGCCGTCGCCGAGGAGTGCGGCGAGTGGAACGAATGCGGGGCGTACACCGACGCGTTCGGCGATCACGTCCTCGTCGTCGAGTACTCCGCGAAGGGCCTGCGCACGGCCTGCTCCGGCTGGGGCGACCGGCTGAGCATCGTCCGCCGTGACGTCGGCGTCTCACCCGCGGGCAGCGCGGACCACCTCCGCCAGACCTGCTAGCGGTCGTTCCCCTCGGCCTGTCGACGGGACCGCCGCGTTCCGGACGGCCGGACCCGCCGGCGGTCCCGTCGACCCCTTCTCCACCCGCACCCCTTCCTATGTCCCCCCCCCATATGTCGCCCGGTCCGCCGTGTCCCGTGGCGTCGTGAGGGTCGACGAGTGGCGCCCGACCTCCTGGAGGCAGAGATGACCGCAGAACCCCGAGCGCCGGGTCCGCCGTCACGACGCGGTGTGCTGCGTGCCGGTGGCGCCGG
The DNA here is from genome assembly GCF_042677545.1 of Streptomyces sp. NPDC127108. NCBI lineage: Bacteria > Bacillati > Actinomycetota > Actinomycetes > Kitasatosporales > Streptomycetaceae > Streptomyces > Streptomyces sp. NPDC127108. The sequence goes on along the minus strand of NZ_JBHXTE010000005.1, from coordinate 48,480 downwards.
GGCGCTCGCGGCGGCCGGTGGTGTCCTGACCGGCTGCGCACCGGGCGCCGGTGACGGGGTCGGCTCCGACGGCCGCGTCACCATCCAGATGTGGCACGGCCAGACCGACACCGCCGCCAAGGTCATCAAGAGCCTGGTCGCCGAGTTCGAGCGCGCGCACCCGGACATCCGCGTCGACCTGGGCGGCGGAGTCCTCGCCGACGCCATGCTGCAGAAGGTCACCGCGGCGCTCGCCGCCGGTTCCTACCCCGACATCGCCTACGTCTTCGGCTCCGACCTCGCGAGCGTCGCCCGCAGCCCCCAGGTCGTCGACCTCACCGCGCACGTCCGACGGGGCCCGACGCCGTGGAAGAACTACTGGGCACCGGCCCGGGACGCCGTCACCGTCAACGGCCGGGTCCGTGCGCTGCCCGCGCTCCTCGACTGCCTCGCCGTGGTCTGCAACAAGAAGCTGTTCGCCGAGGCCGGGCTCGACCTGCCCGAGGCGGGCTGGACCTGGCGGGAGTTCACCGACACCGCGCGCCGCCTCACCGACGCGGGCAAGGGCCGCTTCGGCACCGGCTGGCCCGGCACCGGCGACGAGGACACCGTGTGGCGGCTGTGGCCGCTGGTGTGGGACCTCGGCGGCGACGTGATCGCCGACGACGGCCGGAGCATCGGCTTCGCCGAGGCGGGCGTGCGCGCGCTGGAGGTCGTCCAGGACCTGGCGCGCGCGAAGAGCGTCTACCTCGACCCCAAGCCGGGCAGCGAGCAGATGTACCAGGTCTTCCTGTCCGGACGGATGGGCATGGTGGTCACCGCGCCCTGGCAACTGCCGGACATCCGGCAGGCGAAGATGGACTACCACGTCGTCCCGCTGCCCAGCTTCAGCGGCCGCCCCATGACCATCTCCGGCCCCGACACCTGGACGCTCTTCGACAACGGCGAGGCCCGCACGAAGGCCGCCCGGACCTTCGTCACCTGGCTGACCCAGCCCGCCCAGGACAGCCGCTGGGACGTCGACGCGGGCAGTCTCCCGCTGAGCCGCCGCAGCGAGGACCGCCCGGCCTGGCGCGAGCACGCCACCCGTACGCCCGGCCTGTCCGTGTTCACCGAAGCCGTCTCCTCGGCCCGCGTCCGCCCCGTGCACCCGGCCTACCCCCGCGTCTCGCGCGCCCTGGGCCAGGCCGTCGTCTCCGTGCTGCTCGGCCGGTCGAGCCCCGCCGACGCCGTGCGCCGGTGCGCCGACGAGTCCAACGCCGCCCTGCTGATACCGCGTTGAGGACCTCACATGCCCCGACTTCCCACACCGCTGACCCTGCCGCCGGACCGCTCGGGACCACGGACGCTGCGCCGTCGGCGCCGCCGAGAGGCCGCCACGGCCTGGGCGTTCGTCTCACCGGCCGTGCTCGTCATCCTCGGCCTGAGCGTCCTGCCGGTCGTCTGGTCGCTGCTCCTGTCCTTCCAGGCCAACGACCTGGTCACCCCCAGCCGCTGGGTGGGCCTCGACAACTACCGCGCCCTGCGCCAGGACCCGAACTTCCACCAAGCCGTGAAGAACACCGCCGTCTACACCGCGCTGTACGTGCCCCTGAGCATCGCCGTCGGACTGGCACTCGCCCTCGTCCTGAACCGGCGGATCCGCTTCGTCGGCCTGTACCGGACGCTGTTCTTCGTGCCCTTCGTCATCTCCGCCACGGCACAGGGTGTGCTGTTCTCCTTCATCCTCGACCCGGAGTTCGGCGCCGCCAACTCCGTCCTGCACCGCGTCGGCATCTCACCGCAGGGGTTCCTCACCGACCCCTCCCAGGCCCTGCTCGTCCTGGTCGCCATCACCCTGTGGAGCGGCACAGGACTGTGCACCGTCATCTACCTGGCCGCCCTGCAGGACGTACAGCAGTCCCTCATCGAGGCCGCCCGCCTCGACGGCGCGGGACGGCTGCAACTCCTGCGCCACGTCACGCTGCCCGCGCTCACACCGGTGAGCGTGTTCCTGCTGCTGTGGCAGACCATCCAGGCCCTGCAGGTCTTCGACCTGGTCTATGTGACCACCAAGGGCGGGCCGCTCGGCTCGACCACCGTGATCGTCTACTTCATCTGGGAGCAGGCCTTCAAGGAGTTCACCGCCGGGTACGGGGCCGCGGCCGCGTACGTCCTCGCGCTCGCGCTGTTCGTCGTGGCGGCCCTGCTGCACGTGGTACGCGGACGCGAGCGCACCCCCCGTACCAAGGCGGCCGCCTCATGACCGCGAACCGTCGCACGAAAGCAGCCGCCCCATGACCGTCACCACGACCGGCCGGTCCCAAGTCGGCACCCGCCCGGCCGCGTTGCCCGCCACCCGGCGGCGCCCGCGCCTCCCGTTCAGCCCGTGGCACCTGCTGCTCGCGCCGCTGGCCGCGCTGTTCGCCGTACCCCTGCTGTGGCTGCTCCTCAGCTCCCTGATGAGCAACGCGGAGATCAACCGCTTCCCGCCCGCGCTGTGGCCGTCCCGCATCGACCTCGGCGGCTACCGCTACGTCCTCGGCAACGCCATGTTCCCGCGCTGGCTCCTGAACTCGGTGATCGTGTCCGCCGTCGCGGTCACCTCGAACCTCGTGTTCGGCACGCTCGGCGGGTACGCCTTCGCCCGGATGCGCTTCGCCGGGTCGCGCGTGCTGCTCGTCCTGATGCTGGCGACGATGGTGGTCCCCTTCCAGCTCACGATGATCCCCACCTTCCTGGTGATGAAGAAGCTCGGGCTCATCGACACCCTCGGCGCGCTCATCGTGCCCGCGCTGGTCACGCCGTTCGCGGTGTTCCTGCTGCGGCAGTTCTTCCTGTCCCTGCCCAGGGAACTGGAGGAGGCCGCCTGGATCGACGGCTGTTCACGGCTGCGGGTGCTGTACGCGATCGTGCTGCCGCTCGCCCGGCCCGCGCTCGCCACCGTGGCCGTGCTGACCTTCCTGACCACGTGGAACGACCTGACATGGCCGCTGATCGCCATCAACCACGACACCCAGTACACGCTCCAACTGGGCCTGACCACCTTCCAGGGCCAGCACCACACCCGCTGGTCCGCGGTGATGGCGGGCAACGTGATCACGGTCCTGCCGGTGCTGCTCGCGTTCCTCTGCGCGCAGAAGGCCTTCATCCGCTCGATCACCTCCAGCGGACTCAAGGGCTGAACGCCCGCCCTGCCTCCGCCAGTTGCCCGCCGCAAGCCCGCCGTACGACCCGAAGGACCGCGATGCCGCCCGCCTACGACCTGCTCGTCATCGGGGACGCCAACCCCGACGTGATCCTCGGCCCGCTCACCGGGCCCCTCGCCTTCGGCCAGCGCGAACAGCTCACCGAGACCGGCACCCTCGTCCTCGGCGGCTCCGCCGCGATCATGGCCTGCGGAGCGGCCCGACTCGGCCTGAAAGTGGCCTTCGCGGGCCGCGTCGGCGACGACGACGCGGGCCGCTACGTCCGCGACACCCTCACCGCCCACGGCGTCGACACCCGGGCCCTGACCCTGGACGCCACCCTCCCCACCCCGCTCACCGTCGTCCTCACCAGCGGCGACGACCGTGCCGTCCTCACCTCGCCCGGCACCCTCACCACCACCTCCGGCCGCGACGTGCCCCCGGACCTGCTCGCCGACACCCGGCACGTCCACGCCGCCTCGTACTTCCTGCAGCCCCGGCTCGCCGAGGACCTGCCGGACCTGCTGCGCACCGCGCGCTCACACGGTGCGGGCACGTCCCTGGACACCCAGGACGACCCGTCGGGCACCTGGGACGGGGCCGCCCTCGACGCGGTCCTCGCCGAGACCGACATCCTGCTGCCCAACGCCCAGGAAGCCATGGGCCTGGCCGGGTCCGAGGCCGGGTCGCCGGAGCGGGCGGCCGCACTCCTCGCCACCCGCGTACCGCTGGTGGTGGTGAAGAACGGCGCTGCCGGAGCCCTGTGCCACGACGGCCTCGCGCTGATGTCGGCGCCGGGTCTCGCCGTGACTCCCAAGGACACCGTCGGCGCCGGGGACAGCTTCGACGCCGGGTTCATCGCCGCCACGCTGCACCGTCAACCTCCGCACCAGGCACTGCGGTTCGCCGCGGTGTGCGGAGCCCTGTCCACGAGGGCCCACGGGGGCACCGCGGCCCAGCCCACCTGGTACGAGGCCCTCATCCACACCACTCCCACCGGAGCGCACGCCTCATGACGCACCCCAAGATCGTCTTCATCGGCGCAGGCAGCGTCGAGTTCACCCAGGGACTGCTCGCCGACCTCTTCGCCTTCCCCGAGCTGAAGAACTCCCACATAGCCCTGCACGACATCGACCCCGAACGCCTCGCCACCGCCGAGGCCGCCGCCCGCTACATCGCCCGCGAACGCGCGGCCGACGCCCCCATCACCGCCCACGCCGACCGCCGCACGGCCCTGACCGGCGCCGACTTCGTCATCAACATCGTGCAGATCGGCATGGGCGAGGCCACCCGCACCGACTTCGACATCCCCGCCCGCTACGGGCTGCGCCAGACCATCGGCGACACCCTCGGCGTCGGCGGCATCTTCCGCGCCCTGCGCACGTTCCCGTTCCTCAAGGAGCTCGGCGAGGACATCGCGGAGCTGTGCCCCGACGCCTGGCTGCTCAACTACACCAACCCCATGGCCATGAACGTCCAGTACCTCACCCGGGCCACCGGCCTCACCCGGGTCGTCGGCCTGTGCCACTCCGTGTACTGGACCATGCAGGACCTGGCCAAGCTGGTCGGCGTCCCCTACGACGAGGTCACCTACCGGGCCGCGGGCGTCAACCACCAGGCCTGGGTGCTCCGCTTCGAGCACCGGGGCCGCGACCTCTACCCCCGCCTCGACGAACTGATCGCCGGGGACGAGCAGTTGCGGCGCCGCGTGCGCGTCGACATGTACCGGCGGCTCGGCTACTACCCGACCGAGACCAGCGAGCACTCGTCCGAATACGTCCCCTGGTACCTGCGCCACGACAGCGAGGTCGACCGGCTGCGGCTGCCGGTCGGCGCCTACCTCGACATCGTCGACGAGAACGTCGCCACGTACCACCGCACCCGCGACGCCCTGGCCACCGGCGCGCCCCTCACCGTCGAGGGCACCATGGAGTACGCCCCGCAGATCATCCACAGCGTGGTCACCGGCACCCCGCGCACCGTCTACGGCAACGTCCCCAACCACGGCCTCATCGACAACCTCCCGGCCCACGGCGTGGTCGAGGTGCCCTGCCTCGTCGACGCCACCGGCATCCAGCCGACCCGCGCGGGCTCCCTGCCCCCGCAGCTGGCCGCCCTCAACCGCACCTACCTCAGCATGAACGACCTCGTCGTCCGCGCCGCCCTCGACGACGAGCCGCGCCACATCCGGCACGCGGCCATGACCGACCCGGCGACCGCGGCGACGCTGACCGTGGATCAGATCTGGCGCCTGTGCGACGACATGGTGCGGGCCCACGCGGACCGGCTGCAGCCGTCGCTGCGGGTGCCGCTCGCGGACGCCTGAGCCGGACGGGTCAGTAGATGATGGAGACGATCTGGCAGGCCGCCGCGGCCAGGCGGGGGTCTCCGTCGACGCGGGCCCGGTCCAGGGCGGCGGTGGGCTGGATGCCGCGGGTGCACAGCTGCCAGGCGGTCTCCTCGTCCAGGTGCAGGGTCGCGGCGGGGTGTCCGGTGTCCGGCTCGGCCAGGGACCAGCGCGGTGCGGTGCCCGCGGCGACGGCGGTGCCCGTGGCGACGGTGGTGGCCGTCCACGCACCGCCCGCCGGGCCGTCGACACGCACCTGGACCTGGGTGCCGACGGGGGCGACGACCTCGCGCAGGGTGTGGGGCAGCGCCCGCATGAAGGTGTCCAGGACCACGGACAGGAAACGCGGGTCGAGGTCCGTGCCCTGGCCGGTGGCGCGGCGGATCTGCTGCCGGTGGGTCCAGAACTCCGTGAGGTCGCGGGCGCTGTCCAGCCACATCGGGGCCGGGTCGACACCGGCCCACGAAACGCCGAGCGCCGGGGCGCCCGGGTCCGTCGTCTCGAAGAAGCGGGCGACCTGCCCGCCGACCAGATCCAGGGTGTCGACGAGCGCCTCCGGACTCATCCGGCGGCAGGCGTCCACCCACTCCTGGTTGACGCGGTGGATGAACGCCTCCAACGTCTCACCCGCCCGGAAGCCCGGCCCCTCGGTGTGCCCGTCACGATCCCGCCCGAGCCGCCCGTAGAAGTCCCCGAGCAGGTGCGCGGCCACGTCCCGCACGGCCCAGCCCGGCACGGCCTCCTTGCCCCAGTCGGCGGGCGCGAGCGCGCGCAGGGTGGCCATGAGGGCGTCCTGCTCGGGGGCGAAGAGGGGGCGTGCGTCGAGGGGGGTGCCGAGCCAAGAAGGGGCGGGCAGGTCACCGGGCCGGGCGTTCATGAACCAAGCCTGCCGAAAAGGCACCAGGCCGACCAGCGGATTTCGCCTCGGTCACTACCGGTCGGCCCGTGGCGGAACGCGGACGACCGCGACCTTGCCCTCCAGGTCCACCGTCGTCCTGTTCGGCGGTGCCCCGTCCTCCTCGTCGTCGCGCATCACCAGCGCCGACTGGCGCTCCTTGAGTTCGTTCTGCTTGCCGGGGGAGAAGCTGGCGTGGAGCTGCTCGAAGCCGGTGGACGATATCTGGCCCTGACGCGCGCTGGTGCGCCAGGGCAGCAGGCCGGCGCGGCCCGCGCGAAGGAACAGCTGGTCGGCGAAGGCGATGACGGTCAGCAGGATGACCAGGCCGGGCAGGGTCATCAGGACGGCGAATCCCATGGGCCCAGTATTCGGGGTGCGGGGGCGGATCAGAAGACCGAGAGGCCCGTGAGGGTGGTGAAGCGGTCCAGCGCGGCCACCCCCGCCACGGAGTTGCCGCGCTGGTCGAGGCCGGGGCTCCAGACGCAGACGGTGCAGCGGCCGGGGACGACCGCGATGATGCCGCCGCCGACGCCGCTCTTGCCGGGCAGGCCCACGCGGTGCGCGAAGTCGCCCGCGGCGTCGTAGGTGCCGCAGGTCAGCATGACCGCGTTGACCTGCTTGGCCTGGCTGCGGGTGAGGAGCGTGGAGCCGTCGGACCGTATGCCGTGGCGGGCGAGGAAACCGGCGGCCAGGGCCAGGTCGGCGCAGGACGCCTCGATGGAGCACTGCCGGAAGTACTGGTCGAGGAGCGTGGGCACCGGATTGCTGATGTTGCCGTACGACGCCATGAAGTGGGCGAGCGCGGCGTTGCGGTCGCCGTGCGCCGTCTCGGAGGCGAGCACCGCCTCGTCGAAGTCGAGGCGGCCGTTGCCGGACTCGGCGCGCAGGAAGGCCCGGAGCGTCCCGGCCGCGTCACCGGTGAGGGTCTGGAGCCGGTCGGTGACGACGAGCGCGCCCGCGTTGATGAACGGATTGCGGGGGATGCCGTTCTCGTACTCCAACTGCACCAGGGAGTTGAACGGGTTGCCGGACGGCTCCCGGCCGACGTGCTCCCACAGCAGCTCGCCGTCCAGCGAGAGGTCGAGAGCCAGCGTGAACGCCTTGGTGATCGACTGGGCGGAGAAGGGCCGCTGCCAGTCGCCGACGCCGTACACCGTGCCGTCGAGCTCGGCCACGGCCATCCCGAAGTGCCGGGGGTCGGCCGAGGCGAGCGCCGGGATGTAGTCGGCGGGGCGGCCGCGCCCCGGCAGGGCCTGGATCTCGGTGGCGATGCGGTCCAGGACCGGCTGGAGGGACGAGGGCACGGGCACTTGCTCCGGTTTCGCGGGATATACGGGGGTGTCCGGAGTACCTTATGGCAGCCGGGCCACGCGGGTGACCGGGGCCCGGGACGACGTCGCGCGACGCCCCGCCACCCGGGCGGGGGCGGCGGGGCGGCGCGCGGGAATCCGCGGGGGAACGACTACTTGTGGTCCACGAGCCACTTCGTGCAGCCCTCGCCCACCGGGACGTCAGCGAGGGCCGAGCCGCGCCCCGGCCAGCGTGAGCGCGGCCTCGGTCGGGGGCACACCCGAGCGGCGCGCGTGCTCGATGACCGTGGCCAGGCGCTCGCCGACCTGACGGACCCGCCGCTCGGTGCGAGCGGCGTCATGGTGACGCAGCCGCTCCTCCAGGAAGATCAACCCGCCCGCGTTCACGCAGAAGTCGGGCGCGTAGAGGACGCCGCGGGCCTCCAGCGCGGCGGCGAGCTCCGGGGCGGCGAGCACATTGTTCGCGCCCCCGGCGATGATCCGGCAGCGCAGCTCGGGCAGCGTACGGTCGTCGACGACACCCCCGAGGGCACAGGGGGCGAGGACGTCGCAGGCGGTGACCGCCGCGCTCGCGGGGTCGACGACGCGCGCACCGACGCTCCGGGCGACGGCATCCGCGCGTCGGGGGTCGATGTCGGACACCAGCAACTCCGCGCCCTCCGCCGCCAGGAGACGGGCGAGAGCGGCCCCCACGTTGCCCGCGCCCTGCACGCACACACGAACGCCCCGCAGGCTCCCGTCGCCACCGGTGGCGCGCAGACAGGCCCGTATCCCCTCGAGGACGCCGAGCGCCGTCATGGGGGAGGGATCGCCGTCCGCGCAGACCGGCGAGGCCTCGGTGCCGATCACCTTCAGGTCGGCCTGCGTGGTGCCGACGTCGTTGACCGGGATGAAGCGCCCGCCGAGGGTGGCGACGAAGCGGCCGTGGGCGCGCAGCAGCGCCTCGGTCTTGTCGCGTGCCGGGTCACCGATGACGACGCTCCAGCCGCCGCCGAGATCGAGCCCCGCGGCCGCGGCCTTGAGGGTCATGGCCCGGGCGAGGCGCAGGCCGTCCTCGAGGGCGGCGGTCTCGTCCTCGTACGCGTGCATGCGGACGCCGCCGAGCGCGGGACCGAGGGTGGTGTCGTGCAGGACGACGAGGGACCGCAGCCCGGTCCGGGCGTCCTGATGGAACAGTGCCTGCTCGAAGCCGCCGTCCCGGAGCCGGTCGAAGATCGTGGAGGTCATCCGGTCATCGTGGCAGCGGCCACTGACAACTGAGGTCGGGCCATACGGCGGTTGGCGGTGGTCCCCGCTACCTCGAACGGTCGCTCACGGGCACCGCCGACCGCGGCAACCGCGGCTCCACCAGCGGACGGAACAGCTTGCGCACAGGCGGAGTCGACAACAGCGCCACCGTGAGGACGACGCCGAGGGTGAGCAGGACCTGGCCCGCCGGGCCGAGGCCCTTCACGGCCGGGTACAGACCGGCGGCCTCGCCCGCGCGGATCAGCAGCCCGTGCAGGAGGTAGGGGTACATGGTGGCGGCGCCCAACGCGGTGAAGGCCGTCCGGCGCCGGGGCACGCAGGCGAGGAACGCGGCGACGAGCACCGCGCTGACCGCGAAGATGCCGAGGCGCAGCGCCAGGTACCGCGGCCAGCTCACGCCGAGCTCCGCGTAGCCGACGTCCATGGACAGCCAGTGGTCGTCGGGGCCGGGAACGAGCAGGTACGCCCCGACTGCGGCGCAGGCCAGCGCGACCACGGCCCAGCGGCGGGCCGTTCCCGTCCGCAGGAGGGCGAAGTGGTGCGGGCGCAGGCTCAGCCCCAGGACGAACCAGGGCAGGAACATGAGCACGCGCGGCAGCGCCAGGTCGTAGCCCATCGTGGTCAGCCCGGCGGCCAGGGAGACGAGTACGGCGACGGCCACGGGATGGCGGATCGCTCGCCACAGGGGCGTGCTCATCCGCCAGAGGAACAGGGCGACGAGGAACCAGCAGAGGTAGGTGGGTTCCGTGGGGGTGAGGACGAAGGGCTCACCGCGCACCGCGCTGTTCGTGGCGGAGTAGGCCGTCTCGAACAGGAGGTAGGGGATGAGCACCGACTCGATCAGACGGCGCACCTGGTCGGGGCGGGCGGTGAAGCGCTGCGAGAAGTAGCCGCACAGCAGGATGAACGCCGGCATGTGGAACGCGTACACCACGGTGTGGACGGCCTGGAGCACATGCGTGCCCCTGACGATCTGTTCCCAGGAGTGGCCGAGGGCGACGAGCACGATCAGGAGGAACTTCGCGTTGTCGAAGAACGGGTCCCGCGTGTCGTGCGCGTCGCGCAGGGCGGGCGGCTCGGTGGTGGGCACCCGCATCACGCCTTCGACCTGGCCGGTGCCGGAGATCCGACCGCCTGCCACGGAGCGAGGCGCCCTCCCTCACGCGTGGCATGGGTCCAGTACAGGCGGCTGTCGAGGCCGAGCATGGTGAGCACGACGCCGCCCGACGCCAGGGACACGCTCGACGGCGCACCGGCGAGGAGGACTCCCGTGTGGTTCCACCGCGGCCGGTTCCTGGCGGCGCCCGACGTGCCCCACGCGGTGGCGACGTCCCCCGTGGTGGTCCGGACCGCGAGCAGGACACCGCCCCAGTCGTCCGAGGCGACGCTCACCGGGCCGTAGCCCCCGACCCCGCCCAGATCGGTCCCGGCCGTCGACGCGTGCGCGGTGAACGGCTGCCGTGCCCGGCGCGGCGCCGCCGGGGCGGCGAGGTCCTCCGCGTGCAGGAGGGCCGACCACACGTTCCCGGAGCGGGGAGCGCGGTAGAAGACCCGGACGCCGTCGTCGTCCGGCCGGACGGTCAACGGCAAGGTGGTGGCCGGGAGCCGGGTGGCCAGCGGACCGCGCACGGCCGCACCCGGCTGGTCCTGGATCCAGGCCAGGACGCTGTGCGCGGTGGCGGCCAGGACGTGGACGCGGCCGCTGCGGTCCGTGGTGGCGACCGGGTCCCCGTGGACCGCTTCGCCGCCCATGCCGCGCCAGGGCGTCCACGTCCCGTCCGCCTGCTGGACGCGTGCGGTCAGTCGATGGCCGCTGTCGCGCAGGAACACCGCCATCGTGCCGTCGTCGTGCACCGCGACCGCGGGCGCACTGATGTCGTTCGTGCCGACCTCGTCGGACACCTCCGGGCTGCCCAGCGACTGCCAGGGCCGGAAGGCCTCGCCCGGGGCCCGCTGGACGAGGAAACCCACTTCCCTGCGGTAGTCGGCGGGGTGGTCGCCCAGCAGCGTGCGGGTGCCGAAGACGGCGATGCGCCCGTCGGGCAGGGCCACGGGCCGGACACCCGTGTCCATACCGGTCTCCGCCTGGAACACGGGCCCCGTCCACCGGTCCGCGCCCGGTCGGGCGCCGTCGCCGCCCGGCCGGTGCCAGTGCGCGATCCGGCCGTCCAGGACGGCGAAGGCCCACAGACTGTCGTCCTTGCCCGCGAGGAGCCAGTCGGCGCCGCTGTCACGGGTGTGGTGGATGCTGTGCGACCAGCGGTGCTTCGGGCGCGCCGCGACCTTCAGGTCACCGCAGCCCGCCGGGTCCCCGCAGGAATCCCGCGGGGCGTCGCTCCAGGAGTACGTCTCAAGGGTGCGGGCCTTGGACGCGCCGGCCGCGGGGTCGAGCGTCCGCGGCAGCCCGCCGTTGAAGTACCCCATGTAGGTCTGCACGGTGAAGTGAGGACGCGAACCGGAGGCGCCGTACCGGGCGAGGGCCTCCTGTACGAACCGAGCGCCGAAGCGGTGGTCCTGGTGGTCCGCGCACTTGAGGTTGCGGTCCAGACGGCCCGGCGTCGGGTCCTGCATCCGCACCTGCGTCGGCCGGAACCGCTCCAGATAGCCGGTCAGGGTCCGGATGAGCTGTTCCCGCGTGTACGTGAAGCCGCGGGTGACCACACCACCGTGCACCAGCTGCGAGCCGAGCACACCGACCCGGCCGTCCCACAGCCCGTGCAGGCTGTGCGGGCGCTCGCCGGTGATGCTGCCCGCCTCGTGCAGCAGCGTCCACACCAGCTGGATGTGGGGGTGCCCCCGCAACGTGTCGAGCTCCGCCTGCCCGCCGCCCGCCGTCGCGATGACGGTGCGCCGCCAGGGGTGGTCCGGCCGGCCGGTGACCATCTCCGCGTAGGCGGCGCGAATGCCGTTCTGCCGCGCCTTGGCGAACTTGCGCTTGTCACGCGCGGGACGGGGGATCCCCCGGAAGGTGCCCCGCCGGGGAGCGTTGACGCCGTTGGCCTCACCGGACGTCAGATAGACCGTGGTCAGGGGACGGCCGCTGCGCAGCGACTGCCCGACCTCCGGGTTGATGAAGAACAGGTCGTCGTCGGGATGGGCGACGATCTGCACGATCGCTTCCGTGGTCTCGGGCTGCGGCCCGGAGGCCGCCCACGTACCCGAGGACACCGCCGTGCTCATGTCCGGCGGCTGATGCGGCGTGATGGACGCGTCGCCGCCCTGCCCCGATCCGGCGGCCATGCGGATGCCGACGGGTGCCACCGCGCACAGCAGGGTGGCCGCGAGGACATCACGACGGGTTGCTCGCGCGAAGACGCGCTTCTTGGGGGGCTTGGGAGGCATGGGTGGTGCTGCCTCATCTGACGTACGGGCCACTCGACCGCCAGCTCCTGCTGTCGACTCCTTGATCAGCGGGGAAGATGCCGTGGGAACGCGGAGGGTTGTCCTCGGTGATCTTCATCACGACGTGTGAGTCGTGTGCGGTGCCGGGGGCCGCGCGCGTGACGGCGGTGACAAGTGGGAATGCTGGCCGCCGGAAACGGAACCCAGGCACGCCGGGACACGGGGGGCACACCTTGGCGACGACACACGCACGGGGGCGGGAAGCGACGCTCTCGCATCGGCGCGCGACTCGACGGACGACGCGATGGGCCGCGGGCCTCGTACTCGCCGCGCTGGCGCCCCTGACGGTCGTCGGCTGCGGCGACTCGGACGACACCGACGACAGGCCCCCGTCCCAGGGGAAGGCAGGGAAGACCTCGAAGTCCCCCACCGCGCAGGCCTCCTCGGACGAGCCCTCGGCGAAGCCGTCGGTGTCCGCCGCCGACGGGAGCGACGTCGGCGCCTGCGCGGACGGCGACTGCGAGATCACCGTGTCGGAGAAGGTGACGTTCCGCTTCAAGGGCCCGCGGGGCCAGGCGACCCTGTCCGTGACCGAGGTCGGCCCGAACAAGGTCGCGTACACGGTGAAGTCGGGCAGCGGCCGGTCCAAGGGCGGGGCGACCGGCCCCGGCCAGGGCTGCATCACGGTCCTCCGCAGCAACGGCAGCGGCAACTCCTGCGGAGGGCTCGGCGACGCCGCGCGGCCGAGCCCCCAGCCCGAAGCCGTGGTCATCCAGGCGGCGACCGGCGAGGACGGGACGGCGATCCTCCACATCGTGTCCCGCTGACACCCTGGCGGGCGCCGCCAGGTCGGTGCAGGCTGAGTGGGGCGTCGATCCCCGCACGTCCGGGCCAGCGAGGTGCACAGAGCCATGACCGACTCGATCCGCCGCCTCCACCCGCTGCTCCGCGGGCTCACCAACGTCTTCGCCGTCGGGTACTTCGCCGGCTGTCTGCTCCTCCTCGGATGGGCCTTCTCGGTGAGTTCCGGCGACAGGCCCGACGCCTCGCTGGCCGGAGTGTGGCCCGTGCTCGCCACCCTGCCGGTGAGAGTCATCGTGCTGGTGGCGGTCCATTTGCTGGACGTCGGCCAGGTCGCGATCGTCCTCGGTGTCTGCGTCGGCGCGCTGGCGAACGCGATCGTCATCGGGGCGACCGTGGAGGCCCTCCGCGGGGACAGCGGCCGCGCCGGACCCGCGGCCTGATGCCCTGCTGTCGCTGATACCTGGCTGACACACAACCGCGCGCCGGTGGATGCACGGTCCTGACCGGCTGGATGCGGTCCTCTCCAAGGCTGAAGGCGTACGCGGAAGAGCCCGCGTACGCCGGTCGTGGAGAGGTGGTCGTCGGTGAGGGTGCGTCGGGTACGGGTTGCCGGGGTGGGCGAGGCGCTGCGGCGGGGGCCGCACCGGGGCAGGGCGCTGTGCGTGACCGCCGCCGTGCTGGTCGCGGCCGGGGCGGGCGGCTGGCTTGTCCTTCCCGGCGGTGACGGCGGCGGGGACGGCGAGGACGGCCGGAGGCTCGGCTCCGCCGGGTCCCTGGGGCTGCCGTGGCCGGACGAGGGTCAGACGAGCATCGAGGTGCGGGGCGTCGGCAGCCTCGGCAGCAAGGGCGGCCGGGAGCCGGTGCCGATCGCCAGCGTCACGAAGGTGATGACCGCGTACGTGATCCTCAGGGAACACCCCCTGGAGGCTGGGGAGGACGGGCCACGGATCACCGTGGACGCGGACGCCGCGCAGGAGTCGCACTCGCTCAGCGAGTCCACCGTGCAGCTCCGCGAGGGCCGCCGCCACACCCAACGAGAGCTCCTGGAACTGCTGCTGCTCCCGTCCGGCAACAACGTCGCCCGGCTGCTTGCCCGTTGGGACGCCGGAAGCCAGAAGGCGTTCGTCGCGAAGATGAACCGCGCCGCCGAGGACCTCGGTATGACCCGCACCACGTACACCGGAGCGAGCGGCTTCGAGTCCAGCACCAAGAGCACCGCGGACGACCAACTGAAGCTCGCCCGGAAGGCCATGGAGCAGCCCGCGCTGCGGGAGGTGGTGGCCCTGCGCGACACGACGGTGCCCGGCGTGCCCGGCACCGTCACCAACACCAACCGGCTCCTGGACAAGCCCGGCGTCATCGGCCTGAAGACCGGGTCGAGCACACCCGCCGGCGGCAACCTCATGTGGGCCACCGAGGCGAAGTCCGGCGCCAAGCGGTATCTCGTCCTCGGCGTGGTCCTCGGGCAGCGCGCCCACACCACGCCCGCCGAAGGCCTGGCGGCGGCCATCGACAGGAGCGGCGCGCTGATCGACGCCGTCCAGCGGAACCTTCCGCTCGCCCTCAGTGCCGACAAGGCCCTCAGAGCGGACAAGGCCCTGAGCGCGGACAAAGCCCTGAGCGCCGACAAGGTGCTCAGCGCGGGCAAGCCGGTGCGGTCATGACGGCACTGCACGAACGACTGCCGGAGCGCACAGCTGGTCCGGATGATGGGCCGCCGCCCGTGCAGGATGGCCCTTGGCGCCGCGGGCGGATCGTCGCCGGGGCCGCCGTGCTCCTCGCACTGATCATGCTCTGCCACACCTGGGTGCCCCACCGGTTCGGCAACCCCGGCAGCCTCCTGGAGACCTTCCTGCCCTGGCTGGGCGTGGCCGTGCCCCTGCTCCTCGCGCTCGCGGCCGTGCGCCGTTCCGCGACCGCCGCCCTCGCCGTGCTGCTCCCGGCCGTCGTCTGGTGCTCCCTGTTCGGCGGCATGGTCATGGACAAGCGCTCCGGCGGCGGCGACGTCACCGTGGTCAGCCACAACGTCCACGACCGGAACCCCGACCCGGACGGCACCGCCCGCGCCCTCATCGCCTCCGGCGCGGACCTCGTCGCCCTGGAGGAGCTGTCCCCGGCCACGGCACCGGAGTACGGGCGCGTCCTCGACGGCCGCTACCCGTACCGCGCGGTGCAGGGCACGGTCGGGCTGTGGAGCAAGTACCCGCTGCGGGACGTCGAACCGATCCCGATCATGCCGTGGACCCGCGCGCTGCGAGCCACCGCCGAGACCCCGAAGGGCCCGCTCGCCGTGTACACCGCGCACCTCGCGTCGGTGCGCGTGCACCCGGGCGGGGGCTTCGCCACGGCCGCGCGCGACGAGGCCGCGGAGAAGCTCGCCGCCGCCGTGCGCGCCGAACCGCTGCCCCGCGTCGTGGTGGTCGGCGACTTCAACGGCACGACCGACGACACGGCCCTGCGCCCGCTGACCGGACAGCTGCGGTCGGCGCAGGAGGAGGCGGGCGACGGCTTCGGGTTCACCTGGCCCGCGTCGTTCCCGGTGGCCCGGATCGACCAGATCCTCGTCAAGGGCGTCACCCCGGCCTCGTCCTGGACCCTGCCGCGCACCGGCAGCGACCACCTGCCCGTCGCGGCGGCACTGACCCTGTGACCACGGCGGCAGCGGATACCGTCATGATCAACGGGTCCGACGGGACTCGCCGAGCGGACGGCGAGCCCCCGTCGTGCCCGCGCGCCGCCCGGCCCCGTACGACACGACCCTCAGGTGACGAGATGCCACAGCCCCACAACGGACCGGCGGGACGCCCCGCTCCCCACGAAGGCGGCCCCGCCGCCCCCGTGCGCGTCCTGCTGATCGAGGACGACGACACGATCCGCAAGTCCGTCGGCATGGCCCTGGAGCGCTACGGCTACGAAGTGGCCGCGGCCCCCGACGGGCTGACCGGCCTTGAGATGTTCCGGGACGGGCAGCACGATCTGCTCCTGGTCGACGTCATGCTGCCCCACCTCGACGGCATCGGCCTCTCCTACCGGGTCCGCGAGACGAGCCAGGCCCCCATCCTGATGATGTCCGCGCGCGGCGACGCCCTTGACGTCGTCGCGGGCCTGGAGGCGGGCGCCGACGACTACATCGTCAAACCCGTCGACACCACGGTCCTGGTCGCCCGCATCCGCACCCTGCTGCGCCGCGCCACCTTCACCGCACCCGCCACGGCCGACGCCCCGGCACCCGACGGCGGCGGCCTGCTCACCTTCCGGAACCTCACCGTCGACACCCGCGGCCTCGAAGTCCGCACGGACGGCCGCCTCCTCGCCCTCACCCCCACCGAACTGCGCCTGCTCCTGGAGTTCGTGGCCGCGCCCGGCATCGTCCTGGAGCGCCAGACCCTGCTGCGCAAGGTGTGGGACTACGGCTGGGAGGGCGACAGCCGGGTCGTCGACCTGACCGTGCAGCGACTGCGCAAGAAGATCGGCGCCGATCACATCGAGACCGTGCGCGGTTTCGGCTACAAGTTCCGGCGCTGACATGCGACGTCTTGTCGAGTTCCTGCGCCGCCTCGCCGACCTCCGCTCCCTGCGCTGGAAGATCGCCGCGGGAGTCGCCGCCGCGGCCTGCGCGATGGCCGTGGGGATCGGCGTCCTGGTGCACGAGAGGACCGAGGCACGGTCCATGAGCATCGGCCGCGGCACCGCGCTGCGCGAACTGGAGGTGGCCGAGTTCGAGTTCCGCGACGGCAGGTCCGCGAGCCGGGACCCCTCGACCCCTCCGGGCTACGCGGTCGGCGACACCGTACCGGACGAGCTGCGGGCCCGGCTCGCGACCGACCCCGGCCCCCTCACCTGGTACGACACCAGCAAGCCACTGCAGGGCCCGTTCATGTGGGCGGCGAGCCGCATCGACGGGACCGACCTGGCCGTGCGCATGGACATGGGGGCCGAGAAACGCAGCCTGCAGGCGCTCGACCGGCACATCCGGTACGCCGCCATCGCCACGCTCGCCGTCGTCGTGCCCCTCACCCTGCTCGCCGCCGAACTGGTGCTGCGGCGCCTGCGCCGGGTCGCGGGCACCGCCCGGCGCATCAGGAACGGCGCCCTGGACGCGCGGACCGCGAGCCGCGGCCACGACGAGATCAGTGAGATCTCCTCGGCGGTCGACCACATGGCCGACGCACTCCAGGAACGGCTGCGGGGCGAACAGCGCTTCACCGCCGACGTCGCCCACGAACTGCGCACCCCGCTCGCGGGCCTCGTCACCTCCGCCTCCCTGCTGCCGGAGAGCGAGGCCACCGACCTCGTCCAGGACCGGGTTCAGGTGCTCCGGGCGCTGGTGGACGACCTGCTGGAGATCTCCCGCCTCGACGCGGGCGCCGAGCGGGCCGACGCGCAGCCCGTGCCGCTCGGCGACGTGGTCACGGAGTCCGTGCGCCGCACCGGCCTGGACGTCCAGGTCACCGTCGTCGGGGACCCGGCCGTCGAGACCGACCCGCGCCGCGTCGACCGCATCGTCACCAACCTGGTCCTCAACGCCCATCGCCACGGCGGCCCGCCGGTGGAGGTCACCGTCGACGCCACCACCGGCGACGCCGTCACCGTCGTCGTGCGCGACCACGGCCCCGGCTTCCCCGCCGACCTCCTCGACCACGGCCCCCAGCGCTTCCGCACGGGTGCCGCCGAACGCGGTCACGGACACGGCCTGGGTCTCACCATCGCCCTCGGCCAGGCCCAGGTCATCGGCGCCCGCGTCACGCTCGCGAACGCCGCCCCGCACGGCGCCGTCGCCACCCTGAGGGTCCCGCTCCGGTGAGCGGTGGCGAGGTCGGCAGTGCCCCATTAGCGTGAACCGAGGCACTCGGGGAGACCGGCCGCATCGCGCCCCGTTGAAGGACGGAAGTTGATCATGGCGGACAAGCCCTCGATCGTTCTGGTGCACGGATTCTGGGGCGGAGCCGCCCACTGGTCCAAGGTCATCGTCGAACTGCACAAGCGCGGCTTCACCGATCTGCACGCGGTGGAGAACCCGCTGACCTCGCTGGCCGACGACGCCGAGCGCACGCGCAAGATGGTCAAGCAGCTCGAAGGACCGGTCCTGCTCGTCGGCCACTCCTACGGAGGCGCCGTCATCACCGAGGCGGGCGACCTGCCCCAGATCAGCGGTCTCGTCTACGTCGCCGCGTTCGCGCCCGACGCCGGGGAGAGCCCCGGGCAGCTCACCCAGGAGAAGCCCCCCGAGGCGTTCGACAACATCGCCCCGGACTCCGACGGCTACCTGTGGCTCAAGCAGGACAAGTTCCACGAGAGCTTCTGCCAGGACCTGCCCGTCGACGAGGCGCTGGTCATGGCCGTCACGCAGAAGGCACCGCTGGGCTCCACGTTCGGCGACACCGTGACCGCCCCGGCCTGGCGGGCCAAACCGTCCTGGTACCAGGTCTCCGCCCAGGACCGCATGATCCACCCCGACAACGAACGCCGCATGGCCGAGCGCATCGGCACCCGCGCGACCGTCGAACTCGACTGCGGCCACGCCTCCCTGGCGTCCCAGCCGGACCCGGTCGTCGACCTGATCGCGCAGGCGGCCGAGGAACTGCACGGCTGAGACTCCGCCCCGGCGCGGCTACGCCGCCACCCAGCTCCCGTGGAAGCCGAGCGGCACCCGCCCCGGCAACTGGACGCGGGCCAGCGGGCGGCCCGTGAAGTCCTGCGCGGAGAGGATCACCAGGTCGGTCGCGCCCCGGTCGGGATCGTTGACGTACGACACGATGTAGCCGTCGTCCTCGTCCCGTGCGCCGCGCCGGGGCACGAACACGGGCTCGCTCGCCGCCGCGCCCTTCGGGAAGCGGTGCACCTGCCGCGTACCGCGCAGCATGTCGTGCTTCACCAGGCAGTTGCTGAACTTGGTGTCCGGCGGCACTCCGTTGACCGTCTCGTACGCCGTCCACATGGCGGCCGCGCTGGCCGTGTACCCGTAGCGGTGCCTGCGTGCGATCAGGGACTCGTTGACGCGGGGGAACTCCTGTGGCCGGTCGTCGGTGCGGGAGGTGCGGACCCGGCCCGCGCGCAGGTCGACCGTCCACCGGTCGAGGGCCGGGGACCCGGTCGCGGAGGGCCCGCCGTTGCCGCGCCCGGCGGCGTAGAACGGGGCGGGCATGGAGGTGAAGTCGACGATCACCGAGTCGCCCTGGTCGTAGGCGTTCAGGGTGTGGGAGTAGTACACCGGGTCGACCTCGAACCAGCGCGTGGAGCCGCCGGCGCGCGGGAGCACGCCCACCCGCATCGGGCGCTCGTCGTTCCAGACGTACGGCACCAGCGCGCCCGCCTCCGCCGCCTCCGCGTCGAACGTGATCGGGACGTCCACGATCACCACGTACTTCTCGGTGAGCGCGAAGTCGTGCATCATCGGCGCGTCCGCCACCGGGACCTTGGTGGTCCGCGCCACGCGCCCGGTCCGGTCGATCACGATGTGCCGTACGTGGTCCCAGGTCGGGTAGTACGCCACGGCGTGCAGCTCGTCGGCGGCCGCGTCGTACTTGGTGTGCGCGGTGAACGCGCCTTCGAGGGTGGACCGGAAGTCGTACGGGCGCAGGGTGTTCAGTTCGCCGTCCAGCTCGTACGGCAGCGGGCCGCCCTCCTGGAGCGCGAGGACACGTCCCTTGTACGGGATCACGTGTGTGTTGCAGGCGAAGTCGTCGGGCGGCACCTCGCCCGGGTAGGTCTCGCCCAGCTTCTTCGCCACCTGCGAGGAGCGCACCCACCGGTTGCGGTACCACTCCGCGCGCCCGCCCCGCAGCCGCACCCCGTGCACCATGCCGTCGCCCAGCATCCAGTGGTGCGCCCGTGGGTCCTCGACGCCCAGCGCGTTCGGTCCTGTGCGCAGGAACCGGCCGTCCAGGTCGCGCGGCACCCGCCCGACGACCTTCAGGTCGAACGCGGTGAGTTCGTCGGTGACCGGGGCGAAGGCGCCCTCCAGGAACGGATTCGCCCCCGCTGCCGCCGCCTTTCCTGTCCCCGTGGGAGCCCGGCCCGGCGTCGCGGCCCGCGCCGTCGCGGTGTGCCCGCCGAGTCCGAGGCCCCCCGCCACTCCGGCCGCCGCCGCGAGCGTCGCGCCCTGGAGGATCCCGCGTCGCGTGGGACCGGGCGTGTGACTGGGCGTCTGACTGGTCATCGTGCAACCCCGTTCGTGTCGGGACCCCGGCGCGGGCGCCGGGGTCGTCGCTGGTGACACGGAGAATCCTGCTCCGGTACGGGGCGCGGGTCAGGAGGCCTGGGGCCCGAGCGGGGGTGGCGTCAGCACCACCCCCGGCACCGGGTCCGGCGGCCACCGTCGGCGGACGCCACGGCGGCGCGCGTCATCGCTGTGCGCTGTGTTCGGGGACGGCGGCGCCGGAGTCGTCGCGGGGGCGGTCGGGGTTCAGGAACCACTTGCGGGCCGAGACGAGCCACCAGGTGCCGCAGAAGGCGACGACCACGCCGACCGCGACGGGCGCGTAGTTGAACGTGTCCCTGGTGACGGGCGAGCTCTGCGGCAGCATGAACAGGACCGTGATGACCGCGACCCAGGCGATGGCGATGGTGCCGACGATCGTGGACCAGGAGCCGAGGTGCCAGGGGCCGCGTTCGAAGCGGTCGCCCTGCCGGAGCCTGAGGTAGGTGGGGATGACGTAGGCGATGTAGAGGCCGATGGTGGCGATGGAGGTGACGGCGGCGTACGCGGTGTTGTTCCACAGGTAGGGCAGGCCGAGGGCGAAGGCGCCGCCGGTGGCGAGCCAGACGGCGTTGGTGGGGGTGCGGGTGGTGGGGTTGAGCTTGTGCCACGTCCGGGAGAAGGGCAGCGCGCCGTCACGCGAGAAGGCGTAGATCATGCGGGAGTTGGCCGTCACGGACGCCATGCCGCAGAAGAGCTGGGCGACGATGATGACGAGCAGCATCCACTTGCTCGCCGTGGTGCCGAGCGCGTCCATGAGGATCTGCGCCGGGGGCACGCCGGTCTCCGAGTCCAGGGCACCGGAGTACGACTGGATGGCGAAGGTGAAACCGAAGAGGAGGACGAACCCTGCCACCAGGGAGACGACGATCGAGCGGACGATGCCCTTGGGGCCCGCGGTGGCCGCGTCGATGGTCTCCTCGGTCATGTGCGCCGAGGCGTCGTAGCCGGTGAACGTGTACTGCGCCATCAGCAGGCCGATGGCCACCACGTAGACGCTCGACGAGAAGCCGGTGTTGTTGACGAACTCGCCCAGGACGAAGCTGGTCGACTGGTGCTGGTCGGGGACGATCGCGAGCGCGCCGCAGATGACGACGACACCGAGGACGTGCCACCAGATCGACACCTCGTTGAGGAAGGCGACGATGCGCACGCCGAAGGTGTTGAGGGCCCCGTGCAGCACGAGGATGCAGCCGAACAGGATGATCGTGTGCTCCGGCGTGGCTTCGAAGCCGAACTGCAGGTCGAGCAGGGCGTTGAGGAACGTCGCCGCGCCGAAGTCGATGCCCGCGGTCACGGCTATCTGGCCGAGGGTGTTGAACCAGCCGGTGAACCACGCCCAGGCCGCCCGCGAGCGTTCCGGGGCCATCCGGTGGGCCCAGAAGTACAGTCCCGCGCTGGTCGGGTACGAGGAGCACACCTCCGCCATGGCGAGGCCGACGAAGAGCGTCATGACGCCCACGAACAGCCAGCCCCACATGATGACGGCCGGGCCGCCGGTGTTGAGCCCGTAGCCGTAGAGGGTCATGCAGCCGGACAGGATGGAGATGATCGTGAAGCTGACGCCGAAGTTGGCGCGGCCGGACATGGAGCGGGAAAGGGTCTGCTGGTAGCCGAGTTGCTTCAGGCGTTCCTCGTCGGACACGCGGGACACATCAAGAGGCACGGGTCGTCTGTCCTTGGTCTGTGAAGGGGGGCGGGGAGAGGTGTGGAGCGGGTGGGGCTAGCGGCGTCGGCCGCGCGGTGGGTCGTAGGCCCAGGCGCGGTGGCGCTGGAACAACTCGGTGGCGGGGCCGCAGTAGGACCACGGGACGGTCGTGGCGTACGGGCCGATCGCGTCGAAGACCTCCTGGGCCTCGTGGTGCCGGTTCGCGAACGACAGGGCGTGGGCGAGGTAGTTGGCGTCGTCGGCGAAGCAGGCGTGCGGGCGGGGCGCGCGACGGCGCCACCAGCGGTCCAGGACCAGGTCGATCGACGGACACTCCACCCAGGGGTGGATCGTCAGGCCGTACCCGCCCTGGTCCCGCTCCTGCCGCGACCGGTGCACCTCGGCGAGGACCACCAGGGGCAGGATCGCGACGGGCAGCCCCTGCGGAGCCACGGCCGCCTGCTCCTCGGCCCACCACATGGCCTCGCCCTGCTCGCCGTGGTTGCGGGCGAAGAGGTACGTCACCACCTCGTGGTGGGCCTCGCGGTTCCAGGGGTCACGCTGCTTGATCTCGTCCCACACGTGCCGCAGCGTGTAGCGGTCGGGGGCGTGGGTGCGCAGCAGGGCGAGCATGACGAGCAGCGGAGCCACGTCCTCGGGCCATACGCGTTGCAGGGTGGCGCAGGTGTTCCAGGCGTCCTCCATCAGCGTCCGGCCCCCGTCGCGACCGGCGATCATCGCGCGCAGGGCCTGCACGTTGGCGAGCAGGGCCAGGGCGTGCGGGGAGCGGGGCTCCGCCTCGGCCCAGGTGTCGGCGAAGCGCAGCCGCGCGCCCGCCTCGGCGAGGACCTGGAGCTGGAAGACCCTGCGGTCCCAGTCCGCGCCGGTGGCCGTGAGCAGGTCGCGCGGGCCTTCCCAACGGCCCATCGAGGCGTCCTCGAGCACATGGCGCAGGGCCGTGTCGTCGCGCGCCGGGTGCGTGTCGAGTGCCCGTTCGGCCGCGTTCCTTCTCGCTCCCAGGCGACGCCCGGGCGTCATGCGTGCGGTGTGTGACGGTCGTTGGCGTTCATAAGCGGGTTCTTCGCACCCCAAGCTCGGTCAGGAAGCTCTGTCGTGGTGATGCTGTGTCGTACGGGGCTCAGCCGCGGTGGTGTGCCGACGCGTGGTGATCGGACGCGCGGTGCGCGGTCGGGCTCGGCGGCGGTACGTCACGCAGGTCACGCGCGGGTACGCCCCGAGCTGCCCGGAACGACGCGGTCCTACTGTGGTCAGCGGGTCCGGCGCCCGACAGTGTTTCTCCGTTGCGCAACAGGGGGCGGCGATGGATGGGGCCGGAGCTGGGCACACTCCATGGGCTGGGGACGCGTCACGGGCCGGGCGTGCTCAGGGGGTGGCCGCGCGCGGAGTGGCTCGCCCTTCACCCGACATCACCGGCTGCCCGGGATCCCGTCAGCCTCCTCGATCTCTTCGATCCCGCCGATCTCGCCGGTCCCCTCGATCTCCTCGCCCTCCTCGATCTCCTCGAAAAGGGCGAGCGCCTGCCGGAACAGCTGTGCGGCCCGCTCGAAGTCGCCGTTGTCGGAGGCGAGGCGCCCCGCCGCCATGGCCCGCCGGACGCCGACCTCGTGGGGGTCGATCCACGCGTTCCCCGGCTCGTGCGGCGGCGCCCAGTCCTGCGCCGCGTGTACGTGCCAGCCGATCAGCCGTCGGACGGCCTCCTGGCACGCGGTCGTCGACTCCTCCTCGGCGGCGCGTTCGGCGGCGTAGTCGCGCAGCAGGTCGTGGCGGAGGTAGCGGTCGGGTCCCGTCTCCTCGAGGAGGTGCACGGCGACAAGGACCTCCAGGAGGCGCCGGGTGTGGCCGAGGGGACGGTCGACGAGGGCGGCCGCGGCGGCGGCACTGATCGTTGCTCCGGGGAACAGGCCGAGGAACCGGAACGTCCGGGCGGCCTCGCCGTCCAGGGCGCGGTACGAGGAGGACAGGGCGGCGCGCACCGCGAGGTGCGGGTCGTCGATGTCGGTCAGCACGTTCAACCGGTGCCTGCGGTCGGCGAGTTCGGCGACGGCGTCCGCGATGGACCGGTGCGGGAACGTGGCGAGGCGCTCGGCGGCGATGCGCAGGGCCAGCGGCAGGTGGGCGCAGCGCCGCGCCAGGACCGCCGTGGCCGTCGGCTCCGCCGCGACCCGCTCCTGGCCGGCGACGGCGCTCAGCAGGTCGGCGGACTCCGACTGGTCCATCGGCCGGACCGAGAGCCGGTGGGCGCCCGCCTTGACCGCGAGCCCGGTCAGACGGCGTCTGCTGGTGACGAGGGCGACGCAGCCGCGCGCGCCGACGAGCAGCGGTTCGACGTGCCGGGAGCCCGCGGCGTTGTCCAGGATCACGAGGATGGGACGCCGCACCGCGACGCTGCGGAACACCGCCGCCCGCTCGGCCTCGTCCGCCGGGATGGCGGCGGCGGGGAGGCCGAAGGCGGTCAGGAACTGTTCGAGTACGTCGGCCGCGGCGAGCGGCCGCGCCTCGGGGGAGTCGCCCTGGAGGTCGGTGAACAGCACGCCCCCGGGGAACCGGTCGGCGATCTCGTACGCCCAGCGGAGCGCCACCGTGCTCTTGCCCACGCCCGCCGGTCCGTCGAGCGCGATGGTCAGCACGCTCTCCCTCCGATTTGCATCCGCGAGGAGTGTGTCCAACTCCTGGAGGAGGTCCTGACGGCCCACGAAGGCGGACGCTCCGGGCGGCAGTTGCGCGGGCCGGAGCAGTTCGACGGCGCCGCCCCGGTCGGCCCGGGCGAGCGCGATCAACTCGCCGTCGAGGGCGAGCAGTTCATCGCAGGCGCGGGCCAACGCGTCCGTGGGGATGGCCCGCCCGTTCTCCACCCGGCTGATCCAGCCGGGGCTGTAGTGCAGGAGCCGCGCCATCTGCCGCAGCGACATACCCCGACTTACCCGCCGTTCTCGCAGCACCGCCCCTAACCGGGGCTGCCCTCCCCGCCCAGTGATGATGCCGTCCCCCCGCATGCGTCCTCCCAGACTCGCCTAGGGTCGGTCAGATCATGTGCACAGGCGAACGATACGGAGTCTCGCGCCCGCTGGGGAGTTGGCGGAGGGGAGCAATGCGAGAAGCAGCCATGCGCGGGGTGCCGGAGCGCCGGTTCGGCACGGCCGCGGACCGCCGGGGGACCCCTACTTCAGGTCCACGTCGGCGTGCATGGGGTGGTGGTCCGAGTACGCGCTCGGGTGCACGTCCTGTTCGAGCGGGGCGATGCCCCGGAGGAAGACGTAGTCGAACTTGAGCTGCCAGTCGGTGATCGCCGCGCAGGTGCCGGTCCCGGTGGGCGTGGGGCGGCACTGCGGGGCCGCGTCCGTGGCCACGGACCACATCCGGGTGAGTTCGGGGGCGTCCGGCACGGCGTTGAAGTCACCGAGGACGATCGCGCGGTCGTGCCGGGCCACGGCCGGGGCGAGCACGTCGACCTGGTCCGCCCGGAACTCCTCCTGGCGCCGCTGGGCGAGGTGGGTGTTGAAGACCCGCACGGAGCGGCCGTCCACCGTGGTGGTGACGGCCATGTATCCGCGGTCCTCGGACCCGCCGTCGGGGTACTCCACGTTCACGCGGTCCTTCATCGGCGCCGCCGACAGGATGGCCTGCCCGAATCCCCCCGGGCTCCACGGCCAGCCGCCGCACCGGCTCCGGTTCCGCAGCACCGACCCGTACTCGACGTGGTAGACCAGCCCGTGCAGGTGCTCCAGGTAGTCCCGGATCCTCTCGACGTCCCGCACGCACGCTTCCTGCATCCCGATGACCTGCGGCGCGTAGGTGGCGATCTCCGCCGCCCGGCCGACGTTGTTCTCGTCGCCGCAGGGGTTGCAGATGTTCCACGTCATGACCCGGTTCGGGACGATGTCCTTGACCGGCTCGACGCGCGGTGTGCCGGCGAAGTGGGCACCGCTGGGTGTGCTGGGGCCGACGAGCGCCAGGCAGGCCAGCGTCAGCGCGCCCGCGAGCAACCTCATGGCCCATCCCAGCACCGTCGCCTCCTCAGCGTGGACACACGTCGCCCCGACGTCTCCTCGCATGAGGTTATGGGACGGGGAGATCGGCGAAACACGCGGTAGGCCGGATTCCACCGCGTCCCACCCGCCTGCCGGGCAACGCCCCCCCCGCAGCCCGCAGCCCCGGGCGTCTGGCAGCTCCGGGGCTGTGCGTGGGGGTGTGGCCGACCGTCAGGCGGTGGGTGCGGCGGTGGGCTGGTGGGGCGCTACTGGCCGGAGGCCCAGCGCTCGTGGGGCGACGGTTCGCGGCCGAGGAGGGCCATCGATCTGGTCTGGGCCGTGGAGCGCGGCACGCCCATCGCCTTGGCCAGGCCGCCGTAGGAACCACCGAGTTCGCGGTAGCGGCGGACCGCGGCGTCCCTGACGCCCTCAAGGGCCGGGATGAGCCGCTGGTCCAGCGCGCGGACCAGGGAGTGCAGGCGGTTCAGGTCGTCCTCGCAGACGCGGTCGCGGCCGTCCCGCTCCAGGGTGCGAAGGAGCAGCAGCGCCCACTCCAGGGTGCGGGTGAACTCCCCGACCTGGTCGGCGCCGCCGCCCAGGTCGCAGGGATCGTGAGTGCTGGCCACCATGATGTCGGGGATATGTGGTTCGTCCTCGTACGGCTCTCGATGCTCGGCACGCACGACCACATCACTCATGGCACTTCCCCTTTGGGGTTCCGTATACGGCGCGTGTCGCAAACTGCTGACGCCCCGGATGCGTTGCAGCAGCTACTGGCATCCCGGGGAGGGTGTCAGATGTGCCGGGCACCGGGGCAGGGATTTACGGTTCCTTAACGCAATCTGGACGGGACGGTCGGGCCGGGTGTCCGTACGGGTCATGAGTTCATCGACCGCATCTGGTCCATACCGGACACCATGCACTCCAGGCCGTCACGGAAGCGCTGGCCCGTGCTGCTGGAGGCGCTGCGCTTGACGTAGTCGGCGAGGGATTCCGGATGGTCCTGCGTGGCCGTGCTGAGGTAGGGACCGAGGCGGCTCGCCCACTCCTCCTCGCTCTCCGCGCTCTGCCTGGCCATGGCCTGCCAGGAGGCCTCGGAGAGGGCCGCGCCCACGGTGTAGTAGTAGATCGCGGAGAGCGCGGAGTCCAGTTGGCCGGGGGAGAAGCGGGCCTGCTCCAGGATCTCGATGATGGCGCTGGTGTGGGCGAGGGCCCGGGGTCCCACCGGGGGATGGCCGCCCATCAGCTCGATCATCCAGGAGTGCTGCAGCAGTACTTCGAACAGGTCCGTCGCACAGGTCTGGATGTCGGCGCGCCAGTTCCCCGAGCCGGACGGCGAGGGCGGGTCGGGAAAGACGGCGTCGATGGCCAGCTCCAGCAGGTCGTCCTTGGTCGGCACATGCCAGTAGAGCGACATCGGTGCCGAGTTGAGCGAATCGGCGAGCTGCCGCATGCGCAGGTTGCGCACGCCTCCTTCGTCCAGGAGTCGCACCGCCGCGCGCACGATCTGCTCCCGGCTCAGCGGCTGCTTGGCCGGCCGCTGCTTCAGCTCGCGCAGCCAGATCGAGCCAGGTGGGCCGTTCGGTGTCGTGTCTCGTCCAGAAGTTTCAGTCACGTCTCTATGCTAACGCAGACTCGTACGACGTACGATAGATGGTATGCCGTACGGGAACACAGTTGACGGAATCCCGAAGGAGGCCGGCCATGGATGGCGTGGTGGACGACAGGCAAGGCGGGGGCAAGGGAGGGGGCGGTGAAGTCCCCGGGGCGAAAAACCGGTGGGCGGTGCTCGGGGTCCTCTCGCTGAGCCTGCTCGTCGTCGCACTTGACCTGACCGTGCTGAACGTGGCGCTGCCCACGCTGAGCACCGAACTCGAGCCGTCGTCGGTGCAGTTGCTCTGGATCGTCGACGTCTACTCGCTCGTCGTGGCGGGGCTGCTCATCAGCTGCGGCACTCTCGGCGACCGCCTCGGCCGCAAGCGGTTCCTGTGCCTGGGCTTCGTCGTCTTCGGCGCCGCATCGGCCACGGCGGCCTGGGCGAACGGGCCCGAGATGCTGATCGCGGCCCGCGCGATGCTCGGCATCGGCGCGGCGATCATCATGCCGTCGACGCTGTCGATCATTCGCAATGTCTTCACAGATCGCAAAGAACGCACCGTGGCGCTCGCCGTGTGGGCCACCATGTCGGCGGCCGGCGCCGCCGTCGGACCCGTGGTCGGCGGTGTCATGATCGAGCACTTCTGGTGGGGCTCGGTCTTCCTGATCAACGTGCCGATCATGATCTTCGCGCTGTTCGCCGCGGTGACCCTGGTGCCGGAGTCCAAGCACCCCAACCCGCCGCGTTGGGACACCATCGGCGCCGTCCTGTCGGTCACCGGTCTGATCTCGCTGGTGTACGCCATCCAGCACGGCGGCGCGGAGGGCCTGGAGGCCCAGACGATCATCACGGGTGTCCTGGGACTGGTGCTGCTGAGCGCGCTGGTGGTGCGGGTCCTCAGGGTGCCCGATCCACTCTTCGATCCGGCGCTGTTCCGCAACCGCGCGTTCTCCGTGGCGGTCGTGAGCGTGGTCCTCGCCATGTTCGGCATGGGCGGGCTGATGCTGCTGCTCACGCAGCACTGGCAGTTCATCGGCGGCGCCTCGCCGATGGAGTCGGGCCTGCGCCTGCTGCCGCTGCTGCTCGCCACCATGATCGGCGCTCCGATCATGTCGGTCATCGTGCCGAGGTACGGGACGCGGCTCGCGATGATGATCGGGATGGGCCTGATCGGCGGGGCCTTCTTCGTCCTGATGAACGTCCAACCGGACACCGAGTACTGGGTCTTCGCCATCGCCCTCGCGGGCATCGGCGCCGGGGCCGGCTGCGCCATGACGGCCGCCTCGGACGCCATCATGTCGACGGCCGAGGCGGACACCGCGGGTGGCGCCGCGGGCATCGAGGAGACCTCGTACGAACTGGGCAACGGGCTCAGTGTGGCGATCATGGGCAGCGTGGCGTCCGCGCTGTTCCGCAGCGAGATGGACACACCCGTGCCCGGCGTGGACGAGAAGTCCATGGACGCGGCACGGGAAGGCCTCGCCGACGCCATGGGGGTCGCCGGAGCGCTGCCGGGCTCCGCGGGGGATGAGTTGAAGCGGCAGGCCGACGACGCCTTCGCCGACGCGTTCGGCTTCACGTCGCTGTGCACCGGCATCCTGCTCGTCCTGGTGGCGATCGCCGTGTTCCTGTTCATCCCGCGCTCCGCCGGGCGGCTCACCCCGGCGGCCGAGGGCGCAGGTGGCGACCCCGAGGCGAGCGTGGACCTGGTGAAACAGGGACAGGGGGAGCCCGCCGAGCACAGGACCGAGTCCGCGGACCGGTCCTGACCGCAGGCGGTGCGCGGGGCGCACGCCGAGACAGCCGGGGCCCGTCACGGGCCCCGGCTGTCCGACGCTGGTGTTCACGCCCGTGCGCACGGCTCTCTCCATGGGCCGGCGCACGACCGCGTCAGGACGCGCGCTTGCGGCGCTCGACGAGTTCCAGGATCTTGTCGA
Organism: Streptomyces sp. NPDC127108; assembly: GCF_042677545.1. Taxonomy (NCBI): domain Bacteria; kingdom Bacillati; phylum Actinomycetota; class Actinomycetes; order Kitasatosporales; family Streptomycetaceae; genus Streptomyces; species Streptomyces sp. NPDC127108. Next base: position 19,016 of record NZ_JBHXTE010000005.1, on the reverse strand, counting down.
GCCGCTCCAGCTCCACTACCTCGTCGTCCGTGATCTCCACGCCGAGCCCCTTCTCCAGGGCGAGCGCGAACTCGACCGAGGCCAGGGAGTCCAGACCCAGGTCCTCCAGCGTGGACTCCGGGGCGATCTGATCCTCGGAGATGTCGAATTCCTTGGTGAGCAGGGACTTGACCGTTTCGTACACCGTTTCCTCCCGGGTGCGCAGTGTCGGTGGGGCCGGCGCGGGGCCCGCGCCGGGAGAACCTCACCCGCGATAGGTGTGCGCCGCGAAGGCCGTCACGTCGGGCCAGGTCAGCGAAGCCGAGCCCCAGGCGAGCCCGCCGCCGAACGCCGCGAGCAGCACCCGGTCGTCCGGGCGCAGCCTGCCCTGGGTCGCGGAGTCGGCGAGCAGCAGCGGCAGGGACGCGGCCGAGGTGTTGCCGACGTGCTCGATGTTGGACAGCACCCGTTCGCGGGGGATGCCCAGTTCGTCGGCCACGGCCTCGCTGATGCGCGCGTTGGCCTGATGGGTGGCGAGCCGGTCCACGTCCTCGACGGACCAGCCGGAGCGCTCCAGGACGTCGAGCGCCGCCTGGGTCATGCGTTCCTTGGCGTGCCGGTAGACCTTGCGGCCCTGCATCTGCAGATGGTGGTCGCTCGCCTCGGGCACGGTGCCGCTGGAGCGCTGCCGGGCGCCGCCCGCGGGGATCTGGATCAGGTCGCTGTACGTGCCGTCGCTGCCGAGCCGGATCGGGCCGATCGCGCCCGGCTCGTCCGGGTCGCCGGCGCGCAGCACGACGGCCCCGGCGGCGTCGCCGAAGATGACGGCCGTGTTCCGGTCCTCCGGGTCGACGATGGCGGAGAACGTCTCGGCGCCGATGACGAGGACCTGCTCGGCGAAGCCCGCGGCGATGGCCCCGACCCCGGCCGCCAGGCCGTACAGGAACCCCGCGCACACGGCGGCGATGTCGTGCGCGGCGACGGGGCCGAGCCCGAGCGCCGCGGCGACCTCGGGAGCGGTGGCCGGGCAGAGCCGGTCCGGGGTCGCCGTCGCGAGGACGACGGCGTCCACGCTGTCGCGGCCCGCCGACTTCAGTGCCAACTGGCCCGCTTCCACGGCCAGTTCGCGGGTGGCGGTACCCGGCGGGACGGTGTGCCGCTCGGCGATGCCGGTGCGGCTGCGGATCCATTCGTCGGTGGTGTCGAGCCGGGCCTCCAGGTCGGCGTTGGTGACCGTGCCGGGCGGCACGTAACCGGCGACGCCCGCGAGGACGGCCGCGCGTGTGCGGTGCTTGTCCATCTCCTTGGTCCTCACGCCTTCCCCAGCAGAATCGCGCTGCTGACCATGCCGACGGTGTAGTTGAACGACAGCGCGTGCTCGACGCGCTGCGGCCGGGCGGTGGTGCCCGGTACCGGGTCGAAGAGGCAGGCGTCGTCCGGGTCCACGCAGCCCGCCGTCGGGAACACCGCGTCGCGCTGGATCATCAGCGACGTGGCCGCCACGCCGAGGCCGCCGAGCGGACCGCCGTTGTGTCCGAAGCAGGCCTCCTGCACGGTGACGGGCATGCGCGTCGCCCGGTCCCCGAAGAGGCTGTGCACGATGTTCGACTCCGTCTCGTGGAAGACGCGGTCGCCCTCGGCGCCGCCGTTGACGTAGTCGATCTGGTCCGGCTCGACCAGGCCCGCCATCGCGTCCCGCGCGGCCTGGACCATGCCGATCCCCGCGCGGTCGATGGCGAAGGCGCTGTGCTGCGGGCTGCGCCGGGTGCGCTGCGCCAGCATCCGGGCATAGGGCGTCGCGCCGCGCCGCTCGGCGTGCGCGCGGCTCTCCACGACGATCGTGATCGAGCCGTTGCCCATGTTGGAGCCCGGGGAGTTCTTGTCGTACGGGCGCATCTGCGCGCCCATGGCCAGGGCCGCGTCCTCCATGGCGTCGACGGTGACGCCCTCCTCGGCGCTCAGCTCGGCGTACCGGTCGAGCAGGTCGGCGTAGTGCCGCAGGAAGTCGAGGCCGAACACGTCGGCGCCGGTGACCACCGCGACGTCCACCTCGCCGCTCGCGATCATCCGCTGCGCCATGCCGAGCAGCACCGCCGACGACGTACAGCCGTTGGAGACGGTGAAGTTGGGCCCGGTCCCGGCCACGACGGACACCTGGACGTTGGCCACGTCCATGGGGATGCCGGTGAGGGCGAGCCGGGTGCCGAGCTCGTTGATCTCGTCCTTGGTGGCCTTGGCGCGGTCGGTGCCCAGGATGTCGGCGTACTGGGCCGACCAGCAGTCACCGCCGTCGCGGGCGGCGAGGATCGCCGCCTCCGACAGCGCGCCCGCACGCCAGTCGAGCCCGGCGTCGACGCAGGCCTCCGCCATGGAGGTCAGGCCGAGCAACTGCACCGGCGAATAGAGTTTCAGTGCCTTGACGGGAAGTTCGGGATAACGCTCCTTCACATCCGCGACATCGGTGCGCACTTGGCCGAAGAAGACACCATTGTTTTCCACGTGACAGGCGCCGGTGGAGACGATTTCCAGGAATTCCGCGGAAGTCGCGCACAGTCCGCCAGGTCCTGGCAGGGCGAATCCCATGCCCGTGATCAATGTGTCGCGACCGGGATCCTGCTGCTGGTCCGCCATGAGACTCCCTGTGTTGCGTGCCACTGTCGACAGGTCGCCCGCACGCAGTGGGCGCATGCTGCTGCACCGTGCTGTGCCGGTGACGGCTGCCGACGTTAGGGCGCCGACCGGCCGGGGCGTAACCGGCCGCAGGTACCCGGTTTTCGCCCGCCACAGGTATCGGTGGTACCTAAATCAATAATTGGTACTTCAAGTACCGGCGGTAAATTCTCCCGGGTACCGGTGGACCGATGCCGCACGGGAAGGCGCCGGATAGTTTTCCCCGCATGGCTGAACTGGCTGGATCCGCTGGACGAAAAGACCGCCGGGGCTCGGTACTGGTCACCGGTATCGGCGTCATGCTCCCCGGCGCGACCCACGTCAATGAATTCTGGCAGGACGTGCGCGACGGCAATTCCCGGATCGGCCGTCTGACCCGCGTCGATCCGGAGCGGGCCGGGGTCGGCGCGGCCGGGGAGCTGCGCGACTTCGACCACCGGAAGTTCCTGCCTGATCTGAACGAGAAGTTCGCCGCCCGGTACACCCGGGACGCGCTGGTGACCATGTCCGCCGTCGAGGAGGCCCGCCGCGACGCGGGGCTCGGGTCGGACGACATCGACCCGCGCCGCCTGTCCCTCATCGCCTCGTCCTCCCGCGGACCCCTGGAGTGGGTCAGCGAGGCACTGACGGCCGACGACGGCGAGGGGGCGGAAGAGGCGGGCGGCGCGGACCACTTCGGCGACAGCGGCGCCATGCTGCGCGGCATGCCCGGCGCCCCGGCCACCCTGTCCGCCATCTACGGCGACATACGCGGGTTCGTCACCACGCTGAGCAGCGCCTGCGTGGGCGGGCACCACGCCATCGCCTTCGCCGCCGACCTGATCCGCGCGGGCATCGCCGACGCAGTGGTCGTCGTGGGCTACGAATTCCCCCTGACGCCCCTGGTCTTCCAGTCCTTCCGCGCGATGGGCAACCGCGTCCTCTCGACCGAGACGGACGACCCCCGGCGCGCCATCCGCCCCTACACCCGCGACCGCGAGGGCTTCGCCTTCGGCGAGGGTGCCGTCGCCCTGCTTCTGGAGCGGGAGAGCCATGCCCGGGCCCGCGGCGCCACGGGCTACGCCCGCTTCCTGTCGCACCGGGCGCTGAACGAGGCCACCCACCCCTTCGGCATGGACATGAGCGGGAAGGTGACGGCCTCGGCCGTCACCGAGGCGCTGCACGACGCGGGCCGGACCCCGCAGGACGTCGACTGGTTCTGCGCGCACGGCACCGCGACGCCGAAGAACGACGTGGCGGAGAGCCGGATGCTCGGCGCCCTGTACGAGGGCCGGCCGAGGTCCGCCTGGCCGCCGCTGAGCTCCGTCAAGCCCGTCTACGGCCATCTGCTGGGCGCGGCCTCGCTGGTGAACGCGGCGGCGACCTCCCTGGCCCTGCACCACCAGTGCCTGTGCTCGACCGCCAACTACGCGGGCGCCGTCCCCGACCCGGAGTGCGACCACGACCACGTCGCGGAGGGCCCCCGCCCGACCCGCACCGACCTCGCGGTGTCCCTGGCCTTCGCCATCGGCAGCCAGACCTCGGTGCTGGCCCTGGGCGCCGCGTGACCGGTACGCCGCTCCCGCGGACCGAAACCCTGAAGGAGACCATGAGCACGCACAGCCGCACGGTGTCCCGCCCCGACGTCGCCCCCGACGTCGACTCCCTGGTGTCCCGGTACGTCACGCCGGGCATGCATCTGCACCTGGCGATGACCATGGCCCGCCCCAACGCCATGGTCTACGCCTTGGCGCGGCAGTTCGCGGGCCGGGGCGAGTTCACCGTCAGCACCTCGGCGACGCACACGGCGATGCACGCGCTCACCATGTCGGGCGCCGTCAAGCACCTGATCACGTGCTTCCTCGGCGACACCTACCCCACGCCGCGCCCCAACCCGCTCTACCGCGACCTGGTCCGCGGCACCCCGTTCACCTGCGAGCTGTGGTCCCTGCTCAGCTTCACGCAGCGGCTCATGGCCGGTGCCACCGGGCTGCCGTACGCCGTGACGTCCTCCCTCGTCGGCAGCGACCTGGAGCGCGGGCTCACCGCCGACGCCCCCGAGGCCCGGCCGCAGGCGGGCGAGAGCCCCGCAACCGGCGCGAAGTACCTGCGCATGGCCGAACCGGCGGCAGGAGAGCGGCCGTTCGCCCTGGTGGAGCGGCTGCGTCCGGATCTCACCCTGGTGCACGGCGCCTGTGCGGACCGGCGCGGCAACATCGTGCTCGTGCCGCCCGCGGGCGAGGGCCCCTGGGCCGCGTACGCCGCCGAACAGGGCGTGATCGCCACGGTCGAGCGCATCGTGCCGGACGCCTTCGTCGACGCGCACCCCGAGCGGGTCGTCATCCCCGGACAGCGCGTGCTCGCCCTGTGCGAGGCGCCGCTCGGCGCGCACCCGCAGTCGCTGCGCGGCGTGAGCACCGGCGACGAGAGCGGCGACGTGGTGGGCTACCGCGACGACTACACCTTCCTCACCGAGCTGGTCGAGCGCCTCGCCACCGAGGACGGGGCCAAGGAGTGGTACCGCGAGTGGGTCGAGGAACCCACCGGACACGCCCAGTACGTGCAGAAGCTCGGCGCCGCGCGCCGAGCCGAACTGACCCTCGCAGCAGAGCCGTTGACCCCGCGCGAGCCCCTGGCCCCGCCGCCGCTGCCCGCGACCGCCGAGCCGGTGACGCGTGCGGAGCGGACCGTCGTCCTCGGGGCGCGCGCCATCGTCGAACAGGTCACGAGCGGCGCCTACGACACCCTGCTCGCCGGGATCGGCGTGTCCCACCTGGCCGCCTGGCTGGCCGCCGCGCTGCTGCGCGAGCGGGGCATCCGGGTGCCGGTCTGCGCCGAACTCGGCTTCTACGCCACGGATCCCGAGCCCGGTGACGTCTTCCTCTTCAGCCAGCTGCACGCGACGCGCTCCCAGCAGCTCGGCGGCATCCCGGAGATCCTCGGCGGCATGGTGTCGGCGAACCCGCGCTGCCTCGGTGTCCTCGCCGCCGGTGAGGTCGACGCGGACGGCAACGTCAACACCAGCCTGCTGGCCGACGGCCGCTGGCTGACCGGCTCCGGCGGCGCCAACGACATCGCCACGAGCACCGACTGCCTGGTCCTCTCCACGGCCTCGCCGCGCAAGTTCGTCGAGCGCGTCGCCTATGTGACGAGCCCCGGAGCCCGGGTGCGCGAAGTGGTCAGCCACTTCGGACGGTTCCGGCGTACGGAGGGCACGGAGGGTGCCCCCGGCCCCTTCCGGCTCGCCACCTGGCTGCCGCCCGGCGGGGACGGCCCCGACCGGCCCGAGGACGCGGTGGCGAGCCTGACCCGATGGCCCGTGAGCAGCGCGGGCTGCACCCCGGAACCGGAGGTCACCGAGGCGGAGATCGCCTGGCTGCGCAGTCTCGACCCGCAGGGTTTCTACAGGTGAGGAGCACGGTGTGAGCGGTGGAATCTGGATGGGCAAGGGCCTGTCCTTCCGAGGCTTCGGGCACTACTTCCCGCGGCACTGCGAGGAGATCCCGGCGGACCTGCCCGAGGCGCCCGAGATGGAGGCGGCGGTCCTCGGCCCCGACCTCGGCGTGGAGCGGCGGCACCTGTCCGACGACACGGAGACCGTGCCGTTCATGGCCGTGGAGGCAGGCCGGCACGCGCTGCGCAACGCCGGTCTCGAAGCCGACGACCTCGACCTGGTCGTCTTCTCCTCCTGGTCGCAACGCCGGTACGCGCCCGAGGACGCGCCCCGGATCGCCATGCGGCTCGGCGCCGGGCGGGCCCTCGCCTTCGACGTGTGCGCGGCCTGCGTCGGCTTCGTGCACTCCGTGCAGACGGCCGCGGCGATGCTGACCAGCCACCAGTGGCGGCGCGCGCTCGTGGTCTGCTCCGACCAGTTCTCGCAGCGGCTCAAGCCCGGACGGCGCGGCAGTTACGTCGGCGGGGACGGGGCGGGCGCGGCCGTGATCGAGGCGGGGCCGCCGGACGACTCCCGGCTGCGTGACTCCGTCGTGCTCAGCTACGGCGAGCACGCGGGCGTCTCCAAGGCCCGCGGCAAGGACGGCTGGACGGTCAGCCTGCCCTCGATCGCGCAGGTGGCGGCGGCGACCGCGGGCGAGGCCACGGACCTGGTGCTGCGGCGCGCCGACATGACGATGGCCGACGTGGACTGGGTGGTGCCGCACCCGGGATCGACGCGGATCAGCGAGGAGCTCATCCGGCGCATCGGCGTCGATCCCGCGATGGTCCTGACGAACCTGCGCACCCGCGGCCAGACGACCAGCGCGACGATCCCGAGCGCGCTGTCGGAGTTCACCGAGTCCGGCGAACTGCGCAAGGGCGACGTGATCCTGTCGCCCGCGGCAGGCGCGGGCTGGTTCTCGGGAGCCCTGCTCTTCCAGCTCTGAGACTCCGGCCCCCGAGACCCCGGCCTCCGACACTCCGGCTCCGAGGCTCCAGCTCCGAGACGAGACAGCACGCACACGACGGGAAGACGAGGAAAGGACCTCCCCCATGTCCGAAACCCAGTCACCGCTCGACAACGGCGGTCCGCCGGTCGTGCTCAGCGGCGTCGGCCACTACTTCCCCGGCGAGCCGGTCACCAACGACCACTTCGCCCAGCTGCCGGGACTCGACGTGGACGACGCCTGGATCCGCAAGTACACGGGCGTCGAGACCCGCCACTGGGCGGGACCCGAGGAGCGGTTCGCCGAGATGGGCGTCAAGGCGGCGCGGGCGGCCCTCGACGACGCGGGCCTCGACATCTCCGACGTGGACGTGATCGTCGGCACCAGCGCGACCGCCCGGCCGCGCGCCAACCCGTCCTCGATCGGCAACAACTACATGGACATCTCCCTGCCGGTGCAACGGCAGTTGGGTGCCCGGGACGCGTTCTGCTTCGACGTGACCGCGGTGGCCTGCGCCGGGTTCCTGTACGCGAGCGTGGTGGCCCGCGGCCTCCTCGCGACGACCGGCGCGAGGACCGCCCTCGTGGTGTGCGCCGAGAGCCCGCGCGCCATCCTGAACTTCGGGTTCAAGAACTCCGCGCTGTTCGGCGCGGGCGCCGCGGCGGCGGTCTGGCGGCGCGGCGAGTCCGTGGGCGGCGGCGCCGACGGACTGCCCACCCGCAGCGGGATGATCGACGTGGTCCTGCGCGCCGACGGCCGCTACTACGACGCCTTCGACATCGACGAGAACGACAAGATGGTGATGCGCGGGGGAGTGCTCTCCGAGGTCACGCCGGACATGCTCGTCGACGCCGGACAGACCGTGCTCAAACGCAACGGCCTGACACCGGAACAGATTTCCTGGTGCATTCCCCATCAGGCCAACACCAATCTCCTGCACCCGATGGCGGACCGCCTCGGCATTCCCAGGGAACGCATGCTCCTGAACCTGCCGAGGCGCGGCAACACCTCCAGCGTGGGCATGCCGAGCGCGCTCTCCGAATATGTGCGTGACGGCACGGTGAAACCCGGCGAACTGCTCCTCGGCGTCAGTATCGGGCGCGGTCTGAGCTGGGGCGCCATGGTTTTCCGGTACCAGTGAACCGCCGTACCAGGAATCGCCGTGCCCGTGAATCGCCGTACCAGTGAGACGCGATGCCGGAAAGCGCCGTACCGCGGCTGAACCCGAGAGCGAGAGGTGAACGGTCTTGTCCGATTCCAGGAACGCGCTGGTGACCGGGGGCACCCGGGGCCTGGGCCTGGCCGTGGGCCGGATGCTGGCCGAGCGGGGGTGGCGCACCACGGTGCTGGGGCTCGACCCGGGCCGCCTCGAGAAGGTGCGGGCCATGGCCGAGGCCGAGGGCCTCGACCTGCGGGCGGTGCGCGCCGACGTCACGTCGGAGGAGTCCGTCAAGGAGGTCTTCGCCGAGCTGACGGCGGACCAGCCGCTGCATCTGTGCGTGAACAACGCGGGCCGCAACCTCTCCCGCCTCCTGCTGCGCAGACCGCGGGACGAGGGCCCCGCCGAGCTGCTCACCCATCCCCTGGACGACTGGGAGAAGACGCTGCGGCTGTGCCTGACGGGGGTGTTCCTCGTCGGGCGCGAGGCCGCCGCCAGCATGGTGCGACACCAGGTCGCGGGTGCCATCGTCAACGTCTCGTCCGGTCTCGCGGCCGGCGCCTACGGCCAGTCCGCGTACACCGCGGCGAAGGCGGGCGTGGAGGCGCTGACCCGCACCTGGTCCTACGAACTCGGCCCCTACGGGATCCGGGTGGCCGCCGTCGCGCCGGGCGTCATGGACGGCGAGGCGCTGCGGGAGAAGAGCACCGCCTTCCCGCGGCACGCCCACTACATGGACGGCCTGAAGCGCTTTGTGCCGCTGGGCCGTTGGGGCGCGGAGGAAGAGATAGCGGACGCGGTGTGCTTCGCCGCGGAAAACCCCTATGTCACCGGTTCCGTGATTCGGGTCGACGGCGGCGGGCCGCCCGGCTGGGTGCCGTGACGGAAACCGCAGGGCCGGGCGAACCGCGCCCATGAGTGGGGTACGTCGAGTACCCGCGGAATGAATCATCGAGTACTGGAGGCCCGATGCAGTCGAATGCCGACGCCACTAGTTTTCCGTCCATGACGACAGGCCACCACGGCATCTGGGAAGACGCCGGAATACGTTTCACCGGATTCGGCCACTATTTCGGCTCCGAGGAAATACACAACGAGGGCGTGGAGGACGCCACGACGAGCGTCGTGGAGGACCGCGTCATCGGCGGCGTCGGCGTCCGCACCCGCTACCGGGCAGGTGAGCACGAAACCCCCGTCTTCATGGCCGCGGCGGCCTCCCGGCAGGCCCTCGAAGAGGCCGGGGTCGACGCCGACGACATCGACGTGGTGGTCGTCAGCCACTGGACGGACCGCAACTACGTCCACGAGGTGGGCGCGCTGACCGCGGCGGAGCTCGGCATGAAGGGCTCCATGGCCTTCGAAGTGTGCGGCTCCTGCGCCGGGTTCATCCAGGCCGTGCACACCGCGGCCTCGTTCCTGACCTCACCGACCGGCTACCGCAAGGCGCTGGTGGCCACCACCGAGCGCGTCACCCGGCGGGTGCGGCCCGGCTCCAAGGGCTCGATGCTCGTCTCCGACGGCGCCGGTGCCGTCGTCCTGGAGGCGACCCCCGGCGGCACGCCCGGCCTGATCGACTCGGTGTTCCACACCGACGGCAGCCTCGCCAACATGTCCGCGGCGGGCGGGGAGAAGGGCTGGGTCAAGAGCCACCCGGACCTCAACGACGTCGCCCTCGCGCACATCGCCGACACCGTCGAGGAGATCCTCGGCCGCAACAAGCTGACCATCGGCGACATCGACTGGCTCATCCCGCACTCCGGGACCGAGCCGCTGGCCAAGGGCATCCAGCACAACCTCGGCGCGGACCCGGCACGCGTCCTGACCAACCTCTCCTTCCGCGGCAACGTCTCCAGCGCCTCCATCCCCACCACGGTCTCGGAGCTGCGGGAGCGCGGCGTCGTGAAGTCCGGGGACCTGGTCCTCTCGCCCTCCATCGGCGGCGGGGTCTGGTGCTGGGGCAGCCTCCTCTACCGGATCTGAGCGCACCGAGCGAACTGGGCGAACTCGGCGAATCGAGCAAAGGGGTCCGAGCGGTGACCACGACCAAGAGCCCCCGGGACGCACTCGTCACCGGCATGGGCTTCTGTCTGCCGGGGCGCGGGGCGCCGACGCAGACACCGGAGCAGTTCTGGACGGCCGTCGCGCACGGCGAATCGTTCCTGGCACAGGACGACGGCACGTACTTCGGCAGCGTGCCCCTCGACCCGGAGTCCGTCGTCGCCCGGCTGCCGGAGATACCGCCGCGCTTCGTCGCGAAGTACTCCGACATCCATCTGTACGGGCTGCTCGCCCTGCTCGAGGCGTGCGAGGACGCCACCCTCGACTGGCGCAGGGGCGCGCTCCGCGAGGCCGCGGTGCTCGCGGGCCGCAACGCCACGGCCGACGCCATCGTCGACACGTATCTGCCGGTGCTCCTCGCCGACACCCGCCACATCAGCCCGCGCGAGGCCCGCTCCGTGCTGTTCCGCAACGTCCTCAACGCGGTGATGTCGGACGTCGAGACCACCCAGGCGGGCCTCGTGGGCGCCACCGGGCCCAGCTACACGCTGTCGTGCGGATGCGCCTCCTCCGCCGTACTGATCGGCAACGCGGCCCGCATGATCGCGGCGGGCGAGACGGACATCGCCGTCGTCACCGGCGCCGACTACTGGCGCGAGAGCCGCCTGCGCCAGTACGCCGAACTGGAGGCCCGTTCGGTCCTCGGGACCGAACCGCAGACCGCCACCCTCATCGACGAACCCATGCGCCCCTACGACGAGCGGGCCGCCGGCCTCAACTACGGCAACGGCGCCGCCACCCTGATCCTGGAGAGCCGCGAGCACGCCCGGCGCCGGGGAGCGCGCAGCTACGGCCGGATCCTCGGCCAGACCACCACCCGCAACGCCCAGCCGAACCTGGCCCTCGACACCGACGGCGCCGGGGCGGTGCGCGCCGCGCGCTCCTGCATGGCGGGTCTGGCCTCACCGGACGAGATCGACTACGTCAACGGCGCCGCGACCGGCGACCGGGCCTTCAACCTCATGGAGGGCAACATCATGCCCGCGATCTTCGGGGAGCGGACGGCCAGGCTGCCCGTCACCGTCCAGGAGGCCGTTTTCGGCCACAGCGGGGCGCCGCTCGGCGTGATCGGGGTGGCCGCGACGCTCCAGATGATGGGCCACGGCCACATCGCCCCGACCGCCAACTGCGAGAAACCCGCCGAGGTGTGCACCTTCGACCCGGTGTCCGGGACGGAGGGCAGGTCCGCGCGCGTCGACCTGGCCCTCAGCCTCAACTACACGATCGGCTCCGTCGCCAGCGCCATCCTCGTGGGAGCATCCGATGACTGAACAGCGGACGACGACCGCACAGAGGACGACCGCCCGAGGGGCGACGACCGCACAGGGTACGACCGAGCCGGCCGCCGCGCCGCGCCTGGAGACGGAGTCCCTCGCCCCCGTCGGCCGCCACGTCCTCCTGGAGTCCACACCCGGAGCCACCCACACCCGCGCGGTCAAGGAGGCCTGGGAGCGCCTCGGCTTCCACGTCACCGCCGTCAACGGCGCGGACACCCCCGAACCCCCCGACGTGTACTGCGTCGTGGCCCTCGGCAACGAAGCGCTCGGCAGCCGCACCTCGGCGTCGCTGCGCCGCGCGCACGTGGCCCGCGTCCTCGAGGCCATGGCCCGCCGGGGCGACGGCCGTGCCGTCCTGGTCACCGACGCGGGTCCGCACGTCCACGACGACGCGGAGCCCGAGTGCGCGGCGGAGCGGGCGGCCGACCACGCCTGGTGGCAGCACCTGGCCAAGCGCTGCGCCACCCAGGGGGTGCTCGCCAACACCGTGCGCGTCGGCTACGCACCGTTCCTCGGGCACGAGCTCACCGCCGAGGCCGAGGGCGAACTGCTCCGTCACCTGGTCACCCGCCGCCCCGTCACACCGCCCGAACTCGACGCGGCGCTGCGCCTGTTGGCATCCCGCGGCTTCGGCAGCGTGGCGGGGGAGACCCTGCCCCTCGACGGCGGGCTCGACGCGGGCATCGTGCCCATGCCGTCGGCGCGCCCGCCGCGCCCCGACCAGGCCGCCGCCGACACCCAGGAAGCCGATCCGTTCCGGCTCGACGGACGCGTCGTGATGGTCACAGGGGCCAGCAGCGGCATCGGCGCCGGCATCGCGCGGGAGAGCGCGGCCCGCGGCGCCGACGTCGTCCTCGTCGCCCGCCGCCGCCCCGAGCTGGAGAAACTCGCCGCCGAGGTCCGTGAACTCGGCCGCAGGGCCTGGGTGGTGACCGCCGACCTGTCCGACCCGGCGCGCGCGGCCGGCCTGGTGCACGAGGCCTGGGAGCGCACCGGGGGAGTCGACGCCCTGGCCTATGCCGCGGGCGCCGTCTCCTTCGACGGCGCCGGTGACAACTCCGACAACCGCCAACGGCTCCTCGCCCTCAACTCCCTTTCGTACGCCGGTACGTGCGACGCGCTGCTCAAGCACTGGGCGGCGACCCGCCGGGGCGGCGCGGTGGCCGTCGTCTCCTCGCTCGCCGCGGTGAGCGCACCGGTGGCGAACCTGGCCAGCTACGGCCTGAGCAAGGCCGCGACCGCCCAGTTCACCAGCCACTTCGCCACCTCCGCGGCGCGGTACAAGGTGCGGGCCAACAGCGTGCTCCCGGGCTTCGTCCGCACCCCGATGACGGACGTCACCAACCCCGCGTTCCTGGACGCGACCAACCGGCTCGTGCCCACGGGCCGGATGAGCGAGCCCACGGAGGTCGCGGCGCTCGTCTGCTACCTCATCAGCCCCGCGGCGGCCGGTCTGACCGGAGCGAAGCTGCGCGTGGACGGCGGCGGCCACTGCCTGGCCGGACTGCCGCACCTGGACCCGTCCGAGCACCCCCTAGAGGAAGGACCCCGGCAGTGACGCCCTCCGTGCCGCGCCCCCACCCCACCGTGCCGGAAGGAGACCACAGGTGACCGACGACAGGCCCCTCAAGGGCAAGGTGGCGCTGGTCGCGGGTGCCTCCTCCGGGATCGGGGCGAGCATCGCCCGCTCGCTCGCCCAGGCGGGCGCCTCCGTCGCGCTCGTGGCCCGGCGGGGGGAACAGCTCGCCGCCGTGGAGCAGGACGTGGCGGGCCATGAAGTGCCCGCCGTCACCCTCGTCGCCGACCTGGCGGCCGACGGCGCCCCCAAGGACACGGTGGCCGCCGCCGAACGGGCCCTCGGACCCATCGACATCATGGTGAACAACGCCGCCCTGGCTCGCACCGGGCCCATCCACGACACCCACCCCCGGCACTGGCGGCAGGCCTTCCACCTCAACCTGGACGTGCCGTTCCTGCTGGCTCGCGCCGTGCTGCCCGGCATGCGCGAACGCGGCCACGGCTGGATCGTCAACATCAGCTCCGAGGGCAGCCTGCTCCAGGCCGACTGGTCGGCCCCGTACTCCATCACCAAACGCGCGCTGAACGCGCTCACCGGCCAGATCGACCTGGAGAACCGGCACCTGGGGGTGCGCGCCATCGCGGTGCTGCCCGGCTGGGTGCGCACCGACCTGGCGCAGGACCCCGAGACCCTGGGCGTGGAGGTCAGGGACCTCCTCGACCCCGCGGACATCGCCGACGTCGTGCTGTGGGCCGTCACCCGCCCGCCCGCGGTCAGCATCGGCCCGCTGATCCCCGTGCGCCCCGTCAGCAGGAACGCGCAGACCCTGGTCAACTGGGAGCAGTACCTGCGGACCCTGCGCCACTACGACGCCTCCGGCGGCCACATGGTCGACGTGCCCGGGATCCCTGAATGACCGGCACCACGACCGCTCCGGGACCGGCCGCGGCGACGAAGCCCGGCGAGCCGGCGGTCGACCGCCTCGTCGAGATCCTGCCGCCCGGGGACCCCCGGGTCCCCGACGCCGCGCACTGCGTGACGGGCGACCTCCTCGCCGCCCGCGCCCAGGCACACCCCGACCGCGTGTACGCCGTCTTCGACGACCCCGCCGACGACAGCGGCAGCACGGAATGGACGTACGGGCAGGCCTACGACGACGCGCGCGCCACCGCCGACGCCCTGCACCGTCTCGGCGTACGGCAGGGCGACACCGTGCTGTGCTGGCTGCCCAACGGCCGGGACGCGCTGCGGGTCTGGTACGGCGTCAATCTCCTCGGCGCCGTCCACGTCCCCGTGAACACCGCCTACCGGGGCGGTCTGCTCGGGCACGTGCTCGCCAACTCCGGTGCCCGCGTCCTGGTCGCGCACGCGCTGCTCGTCGACCGGCTCCAGCACACCGGCGGCGCCGACCTCCAGGAGGTCGTCGTCCTCGGCGGCGGCCCCGACGACCCGTGGCCCGACGCCCTGCCCGGCGCCCCGCGCGTGCACGGCCCGTCGGCGCTGCGCGGGCGGCCGGAGGACTTCGTGCCGCCCGAGCGGCCGGTCGCCCCCTGGGACACCATGGCGGTGATCTACACCTCGGGCACCACGGGACCGTCCAAGGGCGTCCTGGTCTCCTACGTCCACCACTACTCGACGGTGACGGCGCTGCTCGACGACGACATCACCGAGCACGACCGGTACCTGCTCAACCTGCCGCTGTGCCACGGCGGCGGCACCGAAGTGGCCTACTGCATGCTCCTCTTCGGGGGTTCGGTCGTCGTCACCGAGGGCTTCAGGACGAGCGAGTTCTGGGAGGTGATCCGCCGCCACGAGGTCACCATGTGCACCCTGCTCGGCGCCATGGTCGACTTCCTGCTCGGCCTGCCGCCCCGCCCGGGCGACACCGACCATCCGCTGCGGGCCGCCTGCGTGATCCCGCTGACGCGCCAGGCCCTCGACTTCGGCCGCCGCTTCGGCGTGGACGTCTACACCGGGTTCAACATGTCCGAGACGTCGGCGCCGCTGGTGTCCACGCTCAACCCGCAGCGCACCGGCAGCTGCGGTCGGCCGCGCCCCGGGGTGCAGTGCCGGGTGGTGGACGAGCACGGCATCGACGTACCGGACGGCAGGGCGGGCGAGCTGGTGCTGCGCGCCGACCGGCCGTGGTCGCTGTTCCACGGCTACCACGGCATGCCGGAGGCCACCGCGGCGGCGTGGCGGCACGGCTGGTTCCACACCGGGGACGCCGTGCTGCGCGAACAGGGCGGCGACTACTTCTTCGTGGACCGCATCAAGGACGCCATCAGGCGCCGGGGCGAGAACGTCTCCTCCGCCGAGGTGGAGGCCGAACTGCTCAGCCACCCCGCCGTCGCCCTGGCCGCGGCCGTCGCGGTGCCGAGCGACCAGGCCGAGGACGAGATACTCGCCGCCCTCGTGCTGCGGTCCGGCGTCCGCTTCGACCCCGAGCAGTTCCTCGCCCACTTGCGGCCGCGCATGGCCCACTTCATGGTGCCGCGCTATCTGCGGGTCCTTTCCGAACTGCCCGTGACGGAGACGGGCAAGGTCCGCAAGGAGACGCTGCGCGCGCAGGGCGTCACCCCCGACACCTGGGACCGGGTGGCCGCAGGGATCGAGGTCACCCGTGACCGCATCCGCTGAACCGGCCGCCGCGCACCGCGTCGTCGACGTGTGCGCGCTGGCCCTGGACCGGGAGTGCTGGCGCACGTACTTCCGCGGGCTCGGCGCGGTCGCACCGACGTATCTGCGTGCCTTCGGCCGCCACGCCACGGCGGTCTTCGGCGCCGACCACTCCCGCTTCCGGGCCCGCCTGGACGCGGACGACCAGGACGGCGCCGTCGACCTGCTCGTCGCGGGCCGGCCGGAGCGCGTGGACACCGAGGCACTGCTCTCGACCATGGACGACAACGGCGTCGTCCACCAGGTCCTGATGAGCTGCGGCGGCGACACGGCCGACGGGGACGACGTCAACAGCCGCGTCGCCGCCGTCGCCGCCAAGGCTCCCGACCGGCTGCAGGCCTGGGCGGGCATCGACCTCACCGACCCCGCCCGGGCCGTCGCGGAGCTGGAACGCTGCCACGACCTCGGCATGCGCGGGTTCGCGGTGACCCCGTTCTGGCAGGGCGTCGACCCGCGCGACGCGGCGTACGACCCGGTCTACGCGAGGGCCCAGGAGCTCGGCATGCCGCTGTGGCTGCACACCGGGCACCACTTCTCGCGGCACGCCGCCGAGCTGTGCCATCCCCGCAACGTCGACTGGATCGCCCTGCGCCACCCCGGCCTGCCCATCGTGGCGGGGCACGCGGCCTGGCCCTGGGTGCTCGACCTCATCTCCGTCGCCCAGCGCCACCGCCACGTCTACCTCGACATCTCATCCCACCGGCCGCCGTGGATGGCCCGCCCCGGATCGGGCTGGGAGCCACTGCTCCTGTACGGCAGCACCGCGCTGCGTGGCCGGGTCCTGTTCGGCTCGGCGACCTGGGTCAACGCCGACCCGGTAGCCGTCCTCGCCCGGCAGGTGGCCGACCTCGGCCTCGGCGACGAGGTCACGGACGCCTGGCTGTACGGCAACGCGGCCCGCCTGCTCGGGCTCGGACCGGGCTGACGCCCGTGCGCCGACCCGCACCGCCGACACCACCCACCCCACCCGCACTCCACCCCCATCCCGATCCTCATCCCGATCCCCCGCCCCCTCCCGAATCCCCGACCACCGCCAGCGAGCGCACACCCAGCAGAGAAAGGGACCTATCGTGATCGACCCCGCTGACTACGCCCTGTGGAACAGCGGCGTGCCGCGCCCGTACCTCAAGGCGCTGTCCCCCGACGACCTGCTCGCCGAGTCCGACGGCGTGCGTGTCCGTGACTCCGGCGGACGCTGGTACCTGGACGGCCGCTCCGGACTGTGGAACGTGACGCTCGGCTACGGCAACACGCGCGTCAAGGAAGCCATCAAGCAGCAGGTGGACCGGCTGCCGTTCGCCAACAGCTACGGCTACGGACGCCCCGCCCAGGTCACCGTGGACTGCGCCGAGGCCCTCGTCGGCCATCTGCCCGAGGGCATCAACCACGTCCGGTTCGCCAGCAACGGCGCCCAGGCCGTCGAGATGGCCCTGCAGCTCTCCCGCTTCCTGCGGCTGCGGGCCGGACAGCCCGAGCGCATGGCCGTGTTCGCCATGTGGGACGGCTTCCATGGGCAGGGCCCCGGCGCCGGCATGGTGACCGGCGTTCCCTACCTGCACCACCAGACCGGCCCGATGCTCCCCGAGGTGCACCACGCCCCGGGCCCGTTCTCCGTGGGCGCGACGCCGGGCGTCAGCGACATGGAGCGGCTGATCAGGGAGTTCGGCCCCGAGCGGGTGACCGCGGTGATCGTGGAGCCGGTCGTCGGCGAGGGCGGGCACATCCTGTCCCCCGAGTACCTGGGCTCCCTCGGCCGGTTCTGCCGGGAGCACGACATCCACCTGATCTTCGACGAGGTCGTCACCGGCATGGGCCGCGTCGGCGACTTCACCCGCGCCGGCCAACTGCCCGACGTCACCCCCGACATCATCACCCTGGGCAAGGGCATCACCTCGGGGTACGTCCCGATGTCGGCCGTCGCCATCCACGACCGCCTCTACGAGCAGCTGCACGAGCGCACCACGGGCGACACCGCGCTCAGCGTCGGCTCGACCAACGACGGTCACGCGGTGGCCGCGGCGGCGGCCCTCGCGGTGATCGGCGCCCTCACCGAGGACGGCGTCCTGGAGAACGTGCGCCGCCGCGAGTCGGACCTCCTCGCCGCCCTGGGCAAGCTCCAGGCCCAGCACCCCGAACTCACCGGCTTCCGCTGCCTCGGCCTCTTCTGCGGCCTGGAGCTCGGCGAGCCCGGCGGGCCGTCGTGGTCGCCCGGCAAGGTCAACAAGCTGCGCATGGCCCTGGAGGCCCGGGGCGTGCTCAGCTCCAGCCTGCGCGTGGTGCCGAACCTGATGCTGATGCCGCCGCTCGTCATCACCGAGGACGACGTGGCGGAGATAGCCGGCGCGCTCGACGGCGCGCTCACCGATGTGAAGTCGGGCCGGCTGCCCGAGTCCGGCTTCGCCAAGGCCATGGGATGACCTTCCGTGGCCACGGCATGACAACGGGATCTTTCCACGTGATGAGAGGTGAGTGACGAGATGGCCAGTCAGCACACCGGTCGCAAGACCAGCAAGCAGTGGCAGGAAGAGGCGGCGGAGGAGTGGGACCGCTACGCCGACATCTGGGACAGCTGGACGCCCGACGACAGCCGCGACGACGCGGAGGAGGCCGCGGACTTCCTCGCGGCGCTCGCCAAGGACGGCTCGGCACTTGAACTGGGCATCGGCACCGGCCGTGTGGCGCTGCCGCTGGCGCAGCGCGGCGTGCGGGTGGCCGGCATCGACGCCTCGCCGAAGATGCTGCAGAAGCTGAAGGAGAAGCCCGGCGGGGACCAGATCGAGGCCTTCGAGGGCAACTTCGCCGATGTCGACGTCGAGGAGGAGTACGACGTCGTCTTCATCGCCCTGGCCACGCTCTTCGTCCTGCCCGACCAGGACGAGCAGGCACGCTGCCTCGCCAACAGCGCCAAGCGGCTCAAGCCCGGCGGGCGGCTCGTCGTCCAGAACATCGTGCCCGACATGACGTACTACCAGCGCGGGCGGCAGAACGACTACGGCATGACCGAGCCGTTCCGCATCTCGGGGCGCCTCGCCGGGCACCCGCGCCTCGCCTGGTTCGAGATGAACCACGTCGACCCGACGACGCAGATGGTCAAGCGCACCGACGTCATCATGAGCGAGAAGGGCAACAAGATCATCGCGGCGACCATGCGCTTCGTCTGGCCGTCGGAGCAGGACCTGATGGCCCGCCTGGGCGGTCTGGAACTGGAGGACCGCTGGGGCGGCTGGCGCAAGGAGCCGTTCCACTACGACAGCAGGGACGCGGTGTCCGTCTACCGCAAGCAGTAGCAGTCCCGGGACATGAGAGTGCGGGCC